>NZ_JAKJKD010000001.1:2615000-2915000 GCF_021845525.1 Nitrospina gracilis Nb-211 | reverse complement strand
TCCTTCGCCCACAGGGTACACCTTATTCTGATAGCCGAAATAACCGTTGAGACCGATCACCGCGATAAAAAATAAAGCGCTGGCGAGTGTAATGCAACGCAATGCAATCGCGGTTCCGGACACACGTTCGGCGAGCCGGGGCAGGGAATGCAAAAAGAAAAACATCATGACCAGCGTCGCAGGCATGGCAAGGGCGAATCCCAGGTCGGCGAGGCGGAGATTGTAAAACGCTTTAAAGGTGAGGGTGAGAGCAAAAACGACCCATGCCAGAAAAATAATACGGCGTTTTGTGGTTTGAACCATTCGTTTTTCCCGGCCAATCCGAATCGATAGATAAAAACCGGTGATAAAGAGAAAGACTGGAAAAGCCCGGGTGATTTCCAGCCAGGGAATGGTGGCGGTCAGAAACCAGAGAGCGCCAGCCGTAAAGATTCCGAATAGAAGTCCGGCTCGCCGGGTGTTGTTCCCACTTCGTGCCAGGATGTGGTTCATGTAAACCAACAACCCTCCGAGGCAGAAAAACACAAGGCTGTGCATGCCAATGCGTTTTAAATTTTCCTCAAGGTACATCCAGCCCAGGGTGAACTGGTAATACGGCATGGTGCGGATGGTGGGATCTCCCGCATGCAGGTATTGACCGAGAATATGGAAGAAAGCGCGGGACACCGGCATGGAAAAGGAGAAGTAAAGCGCAAACGCAAGTATGGGAAGGAGGGTGCATCCGCAGAAAACCGTGGCGTTCAATAAAAATATTTTCGCAGACAACCTCCGTTGCGACCAGAAAATGAACAACCCTCCACCTAAAGCCAGTGCCGCCGCGAGGAACACTTCGACTTTGGTCAGAAAGATCAGACCCAGCAGAATGCCGAGGCCTGACAGGGTTCGGAGGCGCGGCGCTTTGAGGTACCGGTAAAAAAGGAACAGGGTGAAAATGCTGAGCAGGATGCCATGCGTCAGGTCATAGATATAGGGTGCGATGAAATTGAAACTGCCGAAACCCATGTGGTAGGCGAAAGCAAAAACCGTGAGGAACGTGATGCAAATGACGGTTGCGACGAGCCGGTCACTGAAGTAATCACACAGGCGGAAAATGAGAAAGGTGGCAACAGCAACCAGCGCCAGATTGAACAGCGCCAGTTGCAGGATCCCGGTCCCAAACACAAGAAAGACAAACGCGTGAATATATGAGGAAAGCGGGCCGTGAAAGTAGGCAACGTCCCGATACAACACCTGCCCTTCCGAAAGAACCCAGGGCAGGTAAGCCTGCTGGCCGAAATCCACCAGCAAATCCGGCCAACGCTGCCAGCTGATGACCGTTAGAAAAACAAACGTCGCAGAGACGAAGACCGGTCCGGAAAAAGGACAAAGAAACCGACGCGCAAATGATGTTTGAGTAACGGGCTCGCTATTCATTTAAGGAGGTGGACTTGAGGGTTAAAAACTGGATGCCGAACCCCTGGCCTTCAAAAGGTGCGGGCCCAATCTGTTTGACCACACGGTAGTTGCCGCGTATCCATGCATAAATATCAGCTCCGAAATCCCGACCGAAATAGGGCTGGCCGAATTCGTTAAACTCCTTGCCGACGAGGACGACATGAGTGGGAACGTTGGCCTTGAGGCGTGCAAGCACCGGGGCTTCACCCAGCACCAGCGCCACACCGGGGTTGAACTTCGTATCAGGTACCGGGCTTTTTCGGCGCGTCAGGTAATTCAGGATATCGAATTCCGGGAATGCAACAAATTCGGCGGAAGTGGGGAAATTGGCATTGATGTATTCAATGGCAAATTCCGTCATCATGCCTTCCATCCGTGGCTGGTCACCGACAATCAACATTTGGGGAGAGAAGTCGATGATCCGATCCACGCCCTGCCCAATCGGAAATTGTTTGCGTTCATAATTCATAATGGAAAGCATATTCACCACTAGCACGAATGCGACGACACCAGTGGCTACACCGGATCGGAAGGCCTTCATGGGGCCCCAGTGGGATTTTAGATGCTCCGGCAAAGCATGTAGCAGGATGCCAATCATGAGTAGAGTTCCTGGCAGGGCCAGCGCGAAACCATAATGATAGACTCTCACACGAAACAGAACTTTGAGCACCAGTAGAAACGAGAACACGGCGAAAACCAGGATGGTGATGCTCTGCCTACGTGCCTGCGGTTGTTTTGTGAGACCGGGCTTTGCCAGCTCCTTGAGTTGATAAAGGATAACCAACAAGAGGAGCAGGGGAAGTGGCGGGATCAGGTTCAGCCAGGGAATCCGGTACGAAAAAACCCAAAGCCCTCCGGATATCGCCAAGATCAGCAGCCCGGCACCGAAAGAGGTGTTCCAGCCTTTGCGATTGAGGAAGTGATTGATGCCGAACAGGCTGGCTAAAGTCAGTACCAAAACCAGCGTGTAAGAAGCAATGCGCGCCAGATTTGCGGAAAAATCGCTGGTGCCCAAAATGTATTGATAGTACCGCAATTCGCGCACGTCACCGTTGAACATGTGCATCCAGGGCTGGATCAACCAATAGAAAGCTTTCTGCGCTGGGACATGAAAGGAGAAAAACATGAAGAACAGGAAAGGAGGGGTGCAGGCGCAAATCACAAAGAAAAAAATTTTCTTAATCCATAATTCACGTGAGGCGGATTGCCTTCGCAGCCACCACACCATGACAGGAATCAGAGAGCCGGCGGCGGCAAGGAAAACTTCCGTTTTGGTCAGGTAGATACAGCCAAGTAAAAATCCAATCCCGGCAATGCGATGGATTCGCGAATCCTGAAGAAAGCGGTCCAGTTGGTACAATGCAACCAGAGACAGTAGAACTCCATGTGGGAGGTCATACACATAAGGCCAAATAAAATTGAAGTTGCCATCGTGGGTGGGATGCCCAAAAACAAACAAGGTGCCGAACGTGAAAGCCGAAATAACGGCGACAGTCCGACTGAATAGGTGCATGAACCAATGATGGAGCATCAACCCCGTTAACCATGCCAGGATCAAATTGAATATGGCAAGGTGAATCGCTCCCGTTCCAAAAACGGAAAAAATAAAAGCATGCAAATAAGAAGAGAGGGGACCGTATAGGTAACTGACGTCGTCATACAAAAGAGCGCCTTCGGACAGCACCCACGGAACGTAAAATTGATGTCCCAGATCGTAAAGAATGTCCCCCCACTTCCGCCAACTGATAATGGCAAAAGCACCCATCGCCAAGGAAAGAAAAATCCAGTCGACTATGTGCTGGCGGCAGGTGGCTTGTGTCTGGCTAGGCAATGGGCTATTCATGTTTGGAGGCGGATTCATGATTGGCTTGTCGTTTGAAAATCTGCACGCCAAAGCCGCTGTCGGAAAAGGGGCCCGCGCCGATCTGTTTGGATAAGGTGTATCTGTCCAGAATCCATTGGTGAATGGCTCGTCCAAAATCCTGGCCGAAGTGCGGCATTTGCCATTCGGTGTATTTGCGATCGATAAGAATAACGTAATCGGGAATATTGGCTTCCAGATTTTGAATAATGGGCGCATCGCCCCCAACCAGTACCCAAGTGAATGGATTCATCAGAAACCCTCCAATTGGATCCTGATGGCGCGAGAGGTAATTGATCATGACCGCATCCGGGAATACGGAAAAGCGCGCATCCGGCTCCATCGTCTCGCCAATATATTCCAAAAGAAATTGCGTGACCATCGGTTCCATAAACGGCCTCCCGTATAATATGCGACTGTTGGGAGTGTATTCATAAAACCGGTCCACCCCTTGTCCGACGGGAAAATTCTTTTTCGAATAATATAAATAGGAATCGTAAACCATCACCACCATGTAAGAAACGAGGAGTACTGTGGTGGAGACCTGAAAAAAAAGTAACGAGCGATTTTTTTTTGAAAGTTGCGAGGGAATAATGTCTGTTATGAACAGAAGTACAATCAGGCTTGCCGGAAACGAAAGCGCAAATCCATAATGATAGATTCCGGTACGGAAAGGGGTTTTAGCAAGCAGGAACAGGGAAAACAGGGTGAGCGTCAGCAGTGCCGTGTTTTTGTGAAATGATGCGGCGGCATGAAAATGGCGCTTTACCTGCACAACGAAGAAAAGGCTTGCCCCAATCATCAAAAAAGGCAGAGGATGCAAAAAGCGTTTCCAGGGTATGTCCCAGAAAAAAAACCAAAGGAGAATTCCGATCACCAACCCGGCGCTCAGCGCATTCGGCCAAGTATTTTTATTGGTATGATCCAGGATCTGATTGATCTTTGCCAAAGCCGCGGTAATCAAAATAAGGACTGTTGCGTAAAGCGACATGTAGGCCAGGTTTTCGCCCAGCGCGTCAGTTCCCTTTATCCACTTGTAATAAGGAAGCGTTTTAACCTCCGGATGCAGGGAATACTGGATGGGAAGCAGGATATTTGAAACCGCCTCGGGAAAAGGCATTTGCGTTGAGAAATACAGGAGGACGAGAGCGGCGGGAACGAGAAAAGCGGCGATCAAAACAAACAGGTTCAGCATAATGCGCCGGCGATTCATTCTGTGAAACCGAAACGCGATGCCCAGCCCCGCCGCTCCCGCCAGGCCCAGCGCAAAGATGACTTCGATTTTTGTAAGCAGGGTCAGTCCGGAAAGCAGGCCGATCGCAATCAGTTTTCGCGTGGTGGGAATTTTGATGTATTCCAGAAAAATCGCCAGCGTGATGAAGGCCAGCAGAATGCCATGGGTCAGGTCGTAGGAGTAGGGCTGGATGAAATTGAAATTGGCCAGATAACGGTGTTGCCCCAGCGCGTGCACCGTCACAAACAGCAGTGCGCCCAGCGTGGCCGTCGAGGCCCCGCAAAGAGAACGAATCATCCGGTATAGAAGGGTGGTCAGCGCAATGGTGAGGAAAATGTTGAACAGGGAAAGGTACAGGGCTCCCGGTCCAGTGATTTTAAATATGAGAGCGTGCAGATACGGGGACAGGACACCGAAAACATAAAACAGATCGCGGTATAATACTTCTCCTTCCGAGATCCTCCAGGGAATGTAAAGCTGGTTGCCGAAATCGATCAGCACGTCGGCCCACCGCTGCCAGCTCAACCAGAGCATGCATGCAAAGCCGATGAGGACAATCATCGGGCCTGCCCATTCCATAACCTTCTGAAACCGGTCCCGGGTCACAAGGGTTTCAGGGGAGACGCTCTGTTCAGCTGGATCCATGCCCGCCCTTTCGTTGATAAATTGGAATCCAAAAGCCAGGCCCGGGAAACGGCTCCGCGCCGATTTGTTTGATCACCTGATAATGATTCCGTATCCACTGGTTTATGAATATCCCCAGTCCTTTTTCAGTGTAAGAACAGGTAGGACACGCTCCCGCTACAAGCGCGGGAATCGGCTCGGCATACCGGGAAAGCAGATCGGCTGCCTTCCCGCGAGGGACCGAATGGGAGGTATTCAATGCGGTGTCCTGTTGGGCGGTCACGACGATTTCCCGGTAGTTTGTGGGGAATATTTCAAAATCTGGATGCCGTAGCCTTTTCCGGTAAACGGCGGGTCACCAAACAGTGCGGCCTGCCGGTAGTGCTTCATCACCCACGCGTACAGATTCTGCGCGTAGTCCCGGCCGAAGTAAGGTGCGCCCAACCAGGAGTTGTCCATCTCCACAAACACAATGTAAGGCGGCGGTTGTGACTGAAGCCGTTCGAGATAAGCCCCCTCCCCGTAAAAGTGCACCTCCGGCGGCGTGAAAAAAATAAAAGGGAACGGGTTCGGGTGGCGCGACAGGTAGTTCAGCATGTTGCCCGCGGGGAATACCGGGAACTCCGCCTGCGGCTCCATTTCATTTTGCATGTAATTTACAGCTTCGTTCACAATCGCTCCGCGCGGATTCAAAAAGGGATAGTACTCCAAAATCGTGTCCATGCCAGAGCCGACAGGATAATTTCTCAATGGGTACAATTTGTACGACACATGGCCGTGTGCCACCACAAACATCAGAATCAGAGCCGCCGACATGGTACGCGCAAACGAAAATGAGTTTTGCGCCGCACCGAGCCGCCGGGAAAAATCATGAATGAAAAACCGCACAAACAGCAAAAATGCCGGAAGAGCCAGCGCAAAACCGTAATGATACACGTGTACGTTGAATATGATCTTGAGCATCAGAACGAATGCGTACACGGAAAACACGAGCAGGAATAGAGAGTGTCCGATTTGATCTGAGGAAGGTCGTTTTAATTTCCACGCCTGGCAGAGGCCGTAGCCCAATACAAAAAGGGGCAGGGGCCGCCCCAGTTCCAGCCAGGGTACCGGTGCCCACCAGGCGGTAAGTACCCCCAGGAATAATAACACCCCGCCAGAGTAACGGGTTGCGGTGTGGGGAATGGTTTTGTTGAGCAGGCGATGCATGCCGCCGATCAATGCCAGCACTGCCGCCCATCCCAGCGCATAACCCACTCCTTTCATCACATTGCCGGACAGATCGTCCATGCCGCGCATCCATTGATACAGAGGCAGTGTGCGCGTGAATGGGTCCAGCACATGCAACCAGGGGCCGATCAATCCCAGAAATGCGGTCTCTGCCGGCATCCTTAATGAAAGGTATGCCCAGAATAGAAAGGGCGCCGCGCAAAACGACGCGGTCCACAGCAGGCCTTTTAATAGCTTGATGCGGAAAGGCCCGGCTTGGAAATGCAACGCGAGCGGCAGGCCAACCATCATGGCTGAGAACAAAGCAAGAAACGCTTCCGGCTTGGTGAGAAAAACCAGGCCCGTCACAAGGCCCAGTCCCATCAGCGTGACGGTGGCCGGCCGCGTTGCGTATGAATGAAACAGGAACAACGCCACGAATCCGAGAGCCACGCCGTGCGTCAGCTCGTAGTTGTAAGGTGCCACGAAGTTGAAATTGCCACCGCCCTGGTACTGCGCCAGCGCGAACACGACGACAAAAGAAAGAGCGCCAAGTGCGGCGGTCAAGTGATCCGCCATGCGGCGGAACAGAGCGAAGATCAAACCGGCGAGCACCGCGACCAGCAGCAGGTTGAACCACACCAGCACATGAAAGCCCGTCCCGAACATCAAAAACAAAAGAGCGTGCACATGGCTGGAAAGCGGGCCATACAGGTAAAACAGATCGCGGTACAGAACACGGCCTTCCGCGATCTGCCAGGGCAGGTACAACTGCGCTCCGTAATCGATCATGAGATCCGGCCACTTGAGCCACCCGATGGATACCATGAACACGCCGGAGGCGGCCACCAGCAGGGGCCCCCACAGTTTTGCCCGCTGTTCCACAGCGCGGTCCCAGGTGGAGTGTTCTTCAAGAACCGGGCTCGTGGAGGAATCCCCGCGCGGAGCGCCAGAGGCGGGTCCGGGGGTGTCATTCGAGGTTTTCGAGATCGATTCGGTTTTCAATGCCGGATATATAATGTATAGATTCCAGAAAAACGGCGCTCTAAGAAGGCCGGATGGAGCGCCGCCACCCCTCAAGGAATTGGAATAACAGGTGTTTCCTTAAATATCAGGTTAAGGGTATACTACCCGAATTGCAACCGGCCCCCTCACGTCCTGCCGGAATCCCAAAAGACCAAACCAACGAAAAAACGGACATACGAAAAGCTAAAAACGAGTCGGAACCGAACCATGATCCAAACTTTCATCGACAAAACACCGCAAGTCCATTCCTCCGCGTGGGTCGCGGACAACGCCCGGGTGATCGGCGATGTCGTCATCGGCGAGTCCAGCAGTGTCTGGTTCAACGCCACCGTCCGCGGCGACATCAATTACATCCGTATCGGCAAACGCACCAACATCCAGGACGGATGCGTCCTGCACGTTGCGCGCAAAACCCTGCCGCTCATCATCGGCGACGAAGTGACCGTCGGTCACAATGCGGTCCTGCACGCCTGCACTATCCAGAACCAGTGCCTGATCGGCATGAGCGCCACGGTCATGGACGGTGCGGAGATCGGCGAGAACAGCATCGTCGGTGCGGGAGCGCTGGTGACGCCCGGCACCAAAGTTCCGCCGCGCAGTCTCGTCGTCGGTTCGCCCGCCCGGGTGAAGCGTGAATTGACGGACGAAGAGATCCGCAACATCCGCGAATCCGCCGCGCATTACGTCGCCGACCTCGAACATTATTTCGAGTGATCCGCTTCATTGTTGGAGGAGCGCATTCATGACAGCAACCCTGGCCGTCATTGGCGGCAGTGGCGCTTATCATCTGTTGACGAGGAACCGGCTGGGAGAGGAAGTCGATTGTGCCTCGCGCAGCACCCCGTTTGGTGAAAGCGCACCCCTGCATGAATTCCGTTACGGCGAACAGTCCTTCCTGTTTCTGTCGCGGCACGGGGAAACCGACTACTCCCTGACCGCTCCCTTCGTCAATTACCGCGCCAATATTTACGCGCTGAAGGATTGCGGCATACAACGCATCGTTGCCTGGAGCGGACCCGGCATCATCAACCGGGCTTTCCGGCCCGGCGAGTTCGTTCTGCCGCACGATGTGATCGACGAAACCAAAAACCGCGAATCGACGTTCTTCAAGGGCCGGGGCGTGGGGTTCATCCGCCAAAGCGATCCCTTCTGCCCGGAAGTGCGTGGCGCCCTGCACGAAAGCATGCACCTCTCCGGCCTGCCGCACCATGAAGAGGGTGTGTACGTGTGCACGCAGGGACCGCGGCTGGAGTCACCCGCCGAAATCAGAAAGTTCCGCATCATCGGCGCAGACCTCGTCGGCATGACACTGTGTCCGGAGGCGTTTCTCGCGCGCGAACTGGAGATGTGTTACGCGCTGGTCTGTTACCTCACCAACTATGCGGAAGGCGTGGTCGAGCGTGATTTCAAAAAGGGCGAGCTGTTCGAAGGCATGCAAAGCGGCGAAGAGAAGACGCAGGTCGAGGCGGCGGTTCAGCGTTTTCCGGAGATCATCGCCGGCGCGTTCGCCCAACTGATGAACCGGACGCCCCAATGCAACTGTCCGCACGCCCTTCAGCGTTACCGCGACAAGGGCATGATCGGCGGCGACTGGCGCGAATGGGTGGGCCCGCCCTGACGCGATTGCCCGCTCAGGGAAAGCGCAGGGATACGGGATCCGGGTTGTACTTCAGCATTTTGTTCTTGTGCTTGAGGTAGGCCGAATGCCAGGGACGGCTGGTGCGTGCAAACACCCGCGCCTGCGGACCTTCAAACACCTTCACCCAGCCTTTTGCTGTTTCCAACTCACGGTTCTCTTTGCCGGTCAGAATGATGTCGTGCGGATAAAACTCCAGGAAGTACTGCCAGCCCTGCCAACCTTTGTGAAACACCATGTTCTGCCTGACCAGCTTCGGCTCATACACCGTCCAGTAGCGCCCGTCGCTCGAAACCTTTGAGTGCGGGAGATGAAAGATCACGTACTGGCCCCAGTTGGTTGGCGCCAGTATGTTGCCGTTGATGTGGTTCTCTTTCAAAAACCGCACCGCGTGAATGGGGAAGTAGGCCGGGTCCACTTTCAATTCAAAATCCGTACGCTTGAGTTTGAATATCTGCACGTTCACCTGGAACGCTGCGAACGCGATGATGAGCACCGTCAGCGCCGCGTTTGCCCAGCGCGGCAGGGTGCGGGGGGACGATGTGCGCGAGCGGAACCGGTCCATGAACGCCGCCAGTTGCAGGGGCAGGTACGGCGTCATCAGCAATCCCGTCAACACCGTGTGACGCACATGCTTGATACCAAAAGCGATGCCGAACAGAATGATCGCCACCTCCCACCAGCGTTTGGGAACCGGGGAGAATAAAGTCGCCAGAAAAAGCAGAACCAGAATTTTAAAATGCAGATGGCTGGCATCGAACAGGTTGAGCGCGTACCATTCGGTAACGTCGCGGCTCTGCGGAATGGTCTTCAGGAAAAAGGTCAGGAGATCGATGCCATAAGGATTCACCAGCATTGCCGCGCAGGATGCGGCCCACGCGGCCAGCAGGTATTTCCAGTTCGATCCCTTGGTGAATGCGTTGCGCACCGTTTCCACCGCCACGATCATGGAGAAGATGCCGAGTCCCGCCACCACGCCGCCGTGGCAGTTGACCCACAACATGAACACTGGCGGGACAAGGATCAGGGCGTTGCGGTTGCCATCAAAAAATTCATAAACGAGGTAGATCAGGATCGGCAGAAAAAAATATGTCGCCAGTTGCGGGCGCATGGCAAATCCCAGCGCCAGCACGTGCGTCAGCAGAATGAAATGGAGCGCGTAAGCGAGAAGATTGTTGGAGCGGGAGAAATACAGGTCCGACAGAAGGTGGATGATCGACAGGCCGAGTAGGAGGCGAAACATCAAAAGGCCGGTGGAACCCCACGCGTCGTAAATGAGGTAAAACACCACCTCCATCAGCCACTCGTGGTTGATCCACGGCCCCTTGGACGTGTACGCGTACGGATCGGTGAGCGGGATTTTCCCCGAGTTCCAGATCTCGCCGCCGTAGGTGATGTGGCCGAACAGATCCGGATCGGCGTACACGAAGGTGAACGCATTCAGCGCGTACGCGTAAACGAGGCATTGAATGAGTGGGCGGTAAAACCGGGAGTAATCCATAGCCGGGTGTATCGGGTTCGCGTTTTGGATCGGCGGCTGGCCGCGGATTTTCAGTGCGTCACGCGGGCGGACCCCGCTGGCGGCGCTTCATCTTACCGGAAACTTTGCCCGGAAAACACCCTCGATTCTGTTTTCCCGGCGCCCGCAACCATGTAAACTAGGCGCGGTGGTTGTGAATCGTGACCGGCGTACAACCTCCGCCTTATTAGCATCTCTGGAGAACCCAATGAAAGACTGTCCCTGCGGACTTGACTCCCCGTACACCGATTGCTGTGGCCGCCTGATCCGTGGATCAGGTTATGCGGACACTGCCGAAGACCTGATGCGCGCCCGCTACACCGCGTTTGTCATGAAAGAGTGGAAGTTCCTGTTCAATACGTTGTGCGCCGAAGAACGGGCCGGAAAAAAGGCCGAAGATTTTGAAGAGAACCTGGGTCTCGTGACATGGAACAGGCTGGAAGTGCATGGTGCCCGCCGGGGCGGGCAGGACGACGATACCGGCACCGTCGAGTTCGTCGCGCATTTCAACGATGGGGATGTGGAAAAATCCCTGCACGAAACCGCTTCGTTTTTTAAGGAGAAAGGCCGGTGGGTGTACAGTGAGGCCAAGTCGAAATCGCACGTGCATGCCGCCGGTCAGAGCTGTGGTCACGAACCCGCCGAACCGAAAAAGCCGTTCGTCCGCGACCAGCCGAAAGTGGGGCGGAACGATCCGTGTCCCTGCGGCAGTGGAAAGAAGCACAAGAAGTGTTGCGGCAAGTGAGATGCACGGGGTAGGCCATGCCCGGATTCGGCTGGAACATTCCTTTGCCTTACATCACCGGCGCGGTGTTTCTGATTTTTCTTTTGGCGTTCGCCGTGTCGCCATTCAGCCCGCGCTGGGAGAACATCCTGTTCAAAACCGGTACCGCCCTGTTCTGGGCGGTCCTCTGCCTGTGGGCCATCAAAGGCCTCCTGCACGCATTTCTTCGGAATTGAATTCGGTTGCTTCGCGCTTTGCGGCCCCCGCTTGGAAGGCCGCTATTTGCGCCGAACCAACTCTTCCGGCAGGCGATCGAAACGGCGCCGGGCGCGTTCGTATTTTTCCTGCTGAGCGGTGATCCGGGCCAACAACTTCCGCCTGATTTGCAGGTCTTGCCGTTGCTGGATTTGGCGCTCAAGAGGTTCGGGCTTGGGTTCAAACCGAAACGTCATGATTCTTCATTCCCATTTGGAAGAATAAGTTTCGTGAGGGAGACGGGGAGCCTCCCTACTGTGAAAATTATAGCATGATATTGAAAATAAATGAGTTGTTTGATTTCTGAGTGGGTTTTTCGGCAGTCCTATTCGGTCTGAACTTGATCTGTTGTCCGGAAAGACGTGGTTGAGGGCGGCAACAGGGGGTGGCCTCCTTCCCAAGGTAAAAAGAACAGGATGTTTAGACCCCTGTCCCTGGGAAATCTCTGTAGGAACGCGGAGAATCCCGACCCATCCATAAGAGGTAAATTCAGAATCCGTTTGGACATTTTGTCAGCATATATCGGTAGTACTAAAAAGCGCGTTGCCTCAAACACGTTCTCTTTTCGTCTCTTGCCTCAAAAAAAGTGGGGTGACGGCTATCCCTTCCTGATCCAATGCATCTAAATCCAGACGTCGCATTACGAATGCAATGAATACATTAAGGGATGGCATGAAACGGATTTTTCTTGGCTTGGCAGGTTTGTGGTTCGGATTGGTTAGCGCTGGTTTCGCGCATGCCGGTTCGCTGGAGGTGCCGCACCCGCATTACGGTTTGAGCATTGGCAATTCGGAGACATTCAATGGTCTCCGCTTCAATCTCGCCGATGAAAACGTGAAGGCGGTGCGCGGCATGAACTTCACCGTGTTCAACTGGGAAGAGCATTACGAAAACGCATACACGCTGACTGCCGACCGCATCGATGGCCTTGCACTGGGATTGATGGGACCGCGCGCGCGGGAGATCAACGGCCTCGCCCTCGGCTGCTGGCTGACGAACGTGGACACCTTGCGCGGTATCAACATCGCGCCGGTCCACGTGATCGGCGGCACGACCACCGGCTTCACCTTCAGCCTCGTGCATACGCTGGAGGAGATGAACGGTATCAGTGTCGGCATGGTGACCAACATCGGACAAGAGTCGAATGGCATCCTCATCGGCCTGCTGTACCTCACCTCGCCGAAAGTGAACGGACTGGTGATCCAGGGCCTGTTCAGCGGCAAGGTGGAGGAGGTGCGTGGCGTGTCGCTGGAATGGGGCAGTCTGGCGTTCCTCGCCTCCGGCATCCTCGCCGGGTTGGCGGTGGGTCCGGCGCCGGAGACTCCGGCATCGCCCTCACCCTCGTTCTCTCCCGTGGGATCGAAAAAACTGACGGGACTGATGATCGGCGGCTACAACGTGGTGGAGGAACAGCAGGGGGTTTTGCTCGGCCTGTTCGGCAACAGCATCAAGAAGGGTTCCGGATTGCAGATCGGTTCGTTGTTCAACACCGCCAAGTCGTTCGACGGGGTGCAGGTTGGTTTCATCAATCACATCGAGGAAAATCCGTTTCTGTTCCGCTGGATGCCGGGCATCAACTTTCATTTCGGCGGGGACGAGGAAGAAACCGATTGACCTGCCTCCCTTGCCGGCGCTCCCGCCTTTCATTGCATGCCGCTTTTTTGGATTGATAATACGGAAATTGCGTGACCCAACGCGGCGTGCAGCCCTATTAATGATCCCATTTTTTTGGATACTTGATATAATTTGAGTGAATTTTGAATTGGGAGTCTGTCATGACCTGGAAACGCATAATGGCAACGGTGGCGGTGAGTGTTCTGGTTTTCTCCGGCTGTGCGAGCTCCGGGGGGGACCAGGTCAACGCGAAGCAGATGACCATCGGCACCGTGCAGAGCGAAATCAAGATGGGCATGTCGGCGGCGCAGGTGGCGGAAGCTCTGGGCTCGCCCAACATCGTCACCACCGATGAACAGCGGCGCGAGGTGTGGATTTACGACAAGGTGTCTTCCAACCGCGTGGACACCAGTGGCTCGGCGTACGGGACCCTCATCATTCTTGGCGGGAGCTCCCGCTCCTCTTCCAGCACCAGCACGCAAAAGACCATGACCATCATCATCAAGTTCGATGAAAATAAAATGGTACGGGACTTTGCCTACAACTTCACCCAGTTCTGATTCCTTTCCTCTCCGTCGCACAAATTTGTGGGCGACGCTGTCGCTTTGCTTGGTGGTGGGAAGCGGATGCGTGACGCGGGTGGAGGATCCGGCGACACTGTTCATCCTCACCCCGGAAAGCGCGCAACACCGCGCTTTGCAGACCCGCTACTTTGAAACCACGGACGAGCAGGCCCTCCTTTCCGCGTCAGCCGCAGTGCTTCAGGACCTCGGTTTTCAGATTCAGGAAAGCGTGCGCGACCTCGCCCTCCTGCGCGCGTCGAAGGAACGGAGCGCCTACGAGTACGGGCAGGACATCACCCGGTTTTTCATGGCCGCGGCGGGAGTCTTCGGCCAGACCGTCATCCTGATTCCCATCGACCTGCACCAGAAAATCGGCGCGACGCTGGCCCTGCGTCCGGTGGACGCCCAGGGGAAAAGATATTCCGTGCGCATCACGTTTTACCGTGTGATCTGGGAGAGCGACGGGCAAAGCGGGGATCATTATATTCTGCCTGGAGCGCAGAGGATGGAGATGATTCACGACGCGTATATCTACCAGCAGTTTTTCGCCAAACTATCCAAGAGCGTGTTTCTGGAGGCTCATAAAATCTGAAATGAGGACCGCCATGCACCAACGAACTTCTCTCCTCTGCCTTGCCTCTTTGTTGCTGGTCCTTTCGGCCTGCGCCCCCACACCACCCAAAACCGATTTGCTGGCGCCTTCCGCCCAGCAGTTGAAACTGCGCAGTTTTCAGACGCGCACGTTTGATGTGAAGGACCGGCAGGAAGCGGTGCGGGCGGTGATTGCGGCGTTGCAGGACCTGGGCTTCATCGTCGAGCGGGCGAACGGCCCTTTGGGACTCGTCACCGCCGGCAAATTCGCCGAACCCAGTTACGTGGACCTGGTGGAGCTCACTGTCACCGTGCGGCCGAAGACGGAAACGCAAATGGAGTTCCGCGTCAACGCCGTGTTCAACACCAAGCCCATCGAAGACCCCAAGGTGTACCAGAACTTTTTCACCGTCCTGCAACGGGCGCTGTTCGCCGCCCCGCAGGGATAAAAGGTGTGAGCATGCACCGGTTTCCGTTTCAAATTCACCGCGCATTTTCATTGATGCTTGCCGGAACCTTGTTTTCGGGATGCTCCATGTACTCGGTGGAGCGGCAGTGGAATTCCAGCAGTCAGATCCTGATGTCCGAGGCCAGCCAGGTGAAACTGCGCGCTCAGCAGACGCAGGTGTTCGACACGACGGACCGGGATGCGGTGATGCAGGCGGTGGTCGCCACCCTGCAGGATCTGGACTTCACGCTGGAAGTGGCGGACCCGGAACTGGGCGTGTTCTCCGCAAGCAAACTGCACCGCGACGGCAACGACAGGTACATGGATATTTATTACACCATGTATGACGGCGACGAGCTGTTGATGTTCGCGCGGAATTACCGGTCGTGGGGACCGTTCCAGCACCGGCGCGACCTGGTGCGGCTCACCGTCACCGTGCGGCCGAAAAGCGCCTCGCAACTCATGGTGCGGGCCAGCGTGCAGTACGATCTGCGGGCGGTGGAAGATCCTTCCGTCTATCAGGTGTTTTTCAAATCACTCCGTCAGGCCATGTTCCTGTCCTCCAACCAATGAGTTTCACCCGCAGGCTTGTAGAGTGAAACGGGCTGTGACCGCGGTGCGCTGCTCTGCCGATCCCGCCGCCCGCGTGACCTGAAAAAACCGGAACAAAATCCGCCCCGGCGGCATCTAAATAAACAGAACTCCCCAAACGGAAACAGGGAAGAAGACGCCAATCGAGGTTTTTTGAGGAAAGGAGACGCTGTCATGATTGCGGTCGAAAAACTGGGCGAGAACCGCGTGTCGCTGACCCTGCCGGAGAAAGTCGAGGTCAATGATTTCCCCAGCGCGGCGCCGGAGGTGGACGGGCTCATCGAGCGTTACGGGCGTATCCGCCTTCTGCTCAACCTGGCATCGCTCCGCCGCTGGGACGGCTGGCAGGCGATCAAGGAACACATCGCATTCGTGCGCGCGCACCATCACCACATACAGCGTATCGCGGTGGTGGTCGGTCCGCTCTGGCAACGGATTGCGGTGCGCGTGATGCGGGTGATCGTGTACGCGCGGGTGCATGTGTTTGAAACGACGGAACTGGAGGCGGCGCGCGCCTGGCTGCAGGAAGAAGGTTGAGCGGAATCCGCCGGCAAAAGGGATGGCAAATGCAGGTTGCAATGCGTGAACGGGTGACACAGGCATGACCACGCAACGGGTGTTGATTGTGCTGGGTGTGGCGTTGCTTGCGGTGGGACTGCTGTGGCCGTGGATCGGCAAGCTCGGCCTCGGCCGCCTGCCCGGCGACATCACTTTCCGCCGCGACAACTTCAGCTTTTATTTTCCCATCACCACCTGCATCGTGTTGAGCGCGCTGGCGACGCTGATCTTCTGGTTGTTCCGCAAATGACCCGGGGTCAACCTTCCTTTGCCACCCGCGTCAGGCGCCCGCTTACCCTTTGAAGCGCGACCACGCCGACTCGATGCCCGATTTCAAATCGTTCCATGACTTGTCGAGCCCGGTTTTCAAATCTTCCCACGCACCTTCGCTCGCAGTCCGCACTTCCTTGAGCTTCGCCTGCATGTCCGCTCTTTTCTTACGCAACGCTTCCACTTCATCGAGATACTTCATCTGCGCTTCCGCCTCCGCCTGATCGGCCTTCGCCTTCAGCTTGTCGATGTCCGCGGAGATCTCATCGAGTTTGGAGTGCATCCAGTTCACGTACTCTTCCTTCTTGCCCATGCGAGCCTCCTTTTTTATTTTCCATTAGGGACTTTGTTGGTTTAGATGCAGAAAACGCAGGCGGCGTTGCAGGATGCGGCAATTCGAAGTGTCTGAATTTGCTTGTAAAAATAGGGAAAGCATCGTCGCCTTGCGGACACGCCATTTTCATAATTGACCCCGGGTTCGATTCGGAATTAAGGTAAGAGGCTGTCAACTTTCAAAAGGAGGTGGGCGATGCGGTGGTGCGGAAATCGAACGGAAACAGGCGGGTGGCGTTGGTTGATATTGGCGGTGCTGGTGCCGGTACTGGTGTCATGCGGCCATTCTCATTCCCACGGAGGCAAACGTTACTGGAGCGAGGACCGCGATCAATGGCAGAAACCGGAGGCGGTGATCGCCGCCCTGCATCTTCAGCCCGGCATGACCGTGGCCGATCTCGGTTCCGGCACCGGTTACTTCACGCACCGTCTGGCGGGTGCGGTGGGCGCGGGTGGACGGGTGTATGCCGTCGATATCGACCGCGACCTGCTGGAAGAGGTGGGCCTGCTTGCCCGGAAGAAAAACCTGAACAACGTTCAACTGGTGCGCGCGGCGAAGCACGATCCCCAGCTCCCCGAACCCGTGGACATGATTTTTTCCTCCAACGTGTACCATCACCTGGAAGACCGCGCGGCGTATTTTGAAAACGCGAAGCAGTACCTGAAACCCGGCGGGCGGGTGGCGATCCTCGATTTCCGCGAAGGGGCGTTCCGCCACTTCACGCGGCGGGCCACGGTGATCGAGGAGTTCGAACTGGCGGGCTACACGCTGGTGGAGGAACTCACCTTCCTGCCGCGGCAGAACTTTCTCATCTTCAAACCGCAATCCCCATAACTCATACCAGGGCTGGATAACCCGCGCCGTGCTTCTGCCGGAGTGGATGGGAACGGGGGGCCTTCCCGGCTCGCGGTTCCACACCCGGTGGGTTCCGCAAGGGGAAATAACCCGTCCCTTCTCCCATCCGGCTAAAAAAGCCCATAAAAATCAACGCGTAAAAAAAATTAAAAAATCGGTTGACAGGAACCCTCTTTATGTTATGATTATGATAATGATTTTCAAAATCATAGCTGAAGGACTTCAGGCATCCAAAAAGCTGAATTTTGAAACCTCAATTTAACGCGTTACCGGGTCCGTGTGAGGAGGGACCGGGGGCTGTGATTCCCGACTGGGGTTGGGAGTTAAGGAGCGGTTGATGGTTCCTCGGCCATTCCCAGCTCCTGGTCCTTGACCCGGCTTAAAGCAGGATCTTCCTTAGCAGGTTCAAACGCATTGGTTCTTGCGCGGCCCGGCGGGCCGTCTTCCCCCGCCGGCCGCGTCTGGAAAGAGGGGGCCGTTTCTGCTTTCTCAAAACAGGCTTACCCCTCCCGTGGAAACGGCTCTCTCTTCTTCCAGATCTTCCTTCCGGTTCACCATCACCGATTTTTAGAAAACAAAACCCGGCGGAATTTTTTAATGGGGGCACGGTTGCGGCGTGTTCAGGTTTTTAAAAAGGCGGGAACTTTTTCCGCCCACTTGCCTTTGAACAGCTTGCCCGCGTGCTCGAGGTATGCGCGGCTCATTGCTTCCAGTCTTGCGGTGTCTTCGGCCAGTTCTTCCACCTGCACCCACAGGTTCCAGTGGTGAGCGATGGACCAGGAAGGATCGTTCAGCCGGCAATCGGGCAGGCGGAAGTGAAACGTGGGGCGGGGCTTGGTCAACTCATCCACGACCAGTTGTTTCATCAATCCCTCGTTGATGTGGGAGAGGAGGGGAAACAGGTCCAGTTCGCGGTTCCGGGTGTCGTTGAACCTGACGTAATCGCGGATGAACGCCTCGTCATCGGGCTGGTAGTCCGGGTTCAGCACTTTCAGCACGTACGGTTCCGGAAACGGCCGGATGTACGGCGAGAGTTTGCGCGCGAGATCGATGCCCATCTGTTCGCGCAGCCATTCCGCCAGAAGCAGGTAAGCGCGAAGCACGTTCAGGATCCACGCGCAATCCCGCACCGCCACTTCCGGGTTCAGGTGCATGCCGAATGCGTAGAAGACGCCTTCGTCGGTGCCCTTCACCTTGAGCTTGCGCAGTTCCGCAATCAATTGATCGAGTTCTGCAAGGCGGTCGATGGGGATCGGCGGCGTCACCAGCTCGTAGGGCACGACGTGTTTCATGACGTCACCCACTGCTTCCAGAATGTCGTCGAACACCTCCTGCGGCAGCAGTTCGTCGATGAGCGGCGCCTCCTCTTTGCCCGGTCTCTCCCAGTGCACGTACTGGGTGTCGAGTTCGATAGTGAAGGTGCCGAGCGAGGTGTCGCGGATTTTGAACAGGTGGGGATCGATGCGGTCGAAGGTGCCCGGATAAATGCGTTGCACTAGCTCAGCCAGTTGGCGTCCGTCTTCCGCCGCGAACTCCAGCTCGATGCCCAGCGTGCGCATGTCGCCTTGTTCATTGCGCGGGATCGGGGGAATGCGGTATTCGGCTTCCAAAACTGCCTCCGGAAAATGGCCCTGTTCCATAAAATTCCCCGCAGATGGAATGGAAAAGGGCGGGTTCAACGGGGAGCGGTTCCGTTATTATAATATGCGGGGATTCGGCTTTAAAGGGACGTGGTCCGATTTCCCTTTGCGGTAGCGGACGAGACTGCGTCGGATACCGGCCGAAAGAAAAAACGTCTCTTCTCCCGGCGGGTTGGGTTTGCGGGGTGGCAAAAAACGTTGCGGTCTATATAATGTGAAATTCTTTTTTGAACCGTCTATCCGGAAGGCGTTCCATGACACATCGACTTCCCGCATCCATCGTTTGGGCGTGGATGCTGGTTTTTTTTCTGCTGGCCGGGTGCGAAAAACCGCCCGCGCAACCGCTGATTCTGCCCGCAGGTGCGGAGCCATCGTCGTTCATGTTCAACGAGCGCGGCACCGGGTATTTCAATCAGGGCAACTACAGCGAGGCGGTGATCGCATTTTTGCAGGCAAAGGCCGCCGACCCGCACGCGGGTGAAATCCATTTCAACATCGCGCTCTGCCGCCACATGATGGGAGAGGAAAAAAAGGTGCGCGAGTCGTTGAAGCTGGCCAGGCAGTATGCGCGCGGCAATCCGGAAATCCTGCAATCGCCCTTTTATCTGCAATACATGGGGAAAAGCGGGTGACGCCAGCCGCCTCTCAGTCCTTCAATAATTCGACCAGTCCCTGAACCCGCGTTCCGTACACGATGGGCGCTTCCTCCACGAATTTCCATTCCGGGTTCCGTTCCGTGTCGCGCAACCCCTCCAGCAGGGAGGTGAACACCTCGCGGTCGCGGTCGGCGTATTCAAAGTAGGTGACGAAGTCCGACTCGCCGTCGATGAAACGCGACTGGTACAGCTTGCGGAAAATTTTCTGAATGTAGCGGAAGCCGATTTCATTGTGCCCCTCGTGCGCGGCGCCGAACCGCTCCGGATGCTGGAAGAAATACGCCTGCCGTTGATCCAGCGGCAGGCCCCACCATGCTTGCGATTTCGAAAGCGGAAACACCACGGCGTTGGGTTGCTCGAACCCGGAGCCACGTTGCGGCGCGTTTTGTTTCAGCCGCTCCAGCGTGGCGGCGTCGGTATACCGCAACTCCGAGGTGACGCCGTAAATGATCTTCAAATCCAGCCGGTGTTCGGCGGCATTGCGGAACGCCTGGTAAAAACCGTCGATCTTCCCCCGATCCATGGACTCGACGCGGATCACGCCCAGCGGTTGCGGTGCCAGCGGTTTGCCAGACATCGTGTAACGCACGGTTTTGATGTAGAGGATGTTTTCCGGTCCCGATTGCGCCGGGAGAAAATCGTTGGTGAACGATTGGGCCGCCTGTTCCGTGAGGGCGGCGAGATCCCGTTTCCATTCCTCCGTCAATTCCACTCCGCTCTTTGGGAACAGGTAAATGAATCCGCCCCACTGACCCTGCGCCGCCGGTGCGGTGGAGGGTGCAAGCGAAAGAAGAAGCAGAGCCAAAACGGCCAGGGTTTTATGACAACGAAGAGACATATTGCCTCCAGAAAGAAAACCTCGAGTGATTAAATGGAGGGACGCGGGCCGAACAGAATGAGCGCCGCGCCGCCCAGGCACACCAGGGAACCCAGCACATCCCACCGGTCCGGGCGTTGGCCTTCAATGAACCACAACCACAGCAGGGATGCGGCGATGTACACCCCGCCGTAGGCCGCGTAGGTGCGTCCGGCGAAGGCGCTTTCGATGCGCGTGAGCAGGAGGGCGAACGCGATCAGCGACAACAGGCCGGGAATCGCCCAGTACGCACTGCGCCCAAGACGTAGCCACGCCCAGAAGGCGAAACAGCCGCCGATCTCCGCCACCGCCGCCGTGATGTAATAACCAAACGCGTGCATGAAAAGTCACCACCCTGTTTGAAATGGACCTGGATGCTTTCATCGTATTCCTGGATGGGCCTGCTTCCATGATACCAATGTGCCGGTTTGGACCGAAAGAGGGTTTTCTTTTAGAATGAGAAATGGCCTCTTTCGAAAACCAGTTTCATCCCGCTCCCGGCACCCCGCAGTTGACCGTGCGTGCGGTGCTCACCGGCATGACCCTCGGGGCGCTGTTGGTTCCGTGCAACGTGTACAGCGGCTTGAAGATCGGCTGGTCGTTCAACATGTCCATCACCGCCGTGCTGTTGAGCCTGGCGTTCTGGCGGTTGGGCGAAAAGGTGGCGGGCGCGTCCCCGTGGGGCATTTACGAAAATAACATCAACCAGACCGCCGCCTCGGCGGGGGCGTCGATCGTGTCCGCCGGGCTGGTCGCGCCCATCCCGGCGCTGGCGCTGTTGACCGGCGAGCGGCTGGCGTGGGGTGTGCTCGCGGTGTGGACCTTTGTCATCAGCGCGCTGGGTCTGGTGATGGCGGTGGGCCTCCGGCGGCAGATGCTGATTGCGGAAAAGCTCGCCTTTCCCGCGGGCGTGGCGACGGCGGAGGTTTTGCGCGACATCTACGCGCACGGAAAAGAAGCGACACTGCGTCTTAAAATGCTGACCGCAAGCGCCGTCGTGGCCGCCGGGGTGAAGGCGCTGGAGGCGACCACCACCCTGGTCGGGCGCGCCGGGTTGCCCGCCTCGTTCGGCTGGAGCGCTTCGGGCGCATTGAAGGCGGCAGGCTACCAGCAGGTCACATTGAAAAATCTCGGTTTCGTGCTCGATCCTTCCCTGCTGATGATCGGGTTCGGGGCGATCGTCGGCGTGCGCGTCGGCGTGTCTCTTCTGCTGGGTGCGGTGCTGGCATGGGGGGTGCTGGGACCGTGGGCGCTGGCCCGCGGCTGGGCACAGGCGGGGGCGCGTGATGCCGATGCCTTCTGGTTCGCCGACATGGTGCCGTGGCTGTTGTGGCCCGGCGTGACACTCATGGTGACGGCGTCGCTGGCTTCCTTTACCATCGCTTCGGTTCGGGCTCTGCGTAACCGGAAGGAGAAGCAGGCGGCAGCGGAAATCGCGGACATGGCCACAGGCGAGACCTGGCGCGGGTTCCGCATCGGGCTGGTGCTCGCCATGGTGCTCGTGGTCGTCGCGCAGGTTGTGTTATTCGACATCACCTGGCTGATGGCGGTGGTGGCGGTGGTGCTGACGTTTTTTCTGGCGATCGTGTCGGCCCGGGTGAGCGGCGAGACGGGCATCCCGCCCATCGGCGCGCTGGGCAAGGTGACGCAGTTGACTTTCGGTGTGCTGTCCCCCGCCAATGCCACCACCAACCTGATGTCGGCCAACGTCACCGGCGGTGCGGCGGGTCAGTGCTCCGACCTTCTGCACGATTTGAAAACGGGGCTGCTGATCCATGCTTCGCCGCGACTGCAGAGCATCGCGCAGGTGTTCGGCATTCTGACCGGGTCGCTGGCGGGAACCGCCGCGTACCTGTTTCTCATTCCCGATCCGCAGGCCATGTTGCTCACTGCCGAATGGCCCGCGCCGGCGGTGGCCACGTGGAAGGCGGTGGCGGAGGTGTTTCAGCAGGGGCTGGGCGCCCTGCCCGCGGGCTCGGTCCCGGCCATGGCCGTAGCCGGGGCGGTGGGTTTGTTCTTCGCCCTGCTCGAACGGTTTTTGCCGGCGGCCCGGGCCCGGTGGTTGCCCAGTGCGGCCAGTCTGGGCCTGGCCTTCATCATTCCCGCGTGGATTTCCCTTTCCCTGTTTCTGGGCGGCCTGCTTGCGTGGGTTCTCGCTCAGCGGGTTCCCGAATGGCACCGGCGGTTTCTGGTGGTGCTGGCCGCCGGGCTGGTGGCCGGGGAAAGCCTGACCGGAGTGGCCCACACCCTCCTGCAATTCCTTACCAATTAGGCACAGCAATGAACTTTCAAACAAAAATATCAGACCTTTATATTGAAAGTGATTATCATTATCTGTTAACCTATATGCATAATTTTTCTAAATAATTAAAAATTCAAACCGTTAAGAAGGTTGCTCCTATGCTCTTGGTTCCAAGTCACAATAATTCAAATAGAAACAGCCAGATTCTCATTTATGAACCCTTAAAGGGAAATCGCATGACGTTCCCCCACGGTTTTGCGCAAATTCCACAAATAGTCGCCATCATGGAAAGTCTGGTGGAAGGCGTGATTTTGACCGACCTCAGGGGGTTTATTTTGTGGACCAATTTCGCGGTTCAGCAGTTGTTGGATTTTTCTTCATCGGAGCTGGCCGGGCGCAATATCCGGTCCCTGTTCGCAACGCCTTCGATGGATTTCTGGGATATGCAGTTTGGCTACGCAGACGAAGACCCGGAACCTGTACTTTTGCAAAAAGGCGCCTGCGAGATTCGCGGCATCGGCCGCAACGGTTCCCTGGTTCCATTGAGTTTGAAGATGACACGGCTGGAAAAGGGGGAGGAGCCAGGTTTGGTGTTCATGATTCAGGATCTGTCGGAGAAGAAAAAGGCGGAAGAGACCATCAAGCACCTCGCCTATTATGATTCCCTCACCGGACTGCCTAACCGCGAGTTGTTCTGCGACCGGTTGATCCAGGCGCTGGCACATTCCCAGCGGCACCGGGAACTGCTGGCGCTGATGCTGGTGGACCTGGACGGCTTCCGGTCCATCAACGACACGTACGGCGAAGAGATGAGCAACCGGGTGCTGACGCAGGTGTCGCACCGCATCAGCAACGCGTTGCCGGAAGACAATTCTCTGGCGCGTTTGCACGGTGACCGTTTCGGTTTGATTGTGCCGCAGATTGAGAAAGGCGATGCCATGTATCTGGGACAGCAGTTGCTGTCCGCGTTCCGCAAACCGTTTCCCTGCATGGACAAGGAAATCCTGGTCACCGGTTCGATCGGCATCGCCCTCTACCCGCACGATGGGGTGACCGCACCCAGCCTCATCAAGAATGCGGAGATCGCCATGTCGCAGGCCAAGCGGTCGGGCAAGAACACGTATTTCTTTTTCGATCCGCGCATGGAAGAAAAAGCCAGCTCGAGGATGGAACTGGCGGGGGCCATCCGCCGCGGTCTCAAGCAGAAGGAATTCGAAGTATTTTACCAGCCGCAGATCGATTTCCAGAGCGGCCGCCTGACCAGCACCGAGGCGCTGATCCGCTGGCGGCATCCGCAACTGGGCTGGGTGCCGCCCTCGACGTTCATCCCGCTGGCGGAGGAGACGGGGCTGATCCTCGATATCGGCGAGTGGGTGCTGTCGCAGGCCTGTTCGCAGAACAAGAAGTGGCAGATGATGGGGTTGGGCAATCCGCGCATTGCGGTGAACCTTTCGGCCTGTCAGTTCCAGCAGGAAGGTCTGGCTCAGAATATTTCGCGCACTCTTGAGGAGCTGGACATGAAGTCGCACGCGTTGGAGGTGGAACTCACCGAAAGCACGTTCCTGAAGAACCCGGAGAAGGGGATGAAGGTTCTCAACGAGTTCCGCGACATGGGGGTGACGGTGTCCATCGACGATTTTGGAACGGGGTATTCCTCCCTCAGCTACATCAAAACCATCACGCCGGGCGTGCTCAAAATCGACCAGTCGTTCATCAATGAAGTCATCAACCCGACCAACAAGGCGATCGTGCAGGCCATCGTCACCATGGCCAAGTCGCTCGACATCGAAACCATCGCCGAAGGCGTGGAGACGCAGGAACAGTTCGACATCCTGCGCGACATGGGATGCGACAAATACCAGGGGTACTATTATTCCCCGCCGGTGCCCGCCGATGGCATGACGCAGATCATGATGCAGGACATGAAGAACTGACGCCTCGCTTCATTCGGATTTTTTCAACTGCTCGAGCAAGCCGGAATCCGCCTTGCCCTTCTGCCTCAGGGCACCGTGTAACAGCGCGACGCCAAGCAAACCGGCAATCAGTGATCCGGTCAGAATGCCCAGCCGCACGTTGCGGGTGTCATTCAGCCCTCCCAATTCGAACGCCAGCGAACCGATGAACAGGCTCATGGTGAAGCCGATGCCGCAGAGAAAGGACACGCCGAGTATCTGCGGCCAGGTGACTTTTTCCGGAAGCGTCACCCATCCCATCCGTGCCGCCACTCCGGTGAACCCGACAATGCCGAGAGGTTTGCCGACGACCAGTCCCGCGAGAATCCCCAGCGTGACAGGGTCGGCCAGGCTATCTGGTCCCAGTCCGCTCAAGGGGAGCCCGCTGTTGACAAACGCGAACAGAGGCAGGATGGCGTAATTCACGCCGGGTTCCAGTGTGTGTTCCAGGTGGCGGCTGGGCGGGGTGCGGTTTTTTTGTTTGATGTTTTGAGGAATCGTGAACGCGATCATCACTCCCGCCAGCGTGGCGTGCACTCCGGATTTGAGCAGAAAGAGCCAGAGCAGGAAGCCGAAAATCATGTAGGGCCACAGGCGGAGTACGCCCATTCGATTGAACGCAACCAGAATCAGAAACATGCCGCCGGCAAGCAGAGTGTTGAAGAGAGAAAGGCTGCTCGTATAAAAAAGGGCGATGATGACGATCGCCCCCAGATCGTCAAGAACCGCAAGCGACAACAGGAACATCTTCAAATTGGCGGACACCCGGTTCCCAAACAGGCTGAGCACTCCCAAGGCGAAGGCGATGTCGGTGGCGGTGGGGATGGCCCAGCCTTTCAGGGCTACCGGATGATCCCAGTTGATCCACGCGTAAAGCAGTCCCGGTACCGCCATGCCCCCGGCGGCGGCGACGGCGGGAAACAGGAATTGGGACGGCGCGCCATGCCCTTCACCTAATGTTTCGCGCTTGATCTCCAGTCCCACCAGCAGAAAGAACACGGCCATCAATCCGTCATTCACCCAGATGCGGAGGGGCTTGGAAATCTCAAGGTCGCCGATGCGGATTTCGACAAGGGTCTCGATGAAGTCGTTATAGGTGTGATGGAAGGCTGAATTGGCGAACCCGATGGCCAGCACTGCGGTCAGGCACAGCAATGCCCCTTCATGGGCCTCCCATTTAAAAAATCGTTCCCACCATTTTTTGAATGGCATGGTTCCGCTCCTCTCAATCGGTGAATGCGCTTAAAAAGATTATAGACGCCAGCACTCATATTCCGAAGGAAGGCGGCGAAAAAAATTCTCAATGAAATATTTTTTCAAGTTTTTAACTGATTCCTTGAAAAGAAGTAAAACCGATTTTGAAGTTGATTATTAAAACGAGAGTCGGGGAATCGTTTGACAATCCGCTCATTGATTTTATTTTTCAAAGTATGAGGGAATAACGAACCGAAAGGAGGTTTCTCTCGTGCGTTGTTTAGAGAAAAATTTTTTAAAGATCGTTGGTCTGTTAATAATTTCTTTCCTGTTTGCCGGCGCTATGGAAGGCCGCTACCAGGAGGGGATTCAATTTTTGAACTTCAATGATTATAAGAAGGCTCATGATATCCTGAAACCCCTGGCCGAGGAAGGTCATATGCGGGCACAGACACAGATCGCACATCTGTACCGCAATGGCTTGGGCGTCGAAAAAAACAGCACGCTGGCGCGTCACTGGTATTTGAAAGCCGCGAAGCAGGGCGGTGCGGAGGCACGCTTTCACCTGGGCAAGATGTATTTTGAAGGCGACGGGGTTGCCAAGGACTTTCGCCGCGCCTTCAAATGGTTTGAGCGTGCCGCCGAAGAGGGCTATTCCACGGCGCAGTATCGCCTGGGTGCGATGTACGAATTGTCGCAGGGCGTGATTCAGGATTACGCCAAAGCCGCTTATTGGTATCAGCAGGCCGCCAACCGGGGCATGCCGCAGGCGCAGTTCATGCTGGCCGACCTGTATTACAAGGGGCAGGGCGTGCCGCAGGACCTGGTGCTTGCTCATATGTGGGTGAATCTCGCGGTGTCCACTACACGGCCCGCCGACAAGGATTACAACGACATGGTCCTTCTGCGCGACAAGCTGGAACGGCTGATGAGTGAAAACCAGATACGCACCGCGCAGAACAAGCTGGAAAGCTGGCAACCGGTGAATTGAGCGGACCATCTGCCTTACGGAATTCGCAAGATCCATCGATCAAGGAGGTGAATCGTCATGATGCAGGGTATCGTTGACAAAACGACTTGCTGTGAATGCAATGCGCCGATCACAAACTGGACGGTCAAGTGTTCCAACTGCGGTGAGATGTTCCCCGCGGGCAACATTCATGTCATGATGGCCCGCGGATTTGGAATCATTCTTGCCGTGGCGCTGGTTGCGGCCGTTGCCATGGAATTACTGCAGAGAATCTGACCCAGGTGTGCGGTTGTTACGCGTGACACCTGTTATCGGCATATAGAGAGCCGGTCCACTGGGCCGGCTCTTTTTTTTGCATCTGAAAAAATTTGGAGGCGCGTTACACTGAGGGGCAGGAATTCGTTTGCGCACCCAGAGGAGAGGCTTCCATGATTGCCGTATGGATTGGATTCCTGGTGCTGGTCCTGAGCTTGCTGGCACTGGACCTGGGAGTGATCCACAAAAAAAGCCGTGAGATGCCGATGAAGGAGGCGCTGGCGTGGGTCGGTTTCTGGGTGGGGCTGGCGCTGGTATTCAACGTGTTCATTTATTTCCTGTATGAATACCAGCTCTTCGGTTCGATACCGCTTATGGAGGATCACAGCGGACGCAAGGCGGCGCTCAAGTTTTTCACCGGCTACCTGGTGGAAAAGTCGCTCAGCATGGATAACATTTTTGTCTTCTTACTCATCTTCCAGTATTTTCGCGTTCCTCTCAAATATCAGCATCGCGTTCTATTCTGGGGCATTTTGCTTGCCGTGATTCTGCGTGGTGTGATGATCGGGTTTGGCGTCACCCTGCTCAATCAGTTTCAGTGGATGTTTTATGTATTCGGCGTCCTTCTCATTTTCACCGCCGCCCGCATGCCCGCCGCGGAACAGGAGAGCATCAACCCGGACCGCAATCTGTTCGTACGCGCGGTGAAGGCATTGATTCCGGTCACCATGCAGCATCATGAGGAAAGGTTCTTCGTGCGTCAGGACGAACGCTGGATGGCCACGCCTCTCTTCCTCGCGCTCATCCTGGTAGAAACTTCCGATATCGTGTTCGCTGTTGATTCCATTCCTGCCATCCTGTCCATCACCCGCGACACCTTCCTTGTGTACACGTCGAACATCTTCGCCATTCTCGGACTGAGGTCCATGTATTTTGCGCTGGCGGTGGCGGTATCGCAGTTCCGCTATCTCAGCATCTGCCTGATGTTCATCCTCGGTTTCATCGGTGTCAAAATGATCCTCACGCATCATTATCCGATTCCCATCGAAGTTTCTATGGGCGTCATCGTTGGCATCCTGGCCCTGGGCGGGGTGGCGTCCCATCTCGACAAGCGGGGCGAGGGCACCCGCATGTTTCAACCGATCGCCGAGGGAGCGCGGACGCTGGCCCGGTTGACGCAATACGGGGGCAGGCGGATTGTCACGTTGGTTGTGGGCACAACGGTGTTGATGGTGGGGGTGGTGTTGATCTTCACGCCGGGACCGGCACTGGTGGTGATTCCCGCCGGGTTGGCGATCCTGGCGATGGAATTTGCGTGGGCACGCTGGTTGTTGAGGCGCATCAAGGCGCAATGGAAGGACTTGTCTGACAAGCTCCCGCAAAGCCTGAAGGACAAGTTGAAACGCGATTCCAATCAGTCATGAAAAAAAGCCGGTCCCATTGTGGACCGGCTCTTTGTTTGCCCGGATAGTGAGCGGCGAACGGTTTGACAACCGGGTCAACCTTTTCCGTGGTACTTGAAGGAAAGCGCCACCTTCGCCCGATAGGCGGCCACCTTGCCATTCTCGATTTTCATATCGAGTTCCTTGATCTCCGCCACGCGAAGATCTTCCAGGCTTTCGCTGGCCGTGTCCACGGCTTTTTTGGCTGCGTCCTCCCAGGATTTTTCACTCGTTCCAACCAGCTCGATGATTTTGTAAACGCTGTTCGGCATGATTGACCTCCTTGGTCAGGGTCAACAAACCGGCGTCATTCCGTTTCCCATTCCAGAATGCTGCCGTCTTCGGCAATCTTGACTTCGTTTTCCTTATCGTCCTTCATGAACTCCACTTCGTAGAACAGGTGGCCATCTTCAATTTCCTTGACCAGCTCCTTCATCGCCGTCCGGTCAGTCAGGCGGGTGACGGTGGCGCGCACGGCTTCAGGAAGCTCTTCCAGTTCGACGCTTTCCTCCCATTCCTTCACCGAGCCCTTCTCCGTGACCTGAAGTTCGGCGAGCTTGCCGCCTTTCCGGTAATGCACCTTGTAGACGCGCTCACCATCCTTGCGTTTGGCATGGATGGATTCGATATCATTTCTGGAAGTGTGGGTTTGGATGACGCTTCGCGCCGGCTCGGAAACTTCGTCCAGAGTGACGGTTTTCTTGCCCTGTAACAGGCCGCATCCGGAGAAACCCATCAGCATGAGAGAAAGAACCATGGTCGCAGTCAGTTTCCAATTTTTCATGAAAGCCTCCTTATCCGGAATAGTGTTGTGTCTTTATTTTATGATTCCATTTAAAAAAATTCGATTCTTTTGCCCGGAAATTCCGGAATTTAATGATGTTTTAATTGAAATCGACAGGCACTCTCGTTAGCAAAAAGGGAGGATCTGCCGCAGGGGCGATTTGCGCTGAGGCCCCAGGCTCGTTTGATATAAATCCTGAATAACCACTCCATATGGTTTAATCGCGGTCATCGTGGTCCTGCTTATGCAACACTTCGGGCACAGGCACCCCCTTGTTCAGAGGAATGGACACTCGGTATTCGGGAGCCAGATGGGCGTTGGCCGCGCCATATTTGTAAACCAACCCCCCACCGGTATGTCCCGCGTTGGCAAGGGGCACGATGGCCGCCAGGCTCAAAATCGCCAGGCCCAGCCGCGCGCGATGAGAATTTTTAAACCGATAGCCCGCAATGGCGATTACCAGCAAACCGCCGGCAATCCAGGGGATGGCCTCGCCCGCTTCTTCATGTTCTTCAATGACGCGTTCCGAAACTACTTTTTCGACGCGTTCTTCGTCCTCCTCACCAAGAAATACGGCACCTGCGGCGAACAGCGTGTAGGCCAGGGTCATGACCACCACCGCCCCCCAGACTCGCGTGGACCAACCTTTTTTTTGGATGCCCCACCAGGCGAAAAAGGTGACGAAAGGCAACAGGATTCCGAGAACGATCGGGAAGTGAACGACAACCGGATGTAATGGCAAATCAAACATGATATTCTCCTTTCGCTTGTGTTTGGCTCTAAGATCGCGAATATTTCCGAAAAGCTCCATCCGGATTTTGGACTATAAGAAAATACCGGTTTTTCATGAGGTTGCAGGGAGTGTAGGGGAAATGGAGGATGTCAACAAGGGCGGGTGGCTGGCGGTTTTGGCGCTTTCGGGTGCGTTTGTTTTGCTGGTGAGCGCGGACCTGGTGAACGATTGGATGCGCGGCGGTTCCGGTTTGCACCTTTTCCTGGAAGGAATCCTGCTGGCCGTCAGCGGTGTCACGTTTATTTTCGGCCTTGTCAAGCTGACCCGGGCGAACAGGGAAATTCTATTTCTTCGCGGCAATCTGCAATCCCTTGAAGACGAGCGTGACCGCTGGAAGAGGGAAACGCATGAGTTGCTGGAGGGACTTTCGGCCAAAATAGAACGGCAGTTTGTAGAATGGAAATTGACCCGGGCGGAAACGGAGGTGGGTTTTTTGCTCCTCAAAGGATTTTCGCTCAAGGAAATCGCCGATCTCCGCGACACCAAACTGAAGACCGTACAACAGCAGGCGCAGGCCATCTATCAGAAAACCGGATTGGGAAGCCGCTCCGCGCTTGCGGCTTTTTTTCTCGAAGACCTTCTGCCGCCCGGAAGCTGAATGCCCGCAGGGAATCGACGAAGCAGGGAGCCCAACAGGATGTCATCGCAACGCATTGTGATTGTAGGTGGCGTGGCCGGCGGAGCGACTGCCGCCGCGCACGCCCGCCGTCTTTCCGAAGATGCCGAAATTCTGATATTCGAACGCGGACCTTACGTATCCTTCGCCAACTGCGGCCTACCCTATTACATAGGTGAGGAGATCGAAGACCGCGAAAGCCTGCTGGTGCAAACTCCCGAAGGCCTGCACCGGCGTTTCAACCTCGATGTGCGGGTGAACTCCGAGGTGGTTTCCATCGACCCTGCCACGAGGCAGGTCGAGGTGCGCCAACGCGAGACCGGCGAGGTTTACCGGGAGCGTTACGATCACCTGATTCTGTCCACAGGGGCGGGCCCGTTGAAACCGCCGATACCGGGTATCGAACGCCCGGGCCACTTCACCGTGCGCGGCATCCCGGATGTCGAAGCCATCCTCGAATGGACCACCACCCGTAAAGCCGAACGCGCCGTTGTGGTCGGTGGCGGATTCATCGGTCTGGAAATGGCGGAACAGTTGCGCGGCCGCGGAATGAAGGTGGACCTGGTGGAAGCACTGCCGCAGGTGATGGCCCCATTGGATTTGGAAATGGCGGCGTGGCTCCAACAGGAACTGCGTTCCCACGAAGTACGCCTGCACCTGAACGAACCGGTGCAACAGTTCGATACGCCGGGTGAAGACGAAACCGCGCAGGCTTCGGTGGTGGTGTTGAAGAGCGGGCGACGCCTGCCCGCCGACCTGGTGATCCTCGCGCTGGGTGTGCGCCCGGAAACGCATCTCGCCAAGGAAGCGGGGGTCCGGGTGGGCGATTTGGGTGGGATCCGGGTCAATGAATTCCTGCAGACCAGCGACCCGCATATCTGGGCGGTGGGGGATGCCATTGAAGTGCGGCACTGGGTCACGGGCGAGTGGACGCTCATCCCGCTGGCCGGCCCGGCCCACCGGCAGGGACGCATCGTCACCGAAAATATCTTCGGCGCTTCCATGAAGTTTGAAGGCGTGCTGGGCACTTCCATCGTGCGCGTGTTTGAAATGACCGCCGCCGCTACCGGCGCCAGCGAGAAAACCCTGCAACGCCTGCAACGGCCTTATGGCGTGGTGCACCTGCACCCCGCCGCGCATGCGACGTATTATCCCGGCGCACACCGTCTCGCCATGAAGGTGATGTTTGACCCCGGTAACGGCACCTTGCTGGGAGCCCAGGTGGTGGGCAAAGAAGGGGTGGACAAGCGCATCGATGTGCTGGCCACCGCACTCAAGGCGCGGATGACCGTGCACGATCTGGAAGAGCTGGAACTGGCGTACGCACCTCCCTTTGGCGCCGCCAAGGATCCGGTGAACCTGGCAGGCATGGTCGCCCAGCACGTGGTGCATCATGACATTGGCGTCGTGCAATGGCACGAGGTCAGCCACCTCGATCCAAAACGGTTCCTCCTGCTGGATGTGCGCGATGCGGTGGAGCGGGAGGAGGGAACCATTCCCGGATCGCTTCACCTGCCTCTTCCGGAATTGCGGGAGCGGGTGGAGGAGTTGCCGCGCGACAAGGAAATCGTTGCCTTCTGCCAGACGGGCCAACGTTCTTATTTCGCCTGCCGTTTTCTCGCGCAGAAAGGGTTCCGCGTGCGCAACCTTTCAGGGTCCTACCGCACCTGGCAGATGGCCACCCGCGAGCAGGCTCTGGCTGCGCAACCGCATTCCACGCCGGGACCTTCCTGAAGCGTTCCCCTGTTTTCTCCCCACTATTATTTTCCAGAACATTTTCAACCTGTTTGATTCTGTCCTTCGGAGTGAGATGCGCAGCCGAGTCAATATTGCGGGGAAGTGGATCTGTATTTTTTGTGCGGTCATCCAAAGGGCCGCGATCATTGAGGTTTTCTTTCTTCACGGCGGGTGCGGTTTTGATTTGACCCCGCTCCGATTACCTGCTTTGGTCTGCGTATCGTTGACGGGTTTCCTGATCGGGAATTAGGTTAGTGTTATGACGCTTTTCGCTCAATCCCGATAAAAAAAGTTGAAAAATCGGCTTTCAACGAAAGGGATGCCTGTTATGGATACCGATCAACTTGTCAACAAGCCCCTGATCAAAGCCTGGGGGTGGTGGGGTCTGATCTGGCTCACGATATTCCCCTTCATCGGGGTTTTTGTTTCGATCAAATTTCACAATCCGGAGTTTCTGAGTGACATAGCCTGGTTCACCTTCGGCCGTCTGCGCCCGGTGCATGTGAACGGTGTGGTCTTCGGCGCATTCTCCACTTTGTTCATCGCGCTCATGTACTACATCGTACCGCGCCTTTGTGGCCGCCGCCTGTTCAAGGAAGAATGGGGACACTGGCTGTTGTGGTTGTGGAACCTCTTTCTGATCACCGGCATGGCGTCCCTGATGATGGGTCACAACATGGGATTTGAAGCCGGGGAGTTCACCTGGCCGTTCAACCTGCTTCGCTTCTTTGTGCTGGGCATGGTGACGGTACAGGTGCTGGGCACGGTGTTTCAGCGCAAGGAGCCGCGCTTTTACGTGTCGCTCTGGTACATCACCGCTGCCTTCGTGTGGACCGTCTTCAATCTCGTGCTCGGCAACGTCGTCCTGCCCTATGGACCGTTCACCGGCGTGGACAGCGCCGCCATGCACGGCCTGTATATTCATTATATCGTCGGGTTGTGGCTGACACCCGCCGGGCTGGCGATCATTTACTACTTCCTGCCTCTCGCCGCGAAGCAGTCGCTGTTCAGTCACAAACTATCGCTTATCGGGTTCTGGTCGCTCGCGCTGTTTTATCCGTTCGTCGGCACGCATCATTACCTGTTCAGTCCGATTCCGTACTGGACGCAGACCATTTCCATCGTCACCAGCATGCTGTTGATCATTCCGGTGTGGACGGTGGTCGTGAATTTTTTCGGCACGGTGCGTGGCCGATGGGGGCAGGTGTGCGGCGGCAAGGACGCCGACGCCTACGCGGGCAAGTTCCTCATCCTCGGTGCGGTGTACTACCTGTTCGGCTGTTTTCAGGGATCGGTCGAGGCCCTGCGCCGCATGCAGGAATTGACGCACTTCAACGATTTCGTCATTGCGCATTCGCACCTGACGGTGTTCGGCTCGATGGTGGTGTGGGTGGTCGGCGGCATGTATTACGTCTGGCCGCGCCTCACCGGCAGGCAGTTGTGGAGCGCGAAGCTGGCGAGCTGGCACCTGTGGCTGACCATCGGCGGCTTCAGCGTGATGGCGGTCGGTCTCACGGCGCAGGGATTCGTGCAGGGTTCCATGCTGGAGCACGGCGCGAACTTCGTCGATACCGTCAACGAGATGAAACCCTGGTGGGTGGCACGAACGCTGGGTGGTTTGTCGATGGACATCGCCATCCTGCTCATGGTCATCAACTTCTACAAAACCGCGCAGACGGGTGAAGCAGTGGAGAGCATGGCCGCCATCGAGCAGACGTCCGAGAAGGTGCCGATGGCGCCGCTCAAAAAAGGCAACTGGCTGGAGACGCCGTCCGGCGTCGTGGTTAGTGCGGGCATTGTCCTGTTTGGCCTCGCCGTTGGCACGCAGGGCATCGCGCCGTACGTGACCAACAAGCAACAGCGCGCACACGTCACCGATGTGGTGGCCGACACGCAAATCAGCGTCCCCGATTACACACCGTTGGAAAAGCACGGGCGCGAGGTGTACATCCGTGAAGGGTGCTGGTACTGCCATTCACAGTACGTGCGCCCGGTAACGGGCGAGAATTTCCGCTGGGGTCCGGTGTCGCAGAACGGCGAGTACGTGCACGACCTGCCGCACCTGTTCAGCACGCGGCGGATTGGTCCTGATCTCACGCGCGTCGGCCGGCGTTACAGCGACGGCTGGCACGCGGCGCATCACTGGAATCCGCGTGCGGTGAAGAAGGACTCCATCATGCCACGCTTCCCGTGGCTGTTTGAGGAGCCGGAGAAGGAAGGCGAAGCGCCGAAGCTCAACGAAGACGGAAAGGCACTGGTCGCCTACATCCAGCGGCTGGGCACCGGCATCGGCGACTGGCGCGAGAACTTCGTCTCCATCAACCTGTCCGTCGGAACCGGCATCAACCCCGGCAGTCACATTCAAAGGGACCTTCTGCCTTTGGGCGAAAAAGTGTATGACGCCCGCTGTTCCGGCTGTCACGGGGACGCAGGCGACGGCACTGGCCCTTCGGCAAAATTCCTCGATCCCAAGCCGCGCGATTTTACCAAAGGCATTTTCAAGTTCCACTCCACGCCGGGCAAGGATGCTCTTCCCACGGATGGGGATCTGTTCAAAACCATCACGCACGGGTTGTGGGGCACCGGCATGCCGCCGTGGCACAACCTGACGCAGAACGAACGGCTGGCGGTCATCCAGTACATCAAAACCTTTTCCGACCGCTGGAAACAGGAAGAGGTGAAGGACCCAATCGCCATTCCCAAGGAGACGCGGGTGACGCTCGCGTCCATTGAAAACGGCGGCAAGCTCTACAGCAATAACTGCGCGTCGTGTCACGGAGCCGAAGGGCGGGGTGACGGACCGCTTGCCGGCGCACTGAATGATGCGTGGGGATTTCCCATTCAACCCGCGAACTTCACCCTGCCTGCGGGCGAGGAAGGCGGTGTGAAACTGGGCCACGACAGCCGCCACCTGTTCCGCACCATCATGAACGGAGTCGGTGGCGATCCCATGCCGGTTTTCAAGGGAACGCTCGATGCCAAACAGGTGTGGGATATCGTGCACTTTGTTCAATCCCTGCGCGTGCAGACCTATGAAGACCGTCTGCTTGCGGTGGGGGTCGATCCCGGTGCGCTTGAAAACGTGCGCCGCAACATCTGGGCGATGCTGTCCAACGCCGCCGATCAGGGACGGTTGGAGGAGAAGGTGGTGGAATTGAGCGGCGTGAGTGAAACCAAACTGGGGGGCTGATGCCCTCCAGGTTCGGCACGCACATGCAGGTAAACTTTTTGTTGCAGAAAAAAGGAGAATTGAAATGCCGGTTAGCGAAAACAGAACCGTTCCCACCGCCGGGTCCAAAACCGAAGACGCGCACGGACCCGATGAGGAATACACCTACCAGACCGCAGGTATCCGCGAGCGGGATGGTTATGTTCCCCTGTGGTTGATTCTGGTTGGCGTGGGCCTGTTGATTTGGAGCGGGTATTATTTGTGGGCCTATTGGTTGCCGCCTGTGGGATGACTCCGCTCGTTCCCGGCAGGGGAGCCGGGCGCACGCCGGGCAAAATTATTTTCGCCAAAACGGACCACCCTTTATGGCCCGGTAAATGGCCTCCAAATGGTGGGGAGCCTGTGTTATAATAAGGAACAAAACAGAGATTAGATGGTTTGACACAGGCAGAAGTTGGTGCGCCCCGGAGTCCCGGTATAAATGAAACGCCTTTTAAATCAAAGGTTTGATTGCCGGCCATTCAGAACGATGGTTTTTTTTGTGCCTCGCTCCTCCTCCCAGCCCCCCTCTGCCACACCCATAAGGATATTGGTCCATGCATGAAGTAAAGGTATTTGACAGCTCAGGCAATCTGAAGAAAGTGATCTCCGTAAACTCTCTGCGGAAACGCTCGGCACAGTTGATCGAAAAGCCGTCCATGTTCCGCAAAAACAACAAGCCTGCCAAAGCGCAGAAAGCCCCCGCCAAATCGGCCCGGGCGAAGACGGCGAAAACCCGCAAAAAAGCGTGAAACTGCCGGGCGGCACCCGCACCACCATCGCGCGTTTCCCGCGCCCTGCCAAAGCGTGGCGTTGCCTGTTAACCGGTTGATTCCGCATCACAGCGCTTCGGTTTTGGATTTGATCTCCTCGACCAGGTCCTTCTCGTCCTCGGCATAATCGATCGGCACTTCCACCAGGTGGATGCCCGGCGTATTGAAGCAATCTCCCAGTACATTAAATAACTCTTCCGCCCGCTTCACCCGGTGTCCGGTGGCGCCATGCGCTTCGGCGAATTTGCAAAAGTCCGGATTGGTGTAATCCATGCCGAACGCGGGGAATCCCAGCTCCGTCTGTTTCCACTTGATCATGCCGTACGCGTTGTCGCACAGCACCACGATCACCAGGTCCAGTTTCAGCCGCACCGCGGTTTCCAGTTCCTGCGCGTTCATCATGAAACCGCCGTCGCCGCAGATGGCCATCACCTTGCGTTCCGGGAACACCATGCGCGCCGCCATGGCGGAAGGCAGGCCCGCGCCCATGCTGGCCAGCGCGTTGTCGAGAAGCAGAGTGTTCAGTCCGTACGCCTTGTAGTTGCGCGCGAACCAGATTTTGTACAGGCCATTGTCGAGGGCGAGGATGCCGTCGTCCGGCATGATGCGGCGAATCTCCCCGACAAGAAATTCGGGACCCACGGGAAAGCGCGGTTGCACGGCCTTTTCCTCGATGTGTTGTTCCAGCTCCAGCTTCACTTTTTCAAAGAAACTGAGTTCCCACTGCGCCGAAGGGGTGATGTGTCGGTACAGGCGCTCGATGCTGTCGGCGATGTCGCCCACCACGTCGAGTTGCGGGAAGTACACCTCATCCACATTGGACGAGAAGAAGTTGACATGGATGACCTGCGTACTGCCGTTCGCGTACATGAAGAACGGCGGTTTTTCGATGACGTCGTGGCCGACGTTGAGGATGAGGTCCGCCTGTTCGATGGCGCAGTGCAAGTAATCCTTGTTTGAGAGCGCGGCGGTGCCGAGGAATCTGGGATGCCGCTCGTCCACCACGCCCTTGCCCATCTGCGTGTTGAAAAAATAAATGCCGGTGTGATCGACAAATTGCCGGAGCGCCTGGCTGGTGCGGTAGCGGTTGGCACCGGCGCCGATGAGGAGGAGCGGCCGCTTGGCCTGCATCAGCATCTGCGCCGCCTGTTCGATGGCCAGTTCGTCCGCGTGCGGGCGGCGCGTCGTCTGCACCGGGTATGGCCGGGCGGTGCATTCTTCCTCGGCGATGTCTTCCGGCAGTTCGATGTGCACTGCGCCGGGTCGTTCTTCCTGCGCCAGCCGCACCGACTCACGCACGATGACGGAAATGCTGTTGCCGTGCACCACCTGCCGCGTGGACTTGGTCAGCGGCCGCATCATGGCGATGGCATCGACGATCTGGAACCGTCCCTGCTTGCTCTTCTTAATGGGTTTCTGGCCGGAGATCATGAGCATGGGCATGGCGCCCAGTTGGGCGTAGGCGCCGGCGGTCACCAGATTGGTCACGCCGGGGCCGAGCGTGGACAGGCAGACGCCCACCCGGCCGGTGAGCCGTCCGTAGGTGGCGGCCATGAACCCCGCCGCCTGCTCGTGACGGGTGAGGATGAAGCGGATGTTCGAATGACGCAGGGACTCCATCAGGTTCAGCGTTTCCTCGCCGGGGACGCCGAAGATGGATTCCACGCCCTCCTGTTCGAGAGCGTGGACAAACAGATCGGATGCTTTCATGATGTCTTCTCCAGGACAATGCCATGACCCTGCGTCCCGGCCTGGCGCCGGACCGGATCCAAGATCCGTCCGTCTCCGCGCAGGGCACGGTGGATGGAATGTTTGTTAATTATGATGAGCGGCAGGGGCGGGAAGGTTTGTAGAATTTGAAACCGGGAACCGTTATCACGGAAACACGACCCGGATTCCGGGTCCGGAATCCGTGCCCGACGAGACAGTCCAGGCTAATAAAAAAGACTGCCGCCCACTTCGCTGGTGCGCAGCAGTCTCATAAGGGGGATCCCTTATTTGCGGTGCGTGACCGCCCTTTCTGACTTAGCAGACTTCCTACCTATTCAATTTTCATTACTGGAAAAGCCGGTTCCCCTCCAACAGCTCGACCGCCAGCATGGCGACGATGAACAGGGCAACCACGATTCCCATTACATCGATCCACATAACGTGCCTCCTTCTTCGATTCCCGTATCGGGAAGTTAGTAATGAGAATCAAAAATAAATCCCCCAAACCGTAACCAACCGGTCCTCGTAAATCAATATAGGCCTCGAACAAAAAACGGCAATCAGATTTGGGACGGTGACACAAATGGTCATGACCGCGTTCCACTCCCGGGTCCTTACAAAAAATGTGCGCGCCGTCACCAGGAATGATGACGGCACAGGGCTCTTTATCCCATTGGGTTTCGTGACTTGAAAGAGCCTCCTCCGCCGCCGCAAGCAAGGAAACGCGTCCGCCCACCACTCAGTTATGGCATGGCTTATGCATTAATTTTAGTGAAGGCCGGGTCATGAAAAATCGGATCCGGGCCGATAAGGAGAAAGGGGGTGGGAACCATGAAACACTGGATGATGGTTGCTACAGTTTGTTTGGCCCTGATAATGTGGACGGCTCCGGCAGGCGCCACGCACATTCAACTTCAGGGTGAGCCCCCCCTGCAAACCCGCACGGGTTGGAATACGCAGCCGGGTGGTATGGTGATCGTCGGGTACGATCTTAATGGCAACGGAATCGCGGATTTTTACACGGTGCGACGTTGGTCCGGTCCTACATGTCCGCGGAACCTCTTGTCACGGTCGCGGCGATCTATCCGGCCTCTCCGATCTTCTATGTTTCCTACCAGGGTCACCGGTATCTTTACATCGCCACGCCGCAACCGCTCTTTTATGTTTACGACGTGGACGAAGACGGCCACTGGGACCTGATATACAAGGATGTTCTGGAAGACGGGGTCAACGGCAACGAGCAGTTTTACGACAGCCCTTCGGGCATGTTTTGATGCTCCCGCGGGTTCCGTAAAAACGATGGGAGCCTCAACGTAACAAGGGTTGATACGAACCAGGGCAGACCAGTTTGTGAATGGCGGAAAGGGATTCCTTCCCGGCTGGAGTTTGGGGCCGGCGTTTAATGGGAGCGGGATTTCGTTCCGGCATACAAGGTGGATTCCGGGGCGGCGGGTTCCTCATGGGTTGCTTCTTCGGCGGCGTCCGCCGCCGTCTGCTCTTCGTCACCTTCCTGCAGCACCGTCAGCTCTTCCAGTTTCTGCTCAAGCGTGAATTTCAAGGTATCCAATCCCGCTTTGCACGCCACGTCCAGCGCCTTGGTGAAATAATTGCACGCTTCCCTTTGGTTGCCCTGTGCTTCGGATATCATACCCAGGTTGTTCCAGGTCTGGGCAAGCAAGGGGTGATCCTGGGCGCAAATGGTGCGGAGACCCCCCAATGCTTTCTGGATGAAAAGAAGCGCCTGATCGAGATCACCCTTGCGGTACCACACCATACCGAGACTCTTGCAGGTCAGTGCGACCGACGGATGGTACTCGCTGTAATGGCGCAGGCTGATGTCCAGCGCCTGCTGGTGGCATTCGATAGCGCGGTCGTAGTCATCCTGGTCCACGCAGGCGGCGGCCATCTGGTTCCACGTGTTGGTCAGGTGAACGTGCGTTTCACCGAGGTTCCGAACCTGGCTGCTCTTGGTTTTTTCAAAATAGACCAACGCTTGGACTGGATCGCCTTGCTCCATCCACAGTTGCCCCAAACGAAACCAGGTGGCGGCGATCACCGGGTGGTTTTCCCCCAGTTTTTCCAGATGCGTTTCAAGAAATTGACCGAGGTGTTGTGTGGCTTCCTGAAACCGGCCCTGCCTTTGCGCGACCTTTCCTTTTTCAAGCAGTTGATTGGAAAACATTTTTTCACCCTTTATATGGATCCACCAAAACCGCATTGCCTTGCGGCGTCCCCCTCTCGATTTTTGAACCCGGTTTCGTTCGTGCGTTTTCCAGTTTTCCAGATGCCTCGCCTGAATGTTTGGCTTCAAAAATGGATAAAATCAGTGTAAGGCCTTCAAATTTAGATTAAAGATTAAAGTGCATCAGGAACGGAGGACTGTGGAAAAAGGTCTGGATTTCCAACCATTAAAAAAAGAAAAATTTTTTGTGAAAAACAATAAGTTCGACGCGAAACAATTTTGTTTGCGTTCACCCGGACGGGCGGAGGAGCCGGAAGACATCCTGTAGCGTACAGTCTGGATGCACCGCATGCGACAGTCTCCGGCATCCCGTTTTGCACCATGAGTCGGACTACGGGAGCCGGGTTTTGGCCACCGTGGCGGGCAACCGGGCCCCGGAAGGGCGGTCTGTGGCTCACCATGTGAGCCGCCGGGTGGTAGCCCTGTCCCGGCCGCCCGTCGCGGACGGGTGTGGACGGCCGGGGAATGGCGAAATCTGCCCCCCATGCGCGTGTTTCATTGGGGAAAGAAGAATGGTGAGGAACCGGCTGGACTTGTTTTTTTCGATATCTTTTAAAAAAAAACCATGTTACCTTGATAGGGACAATGAGGGTTGACGCAAGTCAACGGGTTGCGGGTTTTGTGAATCCGCGCTCGGGGATGAGACAGAGTAAACACCAGTGGGTTTTTTCCAAGCGGCCATCCCTAGGGATGGTTTTTTTGTATCTGCAGGCTGTCCACGAAGCACCCTTTGAATGAACAACCCCAATAAAAATCGGTGCGTAACGAGCCGAACCTCACCGGCGAGGCGTGCGCACCAACTGGAGAAGCAAGAGTATGTCAAAAGGCACCGTAAAGTGGTTTAATGAAAGCAAAGGTTATGGTTTCATCGAGTCCGAAGATGGCAAAGATTACTTTGTACATTTTTCGGAGATTCAAGGGGATGGCTTCAAGACGCTGACCGACGGTCAGACGGTGGAGTTCGAGGCAGGCCAGAGCCCGAAAGGCCCGCAGGCCACCAAGGTTCAGCCGAGATAACATAACGGACCACTTTCGAACCGGCGGGGTTTCCACCCCGCCGGTTTTTTTTTGCCGTCACAACTTCACCCGGCTCAAGGTGTTTTTGTCGATGTGATGAAACAATTCGCTTTGGCCCTTGATCTGGATCTGCGTGTCTTCCTCGTAGCTCCAGTTGTCGTTGCTGTGGACGACCACTTTCAACTCGTAGCGCACGGTTTTGAACTCTTCATCCAGAAAGCGGTTGGAAGAGATGCCGTACGTGGGCGATCCCACCTCCGCGACCATTTCGAACGATTTGGCGTCCGCTTCCGCCGTGCCTCCGGCGAGCACGTTCATGCCGCGGGGAATGGTGAAACAACGCAGAACCTGCCTGGCATCTCCATCCCACAACCAGTACCCGCGTTCCTCGTGAAACGGGCTTTCCTCCTCCAGCCGCCACGCGGTGGTGGCGTAACGCAATCCGTACAGTTGTTGCTCGTGGTTGTTGGGCGGCTTGATCGGCTCAAACGTGATGCGCTCGCGAAACAGATTCTTTTCCACGCCCCGGTCATCGGAAGGCGCGGTGTCGTCCCCCTTCGTGCCCTCCCAGGTTCCCGCCAGCGGCGCCAGCGGACCCAGGTGTTCCAAAATCGAATCGGTCATTGGCTTCGTCCCTCCTCTTGTCGGTTTGCAGGATTTCCAACGTACGCTTGCACGATGTTTGAATGTATAACGCCTCGCTTGTAAAAATCCAGTTTGAAAAAGAAAAGTACTTTTGCCCGCGCTGCGGGCAGGCGGAAAACGATTGCTTGGCATTTTTCTTCAGGAATCGGTATCATAAAATTCCAACCAATCGTTCGAGTTGCCTATGGGGGCTACTGAAAACTGGCATTCTCATACGCTGGATCGTGTTTATGAAGGTCTTGCCAGTGATGCTTCCGGGTTGTCCGCAAAGGAAGCGGCCCAACGCCTTCACAAGTTTGGGCTCAACGAGCTGGCCGCCGCCGACCACGTCTCCGCTTGGACCGTCTTTGCCAACCAGTTCAAAAACATTCTGATCGTCATTCTGCTGGTGGCCATTACCCTCTCCGCTTTTCTGGGTGAGGTCGTTGAGTCTGTGGCCATCGGCGTGATCGTGCTGTTCGCGATTCTGCTCGGATTCATCCAGGAGTTCCGCGCCGAACGGGCCATCGAGGCGTTGAAGAAGATGGCCGCTCCGGTGGCGCACGTTCTCCGCGACGGTATTGAAAAGGAAATCCCCGCGCGTGAAGTGGTGCCGGGCGATCTCCTTTTGCTCAGCATGGGAGACAAAGTACCCGCCGATGCGCGCATCGTGGAGACGGTGAACCTGAAAACCGATGAAGCGGCGTTGACCGGCGAATCCCTGCCGGTGGAAAAAGTATCCACGCCTTTGAATGACGACGCTCTCCCCATAGGCGATCGCATAAACATGGTGTTTTCCGGCACCACCGTCACCTATGGGCGCGGCCGCGTGCTGGCGGTGGCGACGGGCATGAACACCGAGTTCGGCAAAATCACCCGCATGCTGAAAACGGTGGAGGACACCGAAACCCCTCTTCAGAAGAACCTCGACCGCGTCGGCCGCGTGCTGGCGTGGGCGGCTTTGGCGGTGGTGGTGATCATCGTCCTACTGGGCGTGCTTCGCGGGTCGCCGCTGTTGGACATGTTCCTGTTCGGCATCGCACTCGCTGTTGCGGTGGTGCCGGAGGCCCTGCCCGCCGTGGTCACCATCTCGCTCGCGCTCGGCGTGCAACGCATGTCGAAACGCAACGCGCTCATCCGCCATCTGCCCACAGTGGAGACGCTGGGCAGTACGTCGGTGATCTGTTCCGACAAAACCGGTACCCTCACGCGGGATGAAATGATGGTGCGCAAAATCCGGGTGGCGGGCGAATGGTACGAGGTGACGGGATCGGGATACGATCCGACAGGCGGGTTGTTTGTGGACGGCAGGGAAGCGAAGCTGGAAGGACCGCTTCTGGAATTTTTACGCGGCGGGGCGCTGGCCTCGGATGCCCGGCTGCTCCGGGAAGACGGGACCTCGCATATCAAAGGCGATGCGACGGAAGGCGCGCTGGTGGTGCTGGCGGAGAAAGCGGGGTTTCGGCACGTGGAACTGGAATCGCACTGGCCGCGCATCCAGGAAATTCCCTTCACTTCCGAGCGCAAACGCATGACCACCCTGCACCGCGATCCGGAAGGCGGGACCATTGCCTACTCCAAAGGCGCGCCGGAAATCCTGATTTCCGCCTGCGCCTACCTTGCAACACCCACCGGCGACCGCCCGATGCAGGAGGCGGACCGGGAACAGCTTCGCGCCGCGGCGCAGGACATGGCTGGCGAGGCATTACGTGTTCTGGCGATTGCCTGCAAGCGCGACGCCTCGCTCGACCATGTGGAGGAAGACATGACGTTTCTCGGCCTGGCGGGGATGATCGATCCGCCGCGCACGGAAGCGGCGGAGGCCATCCGCACCTGCATCTCCGCCGGCATTCGGCCCGTCATGATCACCGGCGACCATCCGCAGACAGCGCAGGCGGTGGCGCGCGAGCTGGGTCTGCTTGCCAACGGCAAAATCGTGACCGGCGCGGAAGTGGAAAGTATGACCGAGAGCGAACTGGAGCAACGCGTGGAACAAATCGACGTCTATGCGCGTGTGTCGCCGGAACACAAACTGCGCGTGGTGGATGCGTTGCAGAAGCGGGGGCACATTGTGGCGATGACGGGCGACGGCGTCAACGATGCACCGGCACTCAAGCAGGCGGACGTGGGGGTGGCGATGGGCATCACCGGCACCGATGTCAGCCGCGAGGCGGCGGACATGACGCTCACCGACGACAATTTTGCCTCGATCGTCGGCGCGGTGGAGGAAGGACGCGGCATCTTCGGCAACATCAAAAAATTTCTCATGTACCTGCTGTCGTCGAATATTGGCGAGATCGGCCTCATCAGCGCCGCCGTGCTGACGGGCCTGCCCCTGCCGCTTTCGGCGGTGCAGATTTTATACGTCAACCTGGCGACCGATGGCCTGCCCGCGCTGGCGCTCAGTGTCGATCCACCGGAAGACGATCTCATGCGGCGTCCACCGCGCGATCCCAATACCGGCGTCTTCACGCCGCCGGTGCTGACGCTGATGTTGTTGAGTGGTGTCTGGATCGCCGCCGCAAACTTTGGTCTGTTTGCCTGGGCGCTCCACACCGAACGCACCGTGGAGCAGGCCATGGCGATGACCTTTCTCTCTCTGGTGATCATTCAATTGTTCAACGCATACAACTTCCGCTCCGACCGCTTTTCCGCGTTCCGCCACCCTCTTTCAAACAAGTGGCTGAACCTTGCGGTGTTGTGGGAACTGGTCCTGTTGTCGCTGATATTCCACGTTCCGGTTCTGGAACAGGTGTTCGGCACATACACGATGAGCATGCAGGAATGGGCGGTCGTGATCGGGGTGGCGTTCACCGTGGTGCCGGTGATCGAGATCGGTAAATTCTTTGTGCGCCGCAAGTGGAAGAGAGCGCATTGATCCAGTATGGCATAATGATCGTTCTTGAACCGCACAACCAACAGGAGTGGACGTGAACGCGTTTTTGATATTTTACTGGACGGCGATCGTGAGCCTCCTGCTTTACGCGTTTCCCGCGTGGACGGCAAAAGGCGCGCGCAAGGGCCTGATCGCCGCCGCGGCGCTGGGCGTCCTGCTCACCGGCTACGAAGTGTTCATGACTTTCGTGTGGGGCCCGACGGTGTCCGGTCCCATCCGCGTCGATATCTTCATCGTCATTCTCATAGCATTGCTGGGTCACATCGTCGGCGGCGCATCGCTGGTGCTGGCGCGGAAACGGGCGGGACTGGCGGGCGGTTACCTGGCGTTGCTGATCCTTCCCCTGGTGGCGCTCGCCGGCGTGGGTTACGAAGTGTGGAGCCTGCAAAACGAATCGGCGCGCCTGACCGCCAACTTTTTCGAAGCCAACCGATTGTTGTTCGAAGCGCGTTTTCGCGATCCGGAAACCCTGCGCCGCACCTTCGGCAAACTGGAAGCGGAGAGCAATCCGCTTGCCGGGCACTGGCGGCGCGAAGAGGGCAGTCCGCCGAGCCGCATGGTGATCAATGCGAAAGGCGAGGTGTGGGCGTTTTACTCGTGTGGCGATACCGAATGCCTGGGTGGCGAAGGCACCGTGCGGAATGGAAGGATCGCCACCACGCATCACATTCTGCCGGCATACTTGTTCGAAGTGACAACGGTCACGCCGGAGCGCATGACGCTCATGCAGGTTTCGCCCGCGCGCACACCGCGTGGCGCGCCGCCGGACATGACGTTTGTCAGGGAACCGCCGCCGTTGAAATACGAAGCACCGCAGGCGGGAGCGTTAAAGTATCTGGGAACGTACAGCGCGTTGACCGATCGCGGCCGGGCGCACCTCACGCTCACTCAAGTGTGGTTGTGGCAGGAAGGGGAAACCATGTACGCGGTGGTGGTGCACACCACGCAGGTGAAAGGCCAGCAGGCAATGTTCATCCGGCCGGTTCTGTTCTCCGCGGGCGCGCGCGACATTCGCCGCACCCACTCCTACGTGTTTGACAGTGAAGATGGTGAGGGCACGGTGCGCATCGAACTGCTGGAGAATGGCGACCGCGTCCGCGCGACCCTCGAACGCCTGCGCGGCGAAATCGAAATCGTGACGCTCGATAAAAAAGAATATCTCACCGACGAGGCGTTGTCGCTCGCGCCGGTGGACAGCGGCGAGGCGTGGAAACACTGGTTCGATGCAGTGATGACCGGACGGTTTTTCCAATGGACCGCACCCGGATCGGCGGACGCGCCCGCCGGGGGATGACGCCGCTTCCACGCGGCCGCCTTTTGTAATAAACGAAAAAACCCGGCCCCCGTTAACCGGGGGCCGGGCCATCTCAGGCATTGTTCCGCCCATCACTCCATGCAGTACATCCTGAGCGATCCTTTTTCACCAGTGTGGAGCACCGTGGCCCAGTCGTCCGCCATCACTTCCTTGCCCTGTGCCATTGCTTCGGTAAGGTTGTGGTGCAGGCCGTAGGCCTTCGCATCGTTCGGTTCGATGCGGTCTTGCATGAAGGGCTCGTTGCCCAGCATGAGTTGCAGTTCCACGGTTTCCTTATCCGCGTTTTCCAGAATGAAATCATGCGGACAGCTCGCGGCGGTGCCCGGCGTCAGGATCCATTCCTCGGTCGTCATCTCCTCTGTGGGCGGGGCGGCGGCGGTACCAACGGCCCAGCCCAAAAGCAGACAGACCGCCATCAGTATGAAACCCACTCGTTTGGTTTTCATGGCGACATCTCACCTGTAGTAAAGACCTGTGGTCGAAAGCGGAGCGGGACCCCGGCGGAATCCCATCACTCCGCGAGGCCCGGCGACCTGCAATCGTTCATACCTTAAACATAGGTCCCGTGGGGCGCGGCCACCATGTTATTTAGAGGAAATGTGGGGGAGGCGCGGGCGCGGCGGGTATGCGAATGGTTTCAATGGGTTGGAAAAGAGGCGTTGACGCAGGATCGGCGGCGGGCGGGCGGGGTGGAGCCGACCGGAGCGGAAAAGATGGGCGGTGCGGCGGCAGGTCGCAGGTCCTTCAGGAAATGGAAATCATGGCGACCAGCCGGAGCGCCGTGCCCTGGAGCGCGATGGAGACGGCGGACAGCGCCACCGGCCAGAACGAGTTCGGCCGGTTGATGGAAATCCCCAGCACGAAAAAGTTCAACACCATCGACCCCACGAGAACCAAAAAGAGTTTATCTTCCATGATGTCAATCACCCCTCAAAAGGCGCACCAGAACGGGCGCTGGATAAAGGACCTCTCACTTCAGTCTACCATTCTGGATTTTCTTATGTCGGGAGTAATGGAGGGGATCAATAGTTTGTTGGGCAAAGGTAAAATGAAATAATAAATTTTAAAGTTCTTAAATAAACATTTTTATAGATTGAGATTAATAATTATTGAGGGGATTAAGAATGGTTGAGGATGCAAAGGTTTATTGCCAATTAATGGAGGAGATAAAAATAAGAATTGCATTAATCAAATCTTTTCTCAAAAGTGAAATTCCTTTTGGGAAGGACTTTTATGGTTATGAAAATGTTTGTGTCCATTTAAGGAAAATTTTAGAAATAATTGCTTTCTCGTCACTGGCGGCAAATAAAGAGGAGTACTCAAAGGTCCATGCTGATTTCAGGGAAAAATGGAATGCAAAAAAGTTATTAAGATCTATAGAAAAAATAAATCCTGATTTTTACCCCAAGCCTGTGGGGCAAGCAATTATTGGTGAGAACGGTGTGAAGCACTTCCCCTTGGTGGAAAGTGGATTTTTAGAAAAAGAAGAGTGGTTAAAACTTTACGATTTATGTAGTAAGGTTTTGCATTTTTGGAATCCTTTTGAGGAAAGAGAGCGCCAACTAAATTTTGAGAGAGGCATTCACGAGTGGGTGAATAGGATACAAAAGTTGCTTGATATGCATTATGTGCAGCTACTTAATAATAATGGGCTTTGGTTAGTAGTAATGGTAAATGCGGAGGATGGGAAGGTTCATGCGTATCCATCGATTCCAATGGATTGATACAAAATAAAATTAAGGGCATTTTATAATTTCCACTCTACCCCCGGATCCGTATCCGTCAGAATGTCGAGGCAGTCGTGGGGGGTGTAGATGGCGTAATGGGTGATGGGACGATCCGCAAACATGCCGAAACTCTGCTCGTGCAACCACGCCACAAACTGCGAGTCCTCGACGATCAACAGGCTGGAGTGACCCTCCCAGCTTTCGTTCTCCTCCCAGGTTTTCAGCAGGCACTTCTCGTTCGCGTTGCGAAACGCCAGCACCTCTTTGAAATGGATGTGCAGACGCCGTCCCTCCACCGATCCATCCAGCAGGACCAGCCTTAAACCGTCGCCGTCTTTCACCATCGACTCCAGGTACAACGGCGCCGGGATGCCTTCAAACGGTTTCCACGCTTTATAGACGTTCATGAATAATCAAAGGAAGGCATCGTTCACCCTCACCTCAACCCGTCACTCAAGGAGTGCTTACCGTTCGGCGGGTTCGGCTTCTTCTGTGGGGACCGTGTGCTCGCGGCACAACAGGGTGACGTCGGTGGCCGAAAGCGGCTCCTGCGTGAGTTCGCAGAAGAATTTGGTATCGCTGATCTGCGAATTGAAGCGGCAGGTGCGGCACACGCCGAAGGCGTTCATGCCGTTGGCCTTCTGCATTTTGGCCAGCAGTTGGCTGAGATGGGCGATGAGCCGGTCGCGGTCTTCTTCCGGCAACTCCTCCCATGCGCCCGCCACCACCCTGGCGGGCATGGTCTTGTCCAGCAGTTTCTTCCCCGTGCGGGTGACGGCGAGGTGAACCTTCCTGCCGTCCTTCGCGTCCGGCGTTTTCGAAAGCAGGCCCTTGCTCTCCAGCGCCTTGATGGTTTGCGACACCGTGCCCTTGGTCAGGCCGAAGTAGTCCGTCACACCCTGCGGTGTGTTGGAATACCGGTTGGATCGCGTGAGGTAATGCAGGACATCGAGCTGGATGGGTTGCAGGTCGAAGTCGGTGCCGGCGATACGGGTTTCCGAGCGGATGAGGTGCGAGATCCGTTCTATGTAATCGTGGAGTAAGGACGCGCTCATGGTTGCATTGTAGCCAAGGTAAAAGGAATTGACAAAGCAATTTGTTCCCGCTATCTTTTATATAGTATCGAATCGATACTACATAAAAGACATGATTTCACTCACCAGATACCAGGGAGACGAGACGATGAACCGGTTGTTTGCGGGCCTGCTTGCAGGCGCAATGCTGTTTGTGGCTTCGCCGATGCAGGCGGGCGGCGAAAAAGTGAATTACCCGGAGGGTTACCGCGACTGGACGCATGTGAAGTCGATGGTCATTCAGCCCGGCCACCCGCTGGAGAACCCTTTTCAGGGAATCCATCATGTGTATGCCAACCCGAAGGCGGCGAAAGGATTGGAAACCGGCACGTTTGCGGATGGGGCGGTGCTGGTGTTCGACCTGCTCAATTACAAGGAAACAGGCAAGACCTTGCAGGAAGACGGCCGCAAGCTGATCGGCGTCATGCAGAAAAACGGATCGGCGTTTGGCGACACCGGCGGCTGGGGATTCGAGGCCTTCGCCGGCGACAGCCAGACGAAGCGCATCGTCACCGACGGCGGCGCGGGTTGCTACGCCTGCCACACGGCGGAAGAAGGTCACGATTTTGTCTTCTCCCGCTACCGCGACTGATCCGTGCGGAAACGAAGCATTTTCAGCAGAGGGGTTCCGGCAGGGGGGCGGAACCTTTTTGTTTTGTTGGAGCCAAGTAACTAATCCCATTTTTTCCATTTGCATGTTTCGGAACGAGCATATATCTTTTGCCGAAACGGGCGGTTTCTTTCCGGCGGCGTATTGAAGTTTGGCGCACACCCCGGCTGCCAGGAAGGAGGCTGTTCTCATTTCGAACACAACAAGAGCGGTGCCAGGCATGCCTTCTACCAAATCGAAACAGACCATGAACAAACTGAAGCGGGAGCTGACCGCGGCGAACAAGCCCCGCGTGGTGGAACCGTATCAGTACTGGGCGCGGGTCAAGCGCGTGGTGGATGGGGATACGATTGAGCTGGATGTGGATGTGGGTTTCAAAGTGATGTTCCGCGAACGGTTCCGCCTGCTGGGCGTGGACACGCCGGAGGTGTATGGTGTCAAACGCACCAGCGAGGAATACAAACGCGGCAAGGCGGCGTCCGATTTTGTAAAAAAACGGATTCCGGTGGGAAGCTGGGTGGAGGTGAAGGTGTACTCCGACAAGCGGGAAAAATACGGCCGCTGGCTGTGCGAAATTTTTGTCGATGGCAAGTCATTGAACGAGGTGTTGCTGGAAAAAGGCTTCGCGCAGGAATACATGGTCTGATCGAACGCAGGCCGGTGAGGTGAATTCCCCGGCCTCTTCGCGGATCCGGAAGAAATGAAAAAGCCCGGCGGGAAGGCCGGGCTTTTTTTTATACCGGGACAGATGGAAGGCGCATCAGGGCCGTGCTTCCAGCACCATGTTGAACGGCGTTTCGGAGGCGCGGCGGAACCGGGTGAATCCCCCGGCAGTCACCACCTCGCGCAGGCGTTTCTCCCCCGCCTGTGCGCCGAGCGCCAGCCCCACCTCCTGGCTCAGCGATGACGGCGTGCACACCGTGGTGGAAAACGCGTAGTACACGCGTCCGACCGGGTTCAGGTTTTCCTTCAGCGTGTCCTTGGCGATGGGTTCGACGATCATCAGCGTGCCGTCCGGATCGAGCTTGCCGTGCACACTGCGGCACGCGCCTTGTGGATCGCCCATGTCGTGCAGGCAGTCGAAGAAAGTGATCAGATCGTAGCCTTCACCGGGAAAACTTTTCGCCTTGGCGACTTCAAAGGTCACGTTGCCGAGTCCTTTCTCTTTGGCCAGCTGGGTGGCGTGTTCGATCGACGGCGCGTGAAAGTCGTATCCGTAAAACCGGCTGTTGGGAAAAGCTTCCGCCATCATCAACGTGGAGTGACCGTAGCCGCATCCGACGTCCGCCACCTTCGCACCCTTCTCCAGCTTGGCTTGCACGCCGTCGAGTGCCGGAATCCACGATGCCAGCAGGTTGGCCTTGTAGGTGGGCTTGAAAAATTTTGCCGTGCCGCAGAACAGGCAGGAGTCGTGGTCGCCCCAGGAAAGTCCTTTGCCGGTGCGGAACAGTTCGACCAGTTTCGGCTGGTCTGAGAACAGGGAGGCGATGGAGTAGAATCCGCCGCCCATGAAAAACGGACTTTCCTCGTCGGCAAACACCGCCGCCTGTTCCGGCGTCTGGGAAAAGCGGTGCGTGTCCGCATCGTATTCGATGTACCCCGAAGCCGCTTGGTTGGCCGCCCATTCCTGCAGGTAACGCGGCGCCGCGCCGGTTTTTTGCGCCAGTTCGTCCGCCGTCAACGGACCGTGCTCCGCGATAGCGCGGTAGAGCCCCAGTTCCTGCCCGAGGATCACCAGCACGCTGGTGGCGGCGGCGCCGAGATCGCCCACCATTTTTCCCATGAATTCATGCAGTCTGTTTTCATCGATCGTTGCATTTTGTGTTGGCATGATGCCTCCTCCCCCGAAGAGCCTCATTGTTTTTGAATTAAATGGAATGTTTTCCTTATAGAAACCGATTTGCTGATAAAACTTGGAAAAAATATCACCCGCTCAGGTTTTCCAGATGACTGCGGAAGTGGGCGAATCCCCGATTCACCACGCGCCAGTTTCGATGCGCCCGCGCCAGCACGATGGACCCTTCCAGCATCACCAGAAACTGCTCGGCCAGGTGTTTCGCTGACGGGTTGCCGTTTTTGGCGGAGCCGTTGGCGGCGGGTTCGAAAATGACCTCCAGCCGCTGACTGAGCTTTTTGAAAACCTGCGCCACCTCGGCGCGGATCCTGGGGCTGGTGTCCGCCAGTTCCAGTCCCAGGCTGGCCAGAAGACAGCCGTTGCCCCAGAATTCTTTCGACAGTTGCTCCACGTGGTCGAGGAAAGCGAACATGCGTTCTTCGGGATCCTCCAGATCGTTGAACGGGCCGTGAAAAATGTTGTTCTCGCCGCCCTGGTGGTACCACTTGAGCAGGCACAGGCCCATTTCCTCCTTGGAGCCGAAGGCGTGGTAAAAACTGCCCTTGCTCACCTGCGCCTTGTCGCAGATGGAATCGACGGTGGTGGCCGGGTAGCCCCTGGACAGGATGAGGGGCAGGGCGGTGCGTAAGAGCTTTTCCTGAGTTTTTGTGAAGTCCATGGAAGGAATATTAGACCGACTAGTCGGTTTAGTCAAGGGCAAAGTGAAAAATTCAGGTGGAGATCGGGGATTTCAGGCCTGGGCGTTTCGGATCAGGATTGCGGCGGCGGCTTTCGCCTGGTCCGCGCAATGCGGTGTGGCATTGACCTGCGCCAGGGTGATGGCGCCTTCCACCAGCAGGGTGATCTGCTCCGCCAATTGATCGGGTTTTTGCAATTGAGCCTCGGCCGCAAGGCCCCGGATGTATTTCCTCAACGCCTTCTTGGACTCCACGCAGGCCCGGCGGATGGGGGATTTTGGATCCGGAAACTCACCCAGAGCGGCGACCAGGATGCATCCATGAAAATTTTTCTGGCCGAACCAGTCCTTCATCACGTCAAACACCGCGAGGAGGCGGGCCGCCGGTTGCTGAGCCCGGGATTCCACCGCACGCATGAACGTGTTGCGAAACCGTTCGTCGTAATGGCGCAGGGCCGCCAGGATCAACTCCTCCTTGGATTTGAAATGATGATAGAGGGTTTTTTTGGTGGTGCGAGCCTGGCGGGAAATGGCGTCGATGCCCACCGCGTGAAACCCGTCCCGGGAAAACATCGCCACCGCTTCCTGCACCAACTGCTCCCGCTTGGATGCCTGTGCCATGGAACACTCCTGAAACGACAGTAAACCAATTAGTTTCCTTATTTATATCAAGATAAACCTAAAGCAATCAAATATAAACGTATTTTAGATAAAAAACGCCAATTTCAGCTATTTTTATGCAAAAAAAACAGGAAGGCAGGCATGTAAGGATTGAAAGTAAAAATATACCAATCGGTGTACTTTTTAATAAACCATTGTTTGTTTTTAAAACGAAAGGAATCGGTCATGAATTTAAAAATCCAGAAAGGCATTCGGTTTTTCGCAATTGCGGCGTTTCTTTTGGTATGGAGTGCAGGCGCGGTTCTGGCCCATCCCGGTGCATCGTCCATGACGAAGCATGCTTCCGGAGTGGAGATCGCCACGCCGGCGCTGGGTGGGTACGATCCGGTGGCCTATTTTGAAGTGGGCCGTCCCGTGCAGGGCAATGGATTCCACACGGCCAATTATCAGGGCGCCACCTACCTGTTTGCCAATAAAGACCACAAGGCAAAATTCGAAGCCAATCCGGAAATGTATGCGCCCCAGTATGGCGGTTACTGTGCGTACGGCGTGGCGGTGGGCAAAAAGTTTTTCTCCGACCCCCATCGCTGGAAGATCGTCGGTGGCAAGCTGTACCTGAACCTGGATGAAAACATTCAGGAAAAGTGGAATCAGGACGTTCCCGGCTACATCGCCAAAGCGGATTCGAACTGGACGGAAATCGAACACAAGAATCCGGCCGATTTGTAAACCGTTTGAGTTGAGCTATGGGAGACCTGGATCCTGTGCAAGATCCGGGTCTCCCTTCGTTTTCTACCAATCCCGATAATTTTTTTAATTTTTATTCAAGGAGCTCAAATTGATGGCCATCAAAACGAAAGTCATTGCGCGCGCGTTCCTGTTCCTGCTGGCTCTTGTTGCCGTGGGGATGTTGCTGGGCGCGGGCAACAAACCCTTTGCCCCGAATGTCGATATGAAAACCGGTGACTTGCGAGTGCCACAGGGGTACGAAAGCTGGCCCGTGTTGGGTACCTGGTCTCACGCCAATACGGAAGGCGATCCCGGCGCCAAGGAATACCATGTGGTGTACACGCAACCGGAAACCCTCGCCTATTACCGCAAGCACAAAAAATTTCCGGACGGTGCTGTTCTGGTGAAGGAACTCCTGGGCACCAAAACGATGGAGATGACCACCGGCCCGGCGGTGAGCCACGCCACGGACCTGAAGGGCTGGTTCGTGCTGGTGCGGGATACGCAAGGCCGGTTTCCGGACTCCAAATTGTGGGGCGACGGCTGGGCGTGGTCTTTGTTCATGGCGGACAATCCGTTGAAGACCGTGTCCACCGATTACAAGGAAGACTGCATGGCCTGTCACCTGCCCGCGCGCGAACTGGCCCCGGCCCACGCCGCGGACGCCGACAAATGGGTGTACACCTTCGGCTACCCCGTGTTCCAGAAATAATCCGGAAGAGGTTCAATGCCTTGAAGCAGGTGCACGTCAACCGGGCCACGTTCCGGTTGGCGTGCGTCTTTCATTTCCAGCATTTTGGGAGCTTCCCTTCGCCCGCTCAATGGACGGGAAAGCTCACCATAATCCCTCCCATGATGTCATTCATTTTGAAATCACGCTTCGGGCTTTCGGGGTGTGTGTTGTGGCAGGCCACGCACGCCTTGGAAACCGCCAGGTCTGGATAGACGATCTCGAAGAAATTTTTATTGTGGACGGTATACGTTCCATAAAAAGTTTCTTTCGGATTCCTCATGAAAACTTCCATCCCCTTTTTTTCGAACTCGGTCACCGCTCCGTTATAGGGATTGATGGGCCACGGACTCAGCAGTTTGTACATGAGGCCCAAACGCTCATGGGCCACCCGATCGGATGCGTACAGTAAGAATTGCGCCGGGAGCATCAGGGTTTTGTCCTTCCACCAGGTTTCCGACGCATTCAAGACGTTGTTGTCCTGAAGTCGGTTCACCACGAATTCCGTATAGATCAGCCGGTCCGATTCCAGCACGGCATGAATGTAATCGGCCACCTTCCTTGCGGGGATCGTGTCCTCTTTTCCCAGCGGGAGGGTGATGCTGATTCCGCCCATCACATCCCCGACTTTGAAATCCTTCTTCGGGCTGTTGGGATGCGCATTGTGACAGGCCACGCAGGATTTGGTCACCGCTTTGTCGGGATACACAGCCTTGAAGAACAATTGCCGGTTGGAGGAGACCGTGGTCATGAACGGTCTTCCCGGATTTTCATTAATGGCTTCCAGCGCCACCTTTTCGAAATGGTCTTCCGGCCCGTTTTGAGAGTTGATGGGCCACAGGCTCATGAGCTTGTAGGACATCCCAAGGTTTTGGGCATTGACGTTTTGCGATGCCATCAACAAAAACTGGGCGGGGAGCGGCAGAGTGTTTTCCTCCAACCATTTTTCCGTTGCCTTGAGGGAGGCGGCTTCTTCCAGACGCTCCACAGTCATTTTGGAATAAATGGTGCGGTCCGCCTCAATCACGGCATGGATGTAGTCGGCGGCGATTTCGGGAGACACTCCCAGCGTGATGAACCGGGGCTCGCCCCAGCTTTGTTGGTTGATGACTAAAAGGGAAAAGATCGAAACTATTGCAATCAGTAGGGATAACAGATATTTGGGCATGGCTTCCTCCCATCGGACTGACCCGACAGCCCCTTTTCCGACCATCCAGCATGAAAAGTCGGGCCATCGGAGGAGGGAGGAAGAGTGGAGGATGACCCGGGCAACAGGTCAATCTGATTTCAAAGTTCCTTAATAATAGGAAAGTGAATGCTTTGTAATTAATCTAGGGACCGCCGCCAACCCTGTCAATTGTTTCGGCTGAGGCAAACCGGCGGGCAGTTTGGTGGCTCGAGTTCCGCGAGATGGTTTCTTTGAGGCGGATGGGAACCCGATCTTGAAAAAGTAACGGAAGGTGTCCAGGTTCTCCAGACGGACGTGCGTTGACAAAAAATCGATGCCAAGTGAAAAAGGCCGGATCGCAAGATCCAGCCTTTTTCGTTCAGTGCGCTACACTGGTGGAGCTGGGGGGATTCGAACCCCCGACCTCTTGAGTGCGATTTGGGTCAGCTACATCCTACCAAGGTAGCAACTCCATTTTAAATCGCTTTCTAAATCACTCTAAAGAAACGATTTGGCGTCTTTTGGCCCACTATCAGCCGTGGCCGATAAAATTTAACTTTCCCCGATTTTCTGGTATTTATTCCCAAATTCCGAGTTCGCTGGCTACAGTTTGGCTACAGTGGAGCAACAATTTCGATTGTGTTAACTAGAAATAACACCTAGCGTTAAAAAGGAATATTATCATCTCCATCAAACTCTTTAGGACTCTCTTGATCCATACGTCTCTTTTCTATGGCTTCTATAAACCGAATGGAACTAGTTACATGCCCAAAAATTAAAAGGCTTTCATTGTAATTTAAAACTGGGTTGTCGTGGGCAAAGCTTTGATCATTGCGAACCTTATTCAAGGATTCCATTATAGAAATTGTAGATTTCAATATTCGCTCAGTAATTTCTGACTCAATCAAACCTTTTCTTCGAAGAGCTTTTATATATTTTCCTACCAAACTATGTAGCGGCGTTTCCTGTACTTCATCTATCCCATGTTTTTTACAAAGAACTCGAAAATATTTTACCAAGAATGTATGGAAGCGATCTAAGCCTTCCTCTGGTTGATTATTGTCTATAGATAGACGCACAGATTTTGCCAATTCCTCAAACCCTGCCTCATTTGCATTGGGAACGACAAAACCAATGTCAGGTACAGGAGCACTTTCTTTTAATCTACGAGCAATTTTACGGCATTCTTCTGGCGGCTCCTGGGGGGACCCATAACCTGACAAAACTTCCCATGCCTCACAAATATCTGTCAGTAATTTACCAACAATATAGTTGCTTTCAATAGACCAAAAAGCTCTTAAGCGATTGGCTTTTGATCCACTAGCATAATCATACTTGGATTCGTAAATGTCCAATCCCGTACTATCAAGGACAAACTCATGGAATGTTCTATTTGAGAAATTTAATACATACCCACTTTTCATTCCAAAAGCCTGTTCTAGTTTTCTTTTTTCTATAGCAGTTAGGTCAGACATAATATTCATCTATATTATGTAGGAGTTTATTTTTTTATATGCTTTTTGCACTTTCTTGGACGGTATTTATTCAAAAAATCACCAATCCCTTTGAATTGTTCATAAAGTTTAAGTTCCTGACAACGGGGACAATTGTGAAATCGACTTGATTTTACCTTTGGGTCAATTAAGTATTTTTTCCAACCTATAAATAATTCTAACGGGGGAGTTCTTTTACTATTACAAAATTCGTAAATTGCTTGCCCTCCCGAATGATGCCCAGTTCCTCCACCATAAAAACCAAATATGTCAGCAAACAAATCACCTATTCTTGTTGCAAATCTTTTACTTTTACCTGCATTTCCACCCACATAAATAACTTCACTAGAACGTTTTGGCTGCCCTCTCCATTTTTTAAGAGAAACAACATAAACTCCATTTGTATCTGGCGGCCATTCCTGCTCACAGTTATGGCAATTTTCCAATAATTGCTTAATTGTAAATGGCCCCACCCATTGCGGGCTTGACATATCGTTTGCCTAAATGAGGTTGTCCTTAACAATTATTTGCTCTGGTACTCCAAGTATCTCATTGCAACCTTAGAGTATTTAATTGGTTTCCTTTAACAGGTTATGCAAAATTTCAATTACCTCATTATTTGTAGGCTGTGTTTTTGAAGCCTCTTGCCAAATATTTTCAAATTCAAACAAGTAGGGAACCACTGCCTGCTCCCCCTTGAGCTCAATATAACGAATTAATTTAATATGTAATGGATAAAATTCAGCAGTAACAATTACCCTATTAAAACCCTTCATTCCATACTCAAAAAGCGGCAAATGTTCAACTAATCTCACTTGAAAGTGTTCAGGGTGCTCTTCCATTAAGTCAATTAAGTGCTGAATGTGAGCACGCCTTTCTTCCTTAGTAAGAGAAGGATAAGCCTTTCGTCCTGAGAGGTAGTCCCTTATCTCTTCAATCACATGAATACACCGATCTCCATATGTTTTTAATTGCTCATAATAGTTTTGAATTCTCTTCTCTCGAATTTCACAAAAACGCTTGATTCCTTTTAGAGAGCTAATTTTTTTTGGTATCCCTCTCTCTGCTCGGTGGATGGTTGGCGGGTAGGTAAGACTTGAAGGAATCCTTTTCATCAAAATACGTAATCCTGGTTCCTGCTCAATTTTCAGGAATTTTTGGTAAATATCTAGCTCCTCCTCCTCAGTTTCACTCATGATGGAAAGACATTGGGCCTCTTTATCCTTGTAGTAGCTCGTCGCCTGGTTAAGCAATTCTAAAATCGTAGCTGATAATTTTGACTGCTCCTCCATGGGCACCGATCTTTTGAGTTCAAATTCCTTCCTTTCCTTGGAAGTTAACCCCTGGCCATCGAACAAGTACACCAGCGCATTGATGCTCATCCCAGGCTTTTTGAGATTCAAGGCCTTTACCGCCTTGATAAGGTCAGTTCGTGAAATCTTTCTGGCCTTTTCTGCGGGAGGCAGAGTTTCGATGGCACTGACAACGGCTTGGTAGAGCCCAGCCTTATTCGCCAGAGGCCCTTGGTTCATCCCCTGCTTCTTCCGCAAGGCCTTGAAAATTAAACTCACAAGACGCAATCTATCAAAAAAATGTGGGAACACTTTTACTAACTACCTGTTTTTAAAGGAATTATGTTTATAATCGAATGAATATTGTATATTTTTTTTAAATATACTTGTCATTGGGCTTCCGCGATCTTATCATATCTCAGCTCCTTTGTGGGCCACCAAACACCATCCTCCATCGCCTTCCCGCCAAGGCCCTGTGACTGGCTGGTTTTGTCTGGGCTGGGTTTTTCTGCCCTCTTCACATTCATTCCGGAAAGGAACCCCTATTATGGCTGAACTACAGAAGTACTTCGAGCAGTTCCATAAAAAGATCCGTTTTGACAACGAGGATATCCTTCGCAAAAAGCGGGACTGCATCCTCAACCGTATCCGCAAGCACCTCTCTGACAACGACCGACCTGGCTTCAAAGAACTGCTCCAAGGCAGTTACAAGTACAAGGTCGGGATCAATCCCATTGCCAAACTGGAATTCGATATCGATGTAGGGCTACGGTTTGATTTTGCCGAAGACGATTATACTGCGGACGAGGTCCGTTCTTGGGTTTTGGAAGCGGTGGACGGGCACACCGACAATATTGAAGGAAAGGGCCCCTGTATCCGCGTTTCCTATTCGGGTGATTTTCACGTTGATCTCATCCTATATGCCAATTGGGAAGATGGAGCTGGGCAGGAACAGTTCCGGCTTGCCCACAAAAAGGACGGATGGGTCAAGGCCAATCCGGTGAAATTGGAGGAAATCATCAAGGAAGGCCGAAAGCCATTTGAATTTACCGAAGACAGCCAAACCGGCACCGATCAACTCCGTCGTGTCGTTCGCTACCTGAAGCGATGGAATGACAACCATATACCCAACGAGAGTGACGACAAGCCTATTGGCCTTGGGTTCCTTCTCCTCTGCATCAGGGATTTGGAGCCTACTGCTACGTGGGATGAGGATGCTGATGATTTGGGGGCGCTCAAAAAATTGGCGCGATCTTGTTCAGAAACTTATGGACGTATCGTGATTCCCAAGCCCGTCGAATTGTTTGAGGACGTGTTTGGTCGTATCAGCGATAAGGGTATGGATACACTGAAAAAACGATTTAAGAAGCTGGCTGGACATCTGGAGGAGGCTGAAAACATGGCTGATCCAGTAAAAGCTTGCAAACTGTTACGGGATGAGGAATTCGGGCCGGATTTCCCAGTTCCGGACTCTGAAGACACCGGAAAGAAAACCTCCGGGCCAGCTATTGTCACCTCCAGTTCGTCTGCCTGATGAAAATTCCAGATCAACTTGCTAATATCCAGTCACGGGCCCTCCGTCTTGCTCAGGAAACGCTGAAAGCGCGAGGGTTTACATCCCTTTCTAATCAGGAATGGGAGGGCTCCCTGGATATCCAAAATTTCGGATCAATACAGGTCACGGTAACCCTTCCCCCTGAATTTCCCGACAGCCTTCCTGACGTCCGGGTGGTGGACAACTTTCCGACTCCCTTACCACATCTGGAACCGTTGAAGAACGGAAAGCGAAAGGTTTGCATTGGAGATGGGGAAGGGTTGTTTTGGAATCCGGAGCGGCCCGGAGATTTCATCCAAGAAGCGTTGGACCGAGTCCGCGAGACCATTGAAGATGGACTTGCCAAAAAGAATCACGACGATTTTCCCCAGGAATTCCTAGCCTACTGGAACGCGGAAATTACCGTGGCCAGTATTTTGGATGTGAACGGCCTCCCCAGAGATGTGTGGATCAGTAAACTCTCGTCAGAAAAATCGTGGTTTCCCCGCCAACTGCTTTCGAACAATAAAAGGGAAGCTAAAGCATGGGCCACAAACCTGGGTTTCCCCGTAACCGACTTCCAGAAAGCCCTCTATTTGCCTCTTGAAAAACCCATAGCTGTCTCCCTGGAAAAGGTGGAAACCGTTCAGGATTTCCTGTCCCTGATAAAGGATCATGGGTCCTTGGCCCTAATAAACAAGATATTGAAACGCCCCCTACAGTTGCCCACGGTATTTGCAATCTCTTTCCCCCTTTCGGAATCCCTTAACCATGTACTTTTCGGCTTTTCTATCCCTGCACCTTCAACAAGGGAACTGAGGAATAAGTCCACCGCAGGTTTTAGACCTAATCGAGCACCCCTGAGGCACCAACTTCGGGTGATGCAAAAGGAGCCAGTTTTCAAAGTAAAATTCGAACGATTTGATATACACTACCTTCTAGGGAGAAGCGGGGGAATAATGGACATACAAGAAAAAAAAGTGTTGGTTATAGGGTGCGGATCCGTAGGATCCCGAATTGCCGAAAAACTCGCTTCTTCTGGAATCACTCGATTTTGCCTCGTCGACCCTGATGAGTACAAGAACGATAACGTGTATCGTCACCTCCTTCCTTTACAGTTTGTGGGAATGAACAAGGCGAAAGCCCTCGCCGTTTACCTCCAAGGGAGATTCCCCGGTATCCAGTGCCAGTTTCACCCAACAGGGATTTTAGAGGGCTTAAATAATGAGGTGGTATGCATCGACGATTTTGACCTCGCCATTGTGGCGACCGGAATCGAAACCCTTGAGCTCCGTCTTAACCAGCTCTTTTATGGTCGTTTCCCCAGTATTTTTGCAAGCGTAGAGCCTTTGGGCTTGGGAGGGCATATTCTTCTGGCTGGCGTGCCTGGGCAATCGGGATGCCTCAACTGCTTATATCAGAACGGCCAAGACCTTGTTCCAAATCGTGCTTTTTTCACGGCCCCAGGACAAGATGTGCGGAGGAACCATGCGGGATGCGGAGGTACCTTTTTACCCTTCTCGCCCTTGGATGCGGACCGAACAGCTCTGGAATCAGCTCAGCTGGCTGTCCGGCTCTTTTTAGGTGAGGAAGTTCAGAGCATATTGTTGAGTTGGTTCGGTGAATCCACCGCTTTTGAAAAAGAAGGATTTAAGTTGTCTAGCCGAGGAAGCAAAATCCCACCGAGGACACTCATCCGGGAAGAGCGACACATAAATTCAAATTGCAAAGTTTGTGCAGACCAATGAAGTTTTGCCTTCCGGATGAGGGAATTTTGGAGCTGAGTGCACCTGCGCTTGCCACCCTGAACCAGTTCAGACAACTCAAGCCTGAAGACAGAGAGGCAGGGGGTATGCTGCTGGGAAGAATGATTGAGGGAACCCAAGACGTTATTATTGACGAAGTGACATGCCCACATCCCTCAGACTCCAGAAACAGATTCACATTTTTTCGGAAGAAGAAACCCGCTCAAAGGATCGTGGAAAAAGCTTGGGAGGAATCGCGGGGGACAAACAATTACTTAGGAGAGTGGCATTCACATCCTGAGCAAGTTCCCTCACCTTCCCTTCATGACCTATCCAACTGGAAAGCCATTGGTAAAAGCGCTCATTTTGAGCAGGGTTTCCTTATATTTATTATTGTTGGCCAAGCAGTGATTAAAGCTTGGATATTGTGTGAGGATGAAGTAAAGACGCTCGTTCCCGTATGATCTTCCCGCTTGGTAACCTATGAGCTCTAAAAAAGAAAGTTTTCGTATTCTGTCTTTGGATGGTGGAGGCACTAGAGGCCTTCTCAGTGCTCAGATACTTACAAATATCGAGGACTATTTAAATAATAAGGAAGGCGAAAGAGTTCCTCTTGGTCAAAGATTCGACTTTATCGTGGGAACTTCTACGGGTGGGCTTATTGCCTTAGGGCTTGCTGCCGGAAAAAGGGCATCCCAGATACGTGATTTGTACCTGGAAATTATTCCAAAAGTTTTTTCAACCACCAATAGAGATATTCGTTACTTTTTGGGAATTGGGCCAAAATATAAAACTGGGCCACTTAAGGAAGCTCTTACACAGTTTTTTGAAGAGAAAACCCTTGAAAATGTCTCGACGGATGTTTGCATTACTTCTATTGCATTAAGTAATGCCAAGCCTAGGCTCTATAAAAGTGATTATTTAGCAAGAAACCGGGAACGGTTTGATGAAAAGCTGGCAGATATAGCCTTAGCAACTTCGGCGGCCCCTACCTATTTTTTGGCACACTCCCTAAAGCATTCTTCTAATTTAATTGATGGGGGGATTTGCGCAAACAATCCCGCTTTAATTGGACTAGTTGACACCTTTAATTTTGAAAGGCCCAGTAAAAGAGGAACTGAACCAAAAAAGGAATTTTCAGACATAAGCCGAAAAAATACCGTTCTATTGTCCATCGGAACGGGAGATCAAGGAGAGATGCCATACAGATACTCATGGCTAAAATATGGAAGCATCCTCTATTGGGGCAAAAATTTTCATGAAGTATCCATTGCGAGCCAATCACAATTAATCCATTTTCAAGCCAAATTCCTTTTAGGTGATAACTATTTACGGATTAACCCCCCTCTCAAATTTTCCATGAAACTTGATGACGCCAAACAAGCAAAAGAACTATTAAACTATGCTGACATAACGCACGAAATTGAAGATTTTTTAAAATCCCGCTTCTAACTCTCCTCCCAACAACCTCTTTAAAATTATTTCCCAGCTAAGCACATGGAGCTTTGTTTATTATTTTATTTGTTTTTTAAGGCCACATCGCAAACCAAACTTATATATCAATGGATTTAACCATCCCTTTGAATCATGAATGATAATATTAATTCCTCAAAAAAGGAGCTGATCTTATTTTTTAATCAATTTCTAAAGATAATTGATTTATTCGATTTAATTAACAACCTCTCCTTCGATTTCAATTCTGAATTATTTAAAGACTTTGAAAAATACAAGTTCCCGAATTGGGAGAAATATTATCCAATTCTTGGAAATTATAAAAACTCTCCGTTATTTGATTTAAATATCCCAGAAAATGAATTCAATTTAGATTTCTCGGACTACGAGGAATTTATAAACCAAAGTTCTGTGATTAAGAGGCTAAAGGAATTAGGAACGAAAGATAAGCATACGGTTAAAAAAGGAGAGGATCGCTTAACCAAAAGCCAGGTTGATTTTATTCTTTCCACTTATGCGGTTATGAATTTCTCCCTCTGCGCGGCCATTTTTGGAGAAAACCCCTTAGAGTTATTTAAGAAGGCTAAAAGTGGAGACAGGAAATCGATATTAAAGGTGATTCAATTGGATAAATCTCTAATTGGTTCCAATTGGTCCATGAAAGAAATCAAAAAGGCTCAATTGTCTGGGGATCAGGAATATTTCGATCAATTATCGAAAGCTATCAAAACAAAACCTTTTACCCCTAAAAAGAAGAATATTAAATTGACTCTGTTTTTAGTGTTTGGTTGGGAAATGGGTTTAAAGGAATTGACCAATGAGGAAATATTCGACCTGGTAAAAGAATTGGGTATTTATGGGAGTGATGATCCTGGGTCTTTGCATCGGGAAATGAACAGGCTGGGTTTGAGGAAAAGAGGAAGGAAGCGCAAGGCCAACTAATACCTCAATTGGACACGAAAAGACAATTTTGTGTCCTAATAAACAAATTACCTATTAGCCATAATTGAGGCCACTGGAATAACCAGTGGCCTTTTTTTATTGGAATGAAAGGTCAATAACAATTTCCCGCCGGCCTGGAGTATCTACCGGCAAAGTCGTACAGAGGAAGCTATGGGTATTGGACAAATCACCTTAACTACGAATTTGAAGCCTAATCTATTTACTATTCGAAATGGGGTCAGGATCAAACCCGATAACCTTGGAAATAAATTCTACAAGAATTTTGCCCAATTGGAATTGGCCCAAGTGTTTTGGGAGCCTCATAAGTTCGGGTTCTTTGGAAACCTGACTATTCCCCATACCAAGATCAATTTCAATGCTCAGCGTTTTAAAAATTTTTATTCTCTCCGGGAATACCTGTTTCCTCTGATTAAAGGATTTGCCAAGCCCGAATTGCAGGAATTCCATATTTCCCGAATAGAGATTCACTCCGATATTGAGGCTTTGCCTTTGGACACCGTTTTGGCTCGCTTGTGGGTTATGGGATACCGGCGGGAAAGTGTGAGTTTTTATAAGGGTAATTCTATTTATATTGGCTCCAATCCCAAAATCCGCATTTTCAACAAAACCCAACAAATTAAAAGGAAAGCATTAAAGGGAAAACAAATTTCTGAATTAGAAAAAGAAATACTCAATTCCAATAAATCCATCACTCGCTTTTCCATAGAGATCAGGAATTACAAAGGGACTCTTTACGATATTACGAAAAGTCCAAAACAACTGACTTCCTATTTTGATCGTTTCAAATTCTACAACTTTGAGGAAATAGAACCGATTAACCGCATGGGTGGATTCCAAATCCTGATGTCCAAAATCAGAAGAGAACATCGGAAATCTTTAGCGCAATTCAAAGATAAGGATTTGGAAAAGCTGATTCGCAAAAACTTTTTAGATTCCCTGTTGCCCTGGTTCAAAGAACCCAAGAAGGAGGACATTTTTTCCCAGATTGATAAAGAATTTAAAAAAGCAGTTAAGGAAATTGAGAAGATTATTGAGGATTGATCCGACCATGTCCAAGGAATATATGACAGTCAAGGAGGTTGCGGTTTACCTGCGGGCCAGGCCCAAGACCATCTATTCCTGGGCCAGTGAGGGCAAAATCCCGGCCTACAAGGTCAATGGCCTTCTATTATTTTATAAATCCGAAATCGATGAATTCATAAGGGCCAATAAAATAAGGGTTCCAAGCCCTTCCCATGAGGCAAAAAAAATCCTTGGAGGCCTCTACACTTCCAGTCATAATTTCCCTGATAGTGGCCAAAAGACGCCTCGTTTAGGAAGGAAGGATTAGCATGTATAAACGAGGGAACGTCTATTGGTGCAAAATTTCGAGGCCCGGTCAAAAGCCTGTTTGCAGAAGTCTGGGAACAGACAAAAAACGGGCCAAGGCCATTGAAGGCCAGCTTCGTGCGCAAATTCACGAAGGCACGTTCTTTGACAACACGTTGGGGAAAAGCATCACCGTTGCCCAATTGCTGGAAATGTACGCCGAACGATACGCCAGGCACAACAAATCCCCGAAGAGTCAAAAGACCGACGGGTACATGGGAAAACGCCTGAATGAACAGCTTGGCGAAATCTTCATTGCCGACCTGACTCCCCATCACCTTGAGTGGTACATGGATGAACGGAGAAAAGCGGGCAGGTCGGAGGTGACGATTCATCATGAATTGAATCTGCTCCGACATGCTTTTGTGTTGGCTTTGAAGCAATGGGACCTTATCAACAAAAATCCGTTTGATAAGGTCAAATTGCCCAGTGGAGTAAATAAGCGGGTGCGCTACCTCAAGCCCGATGAAGAAAAACGGCTGTTTGAGGCATTGGAGAGCCGCGAATGGCTCCGTTCCGTGGTAATTGTTGCCAGGGAGACGGGGTTGCGGCTTTCCAATATCTGCAATCTCACTTGGAGCCAGGTTGATCTTAATAACCGCTTTATTGAGATTGAAAAAACCAAAAACGGCAAGCCTGTTTGGATACCTCTTTCGGATGCCGTGTTTGGCGAACTCAAGCAACACCACAAAACCTGTGACCTGAAATCAGACCGGGTCTTTATAGTGGACGGCAAGCCGATTCATCGGTGTTGGGTAGGATTAGCCTTTCGGCGTTTGTGCAAACGGGCCAAGGTGGAGAATTTCAGGTTTCATGACCTGCGCCATGACTTCTGTTCCCGATTGGTTCAGGCAGGTTTGCCTTTAAACGTAGTGGCAGACCTGGCAGGACATGAAGACATTTCCACCACGCAACGGTATGCACACCTAAGCCCGGAGACCAAACGCAACGCCATTGCGGTGTTGAACGGCTACAAATCCAAAGCTACCGGGTAATTGGCTACAATTTAGCTACACTTCAAAAAGAAAAGGGTCTGACCAGATTGGCCAAACCCTTTTAAATCAAAGTGGAGCTGGGGGGATTCGAACCCCCGACCTCTTGAGTGCGATTCAAGCGCGCTCCCAACTGCGCCACAGCCCCATATTCGTGCGTCGTGGTGATCCTGCCATTATAATCCAAAATGACCGGCGTGGGAGAGGGAACCCCTCACCGCCACACATAAAAGCCCACAACTTTGTATCCCGATTTCAAAAACTTCTTGGCTTCGTCTTCTGAAAAGCAGTCGTTCACATCCTCCCGGCCCCACCCGCACAACAGCTTGTCCCATTTGCGCACGTTGGCGTCCGGCTTGCCGTAACCTTCCCCCGACTTCAAAATCTCAGGTTGAAAGTTGATGTTCTTCACGTGACCGGAGCGGCTGAACATTTGGAGAGCGATTTTGACGTCCTTCGGCAGGCAGTCGGGCGCGCTTTCCTTGTTTGCCTGCCACTGGAAAGCGGCGGAAACGTGTGGTGCGCCGCTTTCTTCCTTGATGTGGTATTTGAGCTTCAGCGTGTCCACCCGGCAATTTGGAAACTCCTGCAATGTGTGGATGAAGGTGCCTTCCTTTTCGATGGATTCTTCTTCCGCCAAAGCAGGCGTTGCAAATAATGAAAGGGCCGCCGTAAGAACAAGAGCGGTGCGGAACAGTGCAGTCATGAAGAAAACTCCTTTGAGGGTTGGGCTTCCGCCGAAGCGGAAAACGATTTGCGCCAATTAATACGAAAGACTAATGAAACCACCGATGAACACGGATGAAAACAATTCTGAACGGGTTCCGCGAGTCTATTATTTAACATGGGGGACCGACCCCAGTTCGCCCACGACTATGGATGGATTTCCCATTCATGCGGTGTTTCATTTTCGCGGCGCGCGGACGATGTCCGTTAGCAACGTGATTGACTTTTGGTTTGCGCCCGCCGGCCATCGAAATCACCACCGGGAAATAGCCATCTGCTCCTCCACGCAGTGGAGTTAGATGTGGTTGCGGATCATCAGTTCCTTCGGGTGCGGGTTCAGGTACATCTGGTTCTGCAGGTACTCCACGTTGTGCGTACGAACATGATGACGCACCAGCGTTACGGGAACGACCAGGGGCACGAGACCCTGCCGGTAATCCTCAATGGTTTCCAGAATGTCCTGTTTTTCTTCCGCCGACAATTCCTTTTTGAAAAATCCCAGCATGTGTTGCAGAACATCCACGTTTTTTTTGATCGTCGATTTCACTGCCAGCGCGTCCATGAACGTATCGGCGTATTTTGATTTCAACTCCGCTGGCGAATGTTGTTTGGCCCCGGCCACCAGTTTCCCCAGCGCGTCGTAGTGCTTCCGGCTGTGTGCCAGCAAAAGAAACTTGTGCTCGGTGTGGAATCGCACCAGCGCGCCGCGCGACCAGTGCCCGCTCAACAAAGATTGCAGGCGGTGGTAGGCGAAGACGCGGACGATGAAGTTTTCGCGGATCTTCGGGTCGTGCAGTCGGCCTTCCTCTTCCACGGGAACGCGCGAACAGGCATTCACGAAAGCTTCGGCGAACAGGCCGCGTCCGTTGTGGTGCACGGTGGAGGTGTCGGTGTACACTTTGATGCGGTTCAGGCCGCAACTCGGCGATTTGGATTTGAAGATGTAACCGCACAGGTTCATCTTTGCCAACTCCCGCGAGCGTTGCCGGGCGGTGCGGCGCATGATGTCGGTCCAGTCGGTGCCGGATTTCGTTCCTGCCATGCGCGGCGATTCCGGTGTTCCGTGCAACTGCACCGTTTCGCGCGGCGTGCCCATGCCCGCGTCCACCTCCGGGCAGGTCGGCACCCACTCAAAAAACGACGCCAGCACTTCCGTCAGGTAGCGGTCGCGTTTGTGATCGCCGTTCCAGCGCACCGGTTCGCCCAGCAGGCAACTGCTGACCCCGATTCGGATTTTTTCGTTTTCCGGCGACGCGGACATCGTAAAACGCTCCGTCGATAAAATATCTATTCATTATATAGAAACAGAGGCGGGCCTCGCATGGGGAAATACCGGCCCTGCAGGCAGGAAATGGGGCGACCCGGTGGGTGAATGGGGATTTTCCCACTCGTTCCAAATACAACCCGTTGCCTTCGGATGCAGTCCGTCAGTAAAAGCGGATGCCGATGGAGAGGAAATGCGCGTTGTGGCCCGCTTCCACCGCGCCCAGTTGCCCGTCGGCGATGGACAGGAATTTATACTGGAACAGAAGCGAGCCGTTGATGCCTTGCCGCATGTGGGTGGGGGCGAGTTCCAGCCCCAGCACCGCCTGCCAGGCCATGGACTGGTCGCTTCCCTTTGTCACGTTGGCGAGGAACAGGTCCTGTTTGGCCTGCCCGGCACCGCCGCCGATATAATAATGGTAGGTGAACAGCCCCGTTTCGTGGGCCCAGCCGCGGCTCCGGTAATAGGCGTTGATGAGGAGATTGTCGATTTTCAACTGATCCCCCTCCTCCCCCTGCGCACCGGAAAGCGCCCCGATCTCCAGGGTGGTGGTGCCGACCTCGACCTCCAAAAGAAACGTTTGGTTGAACATCAGGCCCAGCGCGCCGAAGAACCCGAGGCTGACGTTGTAATCCGGTTTGGCCACGGTGGCGCCGGTGCTTGGGTTTTTCAGCTCGGACCCCATGACGAAAGCGGGGTTTACGGGGAACAGGTTGAGGTAGGGGGTCACTTCCAACGCCCACGCCCGCAAGGGAAGCAGGCAGAACAGGAAGGTCAAAAGAATACGTTTGCGCACAGGGAATCCTCAAGATGAGTCAGGACGGGCATTGTACCACCCCGTAGCGCGGGGAGAAAGCTAAGCGCAAACATTCCGAAAGGGAAGTCTGCTTTCCGGAAAACCGCCGGGCCAGTGCGCAAAATCCTGTTGCCTGCCCGCAGGCCACCGCGATATTTTAGTAAGCAACAGGCGTGCGCCTCTCCCGGAGTGATGAGATGCCCCTCCGGGAGAGGTTTTTTAACGGGCATCGACAATGAAAGAAAAACTGCGGCGGAAAGGCGGTGGATGATGCGGAAAGGTATTTGCACGACATGGACAAAGGGCGCGGTGGCGTTGCTGGCGACTCTGTTTCTGCCGGGCCTGGTGCTGGCGGACGGATTGCCCCAGGCGAAAGTTCTTCCTCTCGATCTCGCCATCCAGGCCGGGCAGGCCACCCTTGCCCAGTGTCAGCAGGACGGCTACCGGGTGAGCGTCGCCGTGGTGGACCGCGGCGGCAACGTGAAGGCGCTTCTGCGGCATGACGGGGCCGGACCCCACACCCCCGACAGCAGTTTCAAGAAAGCCTACACCGCCGCCAGCCTGGGCCGCCCGACGATGGAACTGGCCGAACTACTGGTCAAGGTGCCGCGCATCCACGGCCTGCGGGACATGAACGACAAGATATTGATTCTGGGCGGTGGACTGCCCATCAAGCTGGAGGGGGAGCTGGTCGGCGGCATCGGTGTCGGCGGTGCGCCGGGAGACCAGTTTGACGAAAACTGCGCGCGGGCGGGCTTGAAGGCCATCGGCGCGGAATGAGCGGATTCGGTCGATTTTCCCCTTCTCAAGCCGGGCCGGATGGGGTAAGATACTTTCTTTCATTTTCCCGAAAACCCGTTCCAGGTATTTGTTTTATCAAGGAGAGTTTCGTTGGCTAACCACAAATCCGCTCTCAAGCGGAACCGTCAGAACATCAAACGCAACGCGCGCAACACCGCCAACCGCACGCGCGTGAAGAATGAAACCAAGAGAGTGCTGGAAGCGGTCGCCAAGAAAGACAAAGAGGCCGCCGAGAAAGCCCTGCACAGCGCGACGAAAACCATTTCCAGCGTTGCCAGCAAAGGCGTCCTGCACAAGCGCGCCGCCTCGCGCAAGATCTCCGGCCTCGCCCGGCAGGTCAACAAACTGTCCGCTTCCGGCTGAGCCGCTCAGGCTCGCCCAAGCGGGTCGGTTGACCCACACCTTTCTTTTTTCTCAGATTTATAACAGCGCTTGCGGGATGAGGTGAGTATTAAAACCGCGAGTCAGCGGGTTTTGAATCCGGGCAGGCGTGTGATGAACAGGTTTCCGTTTTTGTCTCCGCCGGTCAAAGCCTGAAGTATGCGCAGGTCCAGCAGGGCAGGGTTGTTTTCCAGAATCTTTGTGGCGTTGGCGAGATTCCTCAAGGCGGCCGACTCCCCCCCGCGCCCGCTCCAACAAGGCCAGCCCTTCTTTTCTGGCTTTGATTTCCTCGGCAAACACTTTTTTCAGTTCACCGGGGAACATGATGTCCTTCACTTCCACCCAGTGAACTTTCAGCCCGATCTTTTCCGCTTCCGGGATGATGGATTTTGAAATCTCTGTTCCCATGCTGGAACGGTTTGTAAGCAAGTCCTCGATTTTTTGACTCCCCACCACAGCGCGCAGAGCCAGTTGCACACTTTGATACAGGTCGTTTTGAAAGGATTCTGTCAGGTGTGTTGCCTTTTCCGCATCCTCAATAACGTACTTGATGCCCAAACTCACCTTGAGGCTGATGTTGTCCTGGCTCATCACTTCCTGGCCCGGCACCGTCTCTGTTTTGATGCGCAGGTCAACCTTGGTGATTTCACTAGCCCAGCCGATGATCCAATAGCTCCCTGCTTTTAAACTTTTAATGAATTTCCCATTTCGATAGGGCAGTCCGCTTTCATATTCCTTCACAACGATTCGGTGAAACGTCTTTGAAGCGAAATACCAAACGATCACCAGGGCTGTAAGGATGCCCAAATATTCCACCAAGCTCATAGTCGCCTCGAAGTAAATATTAGAATCAACTCTGAGAGACCCCAGCAAATCGGCGGGGGCCTGAACCCGCAGAGCCGTTTTGATGGTGCGGAAACCGCCGGCCTCTCAGAATCGATCCTGTGGGGAATTGAACCCCGGTCTTTTTAAGACCGCCCTTGGAGGTGGCAACTCGGAACCAGACAGGAAGATTTCCCGCTGACCGATTCGCCTGAAAAAAACTGTGCCCATTTGGAAACGGTAAAACGACTTTAAATCAGGTTAACGGCTTGGTGTCCCAAAGCAACAAATTTTTAAAAAAGGGGGCTCGATTTATTAGTGGTAAGGGTTGCGAATGGACTTAACCAAAACAGGGAGGAAAATTTTTATTCGGTGAGGGGGTGGCTTTAAATTGGAAGTGGAACCGATAAGCTCACTCCGCCTTGGCGCACAGTTTCAGGATCAGCGATTCCAGAATGCCTTCCGGCGCCTTGCCGGTGGATTTCAGTTCGACGTCGGCTTCGGACAGGCTTTGAAATCCATTGCGCAGTTGCCGCTCCGTGAAGTTGCCGGTGAAGCGGAGCGCCTGATCGATCAGAAACGGTTTCTGTCCCATCACCTTCGCGATCTGCTGGCGCGGCACGCGTTTCTGCTGGTGATGTTTCACTTCCCATATTAAACGGAATTGCCACGCGATGGTGCCCAGCACCTTCACCGGTTCCTCGCCGTGCGCAAGCTGGTTGCGCAGAAGCCGTAGCGCACGGTCGGCGTTTTTTTCTTTCAGCGCATCGGTCAACTCAAACACCGACTCCAGCTTGATGGCGCCCACCACCTCCGCCACCGCCGCCTGCGAAAGCGTCTTGTTTCCCCCGGCGAAGGTGATCACTTTGTCCAGCTCCTGTGCCAGGATGCCCGGCTTCGGCCCGATGCGTGCGAGCAACGTCTGCGCCGCGTCGGTCTCCAGTGTGTACCCCAATCCCTTGGCGCGGTTCTTGATCCACATCACCAGTTCGCCTTCTTTCGGCGGGGCGCAGTCGCCCGCCCCCGGCAGGCCCGTGAGGTGTTTGTACAGCTTGCGTTTGCGATCGGCCTTGCGCGCGGTGAGCACGAGGCACGCGTCGGGCGCAGGGTTTTTCGTGTAGTCGATCAACGTCTGGATATCCGTGTCGGTGAAGGACGCTTCCTCGGCATTGCGCACGACGATCAGCTTGTCGCCGCCTAAAAAGGAAAACGTTTTTGCCGCCTCGATCCAGTCGTTGGGATGGCTCGTCTTGCCTTCAAAGGATTCGAAGTTGAAGTCGCGGTTTTCGGGGGTGATGAGCTTTTCGGTCAGCAGGCGCAGGAGTTCGCGCGAGAAGAAGTCTTCTTCACCGTAGAGGAAGTAAACGGGATGCCGCGTGCCGCCGTTTAAAGCGCGGATGAGCTCCAGTGCGGTCACGGCGCGGCCTCCATCAGAACTGGTCGATGATGAGGCTCACCAGCCGGTTGCCGAGCAGGCGGTAAGCCTGCAGAAACGCCTCCTGGCGCGACGCCTCGGCGTCGACGACGTTGATGCTGGGCCGGTAGTCCCAGCGCGTCTTGAGCGTTTGCTTGAGATGCGTGCGGTTTTTCACCTGGTCTTTCACCACCACGTCAAGATCGATGTACACCCAGTACTCGGTGACCACGTCGCGGTCATCGAAGGCCACGGCGCGGATGGAATAGCCCGTCAGCTTGCCGTTCAATACGAGGTCGGCATTTGCCGAGTCCGTCACCAGCTTCAAGCGGCCGTCGCGCAGAAACGACTGGCGCACGCGTTCGGTGAGGCTGCGGTTGATGGTCGGTTCCTGCGACACGTTGTCGAACACGGGGATGGCGATGGTCTTCAGGTGCGGCGGCAGTTGCGCCGCGCCCGTCCCGGCCAGTTGGTACCCGCAGGCGGTCAGCAGGGAAAACAAGAGTAAGCTGAAAACACTTCGTAATGTCATGATGGAAACCCTAGACAACAATATTCACCAGCTTTTTGGGCACGACGATCACCTTCCTCGGCTCCTTGCCGTTCAGCCATTCGCGGACGCGTTCGTCGGCGAGGCACTGCTGCTTGAGGTCGTCGTCGCCGATCTCCGATGGCACGGACAACTTCTGCCGCACCTTGCCGTTCACCTGCACGACGATGGTCATCTCGTCGGCCTGCATGTACTTCTCATCATAAAGCGGCCAGGCGCATTCGTGCGTGGCTTTTGAAAAATTCAACTGCGAGGCCATCTCCTCGGCGATGTGCGGTGCGAACGGGCTGAGAAGCAGGACGAGCGACTCCAGCGCCTGCCTGAGGACCGCCTTGTGCTCCTCTTGCGGTTTCTTCTGTGCATTCCACCAGTCCTTGAACGTGTAGAGGTGGTTGATGAATTCCATCGTCGCCGCAATGGCCGTGTTGAACTGCATGCGTTTTTCCACGTCATCGGAAACGCGCCTGATGGTCACGTGCGTCTGCCGCCTGAGCTCCTTGAGTTCGTCGGGAAGCGCATCGCCGCCGTTCGACGGTGTGACGCCCTGCACCGCATCCTGCAACTCCACGAACAGCCGCCACACACGTTTCAAAAACCGCGAGCAACCCTCAACGCCCTGGTCGCTCCATTCGAGATCTTTCACCGGCGGCGCGGCGAACAGGATGAACAACCGCGCCGTGTCCGCGCCGTAACGCTCGATGATGCGGTCGGGATCGACCACGTTGCCCTTCGACTTCGACATCTTGGCGCCGTCCTTGATGACCATGCCCTGCGTGAGCAGGTGCGAGAACGGTTCATTGGATTGCACCAGCCCCAGGTCGCGGAACACGTGATGGAAGAAGCGCGAGTACAACAGATGCAGAATGGCGTGCTCGATGCCACCGATGTACTGGTCGACCGGCATCCAGTAATCGACCGTCTTTTTCTCGAACGGCGCGTCGCTGGCGTGCGGCGAGGTGTAGCGGTCGAAGTACCACGATGAACAGATGAAGGTGTCGAGCGTGTCGGTCTCGCGCTTCGCCGCACCGTTGCACTTCGGACACGTCGTATTGATGAAACTGTCGAGCGTTTTGAGCGGCGACTGACCGCGCTCACCCAACTGCGCGTCGAGCGGCAGTTCGACGGGGAGCTGATCGTACGGCACCGGCACCGTGCCGCAGGCGTCGCAGAACACCATCGGCACCGGCGTGCCCCAGTAGCGTTGCCGCGACACGCCCCAGTCGCGCAGGCGGTAGTTGACGGTGCGCTCGCCGATGCCCTTCGCTTTCAGATGCTCGCACACCTGGAGCCGCGCCTCTTCACCGGCGAGGCCGTCGAATCCGCCGGACTGGATCATCGGTCCTTCCTCGGTGAACGCCGATTTCAGGTGCGCCGGGTCGCGGGTGCCGTCGGGCGGCTCGATGACGACGCGGATGTTGAGATCGTATTTCTTTGCGAACTCGAAGTCGCGCTGGTCGTGCGCCGGGACGGACATGATGGCGCCGGTGCCGTAATCCATGAGCACGAAGTTGGCCGACCACACGGGGATGGACTCGCCGGTGACCGGGTTCATGGCGTAGGCGCCGGTGAACACGCCCAGCTTGTCGCCGCCCTCGGCGGTGCGGGCGATGGTGTCCTGGCTCTGCACCTTTTTGATGAAGTCATCGACCGCCTGTTCCTGTTCCGTGCCGCGCGACAGTTTTTTAGTAAGAGGATGCTCCGGCGCGAGCACCATGAACGTCGCGCCCCACAGCGTGTCCGGCCGCGTGGTGAAAATGCGGATGGTCTCCTTTGCGCCCTTGACCGTAAAGTCCACCTCCGCGCCGAAACTCTTGCCGATCCAGTGGGTCTGCATGGCCAGCACCTGTTCCGGCCAGCCGCCTTCCAGTTCCTTGCATCCCTCCAGCAGGCGGTCGGCGTATTCGGTGATTTTGAAGAACCAGCCTTCCTGTTCCTTTTTGACCACCACGTTGTCGCAACGCCAGCACCGGTCGTCGATGACCTGTTCGTTGGCGAGCACCGTCTGGCACGACTCGCACCAGTTGACCGTCGAGTTCTTGCGGTACACCAGGCCGCGTTCGTGGAATTTCAGAAAGCACCACTGGTTCCATTTGTAGTAGTCCGGCTTGCAGGTGGCGACCTCGCGGCTCCAGTCGTAGCTGAGGCCGAGGCGCTTCAACTGCGTGCGCATGGTGTCGATGTTCTCGAGCGTCCACTTGGCGGGGTGCGACTTGTGCTGGATGGCGGCATTTTCCGCGGGCATGCCGAAGCTGTCCCAGCCGATGGGGTGCAGGACGTTGTAGCCCTTCATCATCTTGAAGCGGGCGAGGGCGTCGCCGATGGTGTAGTTGCGCACGTGGCCCATGTGGATGCGCCCGGAGGGGTAGGGGAACATCTCGAGGAGGTAGTACTTTTCCTTCGATGGGTCTTCGGTGACGGAGAACGACCGGTTGGTGTCCCAGTGCTCCTGCCAGTGCGCTTCAATAGCCTTGTGATCGTAGTCCTGCATGGTCGGGATGGGTCCTCGTGGAGAAAAAGGTGAATGGATCCGAAAGCCGTATAGTAACCAAAACCGCCCGCCGTTTCCACCCAGACTGAGTCTGGACACAACGGGTTGTATTTAGTAGGAGCCAGTAGATTTAAGTCCACCGACCAGGCATGATCCTGTCTCTCCTCCACGTGGTGGACCCGGTCAGGCCGGGAGCGAATGAGTAAACAACTTAATTAACCGCAGATGGACACCGATGAACACGGATAAAAATGCAAGTGGGAGATCGATCGGTCCCCCCTTGTAAAGGGGGAGTCCACCCACTTCCTGCTGTTAAAGTTCCCTATACATTATGTACGCGTTGGTGGGGTGGAGGTATTTCACGCGGAACGCGCCGCATGGAATTTCGGCTGAAGACGCTTTACAATGGTGGGTATGACGGAACTGTCCGGCGCCATCATCGTCGTCTTCTGCTTGTACGTCCTGCTGATGCTCGCCATCGGCTGGGTGACCTCGCGTTACCAGAAATCCGCATCGCACTATTTTCTCGGCGACCGCTCGCTGAAAGCGTGGGTGACGGCGGTGTCCTCCACCGCCTCATCGGAAAGCGCGTGGGCGGTGCTGGGCACGGTGGGGCTGGCGTACAAGGACGGCTTGGCCGCGTTGTGGTTCCTGCCCGGTTGCCTGCTCGGGTACGCCCTCAACTGGTTCTTGCTCGCTGAACGCCTGCGCAAGCACTCGCTCGACACCGGCGCCATCACCCTCCCCGATTATTTCGAAGCGCACTTTCACGACAAGACCCGCGTGCTGCGCGTGCTGTCGGTCGGCATCATTTTTTTCAGCATGATGGCGTACGTGGCGGCGCAGTTCACCGGCATCGGCAAAACCTTCGACGCCATTTTCGGCATCCCGCATTACATCAGCATTCCCGTCGGCGGCGCGATCATCATCGTCTACACCATGATGGGCGGCTTTCTCGCCGTGGCATGGACCGATTTCGTGCAGGGACTCATCATGGTCGCGGGCCTGGTGGTGCTGGCGGTGGTCGGGTTCGTGCACCTGGGCGGGTACAGCGGCATGGTGGAGCAGGTGGGGCAGGCCTCGCCGGAAACATTGCAGTGGATGGGCGGCAAACCGACCGCCGTGTTCTTCGGCTCGATGATCGGACTGCTCGGCATCGGCCTCGGCTACCCCGGCCAGCCGCAGGTGTTGAACCGTTACATGGCGGCGAAAGACAAGAAAGTCATCGAGACCGGCGTGTGGATCGCCCTCGGCTGGGGCTTCCTCGTGTACGGCTCGGCGATCCTGTTGGGCATCTGCGGCAACGCGCTGTACCCGGAGCTGGACGATCCCGAACACCTGTTCCCGCGCGCCGCCACGGACCTGTTGCCGACGGGCCTCACCGCCGTGGTGCTGACCGGGGTGATGGCGGCCATCATGTCCACCGTCTCGGCGCTCATCATCGTCGCCACTTCATCCGTGGCGCACGACGTGTACTCGAAGATGATCAACCCCAACCTCACGCACGCACAGATCGTGCGCATCAGCCGTTTTACCGTGCTGGTGCTCGGCCTCGGCGCAATGATCATCTCGTTGATGGAAACGCACGTGATTTTCTGGTTTGTTCTGCTGGCGTGGTCGGCGTTGGGATCGAGCTTCGGTCCGGTGATTTTGTTCTCGCTGTACTGGAAAGGCGTGACGCGCGAAGGCGCGATTGCCGGCATGGTGACGGGATTCGTCACCACCGTCGTCTGGTACCACACCGGTTTGAAAGATTTGCTTTATGAAATGATCCCCGCCTTCACCCTGGCGACGCTTGCCGTGTACGTGGTGAGCAAACTCACTGCGAAGCAAACTGTATCGACAAGCGTCCCCACACCTTCGCACGAAGAGTAGGGCACCCCCCGTTTTTCAGTTCGCCCCATCTAAGGCTCTCAAGATCAGTGCCGCCATTTCGCGCGAGGCGCCTTTTTTTTCCTTCACCAGCGTCACCGCTTTTTCCGTCAGCCGCGCGTGCAGGGTGTCTTCCTCAAACAGTTCGGTGATGCGTTTGGCCATGCTGTCGGCATCGGCGACCTCGATGGCGATGCCGAGTGCGCCCAGTTCGTCCGCCGAGTGCCGGACGTTCTCGACGTGGGGTCCGTGCAGAACCACCTTGCCCTGCGCCGCCGGTTCGATGAGGCTGTGCCCGCCGCCCGGCGCGATGAGACTGCGCCCGACAAACGTCACGTCGCCCACGGCATACAGCTTCGCCAGCTCGCCCATGGTGTCGAGCACGATCACATCGCGGCCGTGGGAGTCGTCCGGCTTCAACTCGCTTTTGCGGATGGCGTTCAGGCCGCGCGCCTCGATCAGTCCCATCACCTCGCCCACCCGTTCCAGGCGGCGTGGCGCGAGCAGAAGCGTCAGCTTGGGGAACCGCGCGCGCAGTTGTTCGTAGGCGTCGAGCACGATGGCTTCTTCGCCCGGATGTGTGCTCCCCGCCACCCACACCGGATGGCTGGCCGGGATGCGCAACGCCTCGCGCAGGCGGAAGCCTTCCGGCTCGCCGACGGTTTTGAGTCCGTCGTACTTGGTGTCGCCCACCACGCGCAGTTTTTCCGGTTCCGCGCCGAGGCTCACCATCGCCTGCCGGCCCGCCTCGCTTTGCATGCAGATGAGGTCGAAGCGGTTGAGCAGTCCCTGCACCCACGGTTTGACGAAGCGATAGCACTTGACCGACTTCTCCGAAAGCCGGCCGTTGAATAATATCTGCGGGATGCCGCGCGCTTTGAGCAGGTAGATCATGCCCGGCCAGAAACCGGTGTCGGTGAGCACGTAGAGATCCGGGCGCAGGCGCGCCAGTGCGAGATTGAGAAACGGCCAGCAGTCGAGCGGGTGAAAAAAGATCTGGCGCGCAAAGGGAATCTGGCGGAGCGCGCCGTCGTAACCGGAGTCGGTGGTGACGGACACCACGATGTCGAGATCGGGCCGGTCCTCGTGCAGGCGGCGCAGTACCGGCGCGGCGGCGTTGACCTCGCCGAACGACAGCGCCTGCACCCAGACGAGCGGCCGCCCTGCCTCCCGCTTCACTCTCGGCACGTAGCCGAAATGGTGGCCCAGCCCGCGCGTTTTTTTGCCGTTGATGATGGCGTAGAAAAAAAACAGCGGCAGAACGAGGATCGCGGCGAGGCTCGACAGAGTGTGATAAAGAAGGGGCATAAAAGTGTCCGGTCACTCGGTTGTGGGCATCAGCAGTTGTTCGAGGATGCGCAGGTTGGCGTCCAGGGCGCCGCGGTTTTTTTCGATGGTCTCGCGCGCCAGCCGTCCGCGCAGTTGCATGTCCTCCGGTTGCAGGAGCAGTTCGCGCAGGGTCGGATACAGATCGTCGGCGCTTTTCAACTGAATGCCGCCGCCGGACTCCACCAGCAGGCGCGCTTCTTCTTTGAAGTTGTCCATGTGCGGACCGAACACCACCGGCACGCCGTGCAGGGCGGGCTCGAGGATGTTTTGTCCGCCGAACTCCGGGCTGAACCCGCCGCCAACGAACGCGAGTTGACTTTGCCGGTAAAAATCGTTGAGGTGGCCGATGGCATCCACCAGTATGACGGTGGTGTCTTCGTCCGGTGGCCCATCGAGTTCGCTGAACCGTTTGTACGGCAGGCCGCGGTTGAGGAGCATCGCCTCCACTTCATCACAGCGTTGTGGGTGGCGCGGCGCGAGGACGAACCGCTTCGGCGCGTTCTCCATTTCCTGCGTGAGGCGGGTGATGGCGTCGAGGATGGGCGGTTCGTCGCCGGGGCGCGTCGAGCCGAACACGATGAGCGTGCGGTCTTCCTGTTTCTGTTCACCGGCGGCGGCTTCCGGCAGGGCGTCGAATTTCATGTTGCCCGTGGTGTCCACCCGCGCCTCCGGGATGCCCAGGCCGAGCAGGCGGTCCGTGTCTTCCTGGGAGCGCATGGCGAAGCGGTCCACGCCCGCCACCATCCAGCGGAACAAAGGTGCGATCTGCCGGTAGCGTCTTGCGGACTTGCGCGACATGCGGCCGTTGACCAGCAGAACCGGGATGTCGCGTCCGGCGCACTGGTGCAGGAGTCCCGGCCAGAACTCGGCCTCGATCAATACCAGCAAAGCCGGGTGCAGGCGGTTGAGCACGCCCGCGTTGAGCCAGAACAAATCCGGCGGCAGGCGGAACACCGGACAGAGATCGAACTCCACCGCCTGCTGGTATCCCGTTGGCGTGAACGTGGAGAGCACCACCTGGTGATGCGGAAAGCGTTGCAGAAGGCCACGGATCAACACCCGCGCCACCCGCACCTCGCCCACCGAAGACGCGTGCACCCACAGCGTGTCTTTACAGACAGGCAGGGATTTCCAGTTGCTCCAGCGTTCCCGCATCTTGCCGCGGAAGTCGGGGTCGTACGCCATCCGCGCCAGAACGAAAGGCGAAACCGCCATAAACACGAGGCCTGTGATAAGATGATAGATCACAATCATGGCTTTGATTATAAACCAGATACAGGCGTTTTGGGGATGCGCCGGGGATTCCGAAAACAAAAATGAGCATTGAGTCCTTGTTCTACCAGGTCATCTCGCCCGGCCGCCGTTTCTACCACGTGCCACTGTACCTGCTTTTGAGAAGCGTGTCGTTGTTCTACGGCCTGGCGCAGAGACTGCGCGTGGCCTGTTACCGCCTGAAAATTCTGCCGACGCGCAAGCTGGAGAAACGCGTCATCAGCGTCGGCAACCTGACCCTGGGCGGCACCGGCAAAACGCCGACGGTGGTGTGCATCGCCGAAACCCTGAAGCGGTACGGCTACCGTCCGGCGGTGTTGAGCCGCGGTTACGGTGGCGAGTCGCCGCTGGCGGTCAACGTGGTCAGCGACGGCAAAGAGGTTCTGCTGTCTCCGGCCGAGGCCGGGGACGAACCGGTGATGATGGCGCGCCGGCTGGAAGGCGTGCCCGTGCTCACCGCGAAAAGCCGTTTTGCCAGCGGACGCTTCGCCATCGACAACCTGGACGCGGACGTGCTGATTCTCGACGATGGCTACCAGCACCTGCCACTGCACCGCGACCTCAATATTCTTTTGTGCGACCACCAGGACCCGTTCGGCAACGGGTACATTTTCCCGGCGGGCGAACTGCGCGAGCCGTTGGAAGAGATCGAGCGCGCCGATGTCATCTGCCTCACCCGCTACCGTCCTTCCGTGAACAACGGCCTGATCGCGCACAACCCGAAGCAGGTTCCCGTCATCGCCACGCAACTCAGACCGCTCGACCTCATCCATCCGCCCACGGGCCAGGTCACGCCGCTTGCGGAATTGCAGGGACGGCGCGTCGGATTGTTCTGCGGCATCGGCAATCCCGCCGACTTCAAGGCATCGCTCGAGGCGCTGGGCGCGGAAGTGGTGGCGAAGTTCGCGTTTCCGGATCATTATGCCTACCGCGACGAGGATTTGAAAGAAATCGAGACGCGCGCCCGCGAAAATGGCGCCGAGTGGCTTGTGACCACGGAGAAGGATGCCGTTAAGTTTTTCGATCACGCGTTCGGCTTGCCGTGGCGCGTGCTCCGTGTTTCGCTGGAAGTGGTGGAAGGCGCAGAAGACTGGTTGCGCCTGATCGTGCCGGAGTCCGTCGATGAACGCGTGGGAGGTGCCGGTGCCGGAACCTGATGCGGGCCGCGAGGCGGAAGGTCCTGCCGCCGAAGCGATGTCCCCGATCAAAGGCCTGGTGCTCACCATTGCCATTCCGTCCGTGTATCTCGGTGCGTTGTTGGTGGCGTGGCTCGGCCCGAAGCATTTTGGATTCGGCGTGCGGCCCCTGGTGTATGCCGGGTTGACGATCGGTTTGTCGGGTCTTTTATTCTGGATTGTGGCGATGGCGCAGTTGGGAAAGTCCCTGGCGGTCCTTCCCGGCGGCGACCGGCTGGTGAGCCGTGGCGTGTACCGCTATGTGCGGCACCCGGTGTACCGGGGCATTGAGCTCACGTTTTTCGGATTATTTCTTGCGGTGGGATCGGTACAGGGAATGGTTTATCTTTTTGTTGTGGTGGTGCCGCTCAACATCGTGCGTGCCCGGCAGGAGGAACGCGCCCTGCAAAACAAATTCGGCGAGGCGTACTCCGCCTACCGCCGGCAGACGTGGTTTTGAAACTCGAGTGAACGTGAACGCGATGAACGAACAGGGTGGCCGGGTGGTGATGCGTCTTGCGTGTCATGTGATTTGCGCGGGGATGATTCTTTTGGGGCCGGCCGCGGGAGCGCGGGCGGAGGGCCCATTATCGCCGGTCGAGTCGCATGCGCCCGCGGAAGAGCTGTCCGCATCCGGCGGCGGATCGGACCTGTTTTCCCTGTATCCCCTGCTGGGGTTGCCGACCCTCAAGAAAGAGGTGCCGGTGGTGACCGGGCTTCAGGAAACCCAACAGGCGGGTTGGCTGGGCATAGCCCCGCGCGAGACCAAGCCGGTGTTTTTGCCGGATGCGGACGATTTCACCCCCGCGCTTCGGGTGCACCGTGTCTATCCCGGCTCGACGGCGGACAAGGCGGGTTTGCTGGTCACCGACCGCATCGTCGCCGTCAACAACGAACCGCTGGAACTCGGTGGTGAGAACTCGCTGGTCGTGCATTTCAAGAACCGCGTGGCGCAGGTCGGGGCGGGCGGCAACCTGCAACTCAAACTCCTGCGCGGCGAGGTGGTGATGGATATGGCGCTCACGCTCGATCCCATCCCGACCCATCCCGCCGTTTTGCCCGTGCATCCGGAGCTGGACCGGCTTCACGCCGAGGCGAGGGAAACTTTTTTTTCGCAGACATTGGAGCGCGAAGGCATGCAGGACGAATTTCAAAAAACCCTGCGCGCCATGAAAAAAACCTCCGAACGCGTGCTGACCACCGCCTTCGCCGGCGGTGAGTCCAACCCCTTCCGCGTGGGCGAGGTGAATTACACCCTCCACCGTCCGATGGACCTGCCCTGGTTAACGCACTTGCTCACGCGTTCCGTCAACCGGTCCTTTTCCGCTGAGGTGCACCGGTTAGGGTCCCTGATTCAGGCGGGACTCGATGCTCTGGACATGAAAGACGGTGAAGAAAAGATACCCGCACCGCCCGCGGACCTGGGCGAGTTCATCGACCGCCTGGCCGCGGCGATGAACCGGGCGGAAACGATGAGGCGCGAGGCGCTTTCGCAATTGACAGTGGAGGAAGTGAGCACCCTCGAAACCGGAATCCGCGACTGGCTGTTGCAGGACCTGGAAGACGACACCCTCCACCGCACGGAAATCGAAAAGCGCGAAATGGAAGACCGGTTCCTGGTGTGGTTCGAGACCGCGCTCAAAGTGGACCGTCACAAACTCCTCGCTGCGGGAAAACAGATCGCCGATGCCCTCGACGTCGAATGGCTGAAAGCTTGGAAACAGGACGGCGCGTCCTTTCAACCCTTCCGGCAGGGATGGGTGGTGCGTGAGGAACGCGACCGGGTGGTGATCCGCACGGCGGGCATCACCATCGTGATCGGCGATGGACAGTCCAACGTGTACAGCGATGACGCCGATGTGATCATTGATCTCGGAGGCAACGACCGTTACCTCAATACGGCGGGAGCGAGCCACGTCGGGCGGCGCAACATGGTGATGATCGATTTCGCCGGCGACGACCTGTACCTGTCGCGCGGATGGGGCCGGCAGGGAGCGGGCCTTCTGGGCGCGGGGTTCCTGCTCGACCTCGGCGGCAACGACCATTATGTGGCCGACCACTTTTCGCAGGGTGCGGGGTTCCTCGGAATCGGCGTGCTGGTGGACACCGGCGGGCAGGACCGTTATCAATGCCACGTGTTCTGCCAGGGTGCGGGCTTCCTGGGCATCGGCATTCTGGCGGATGCGGGTGGCGACGATGCCTTTTCCAATTCCATTTACGGCCAGGGGCTGGGCGCCACCGGCGGCTACGGTCTGCTGGTGGACGCCGATGGACAGGACCGCTACACCTCCGGCGGTTTGTTCGCCGATTATTCCGAGCCCATTCTGGCATTCCGTTCCATGTCGCAGGGCGTGGGGCTGGGCTACGACCGCTGGGACAGCCTGATCCAGGTGTCCGGCGGCGTCGGCATCCTCTCCGATCAGAACGGCAACGACACCTACGTCGCCGATTACTTCGCCCAGGGCACAGGGCAGACGTACGGACTGGGCATCCTGCATGATGGGAACGGGGACGACCGCTACCTGGCAGGACGTTACGCACAGGGCGCCGGTTTCCGTCAGGGCGCGGGGTTGCTCCTGGACAGTGGGGGGGATGATGATTACCTGTCGCACGCCGGAGTGTCGCAGGGTGTCGGTCACGAAACCGGGGTTGGCATGCTGATCGACCGAGCGGGCGACGATCGCTACACCAGCAGTCTTCTGTCGCAGGGCGCGGGCAACGGCGACGGCATCGGCATGCTGGTGGATACCGCAGGCGATGACGAATACGCCTGCCGCGACCTGGGTCAGGGATTCGGTCTGTTCGACCCGGTGGCGGGGCAGGGCAGTTTCGGGTTCCTGTTCGACACCGGCGGGGGTGCGGACCGCTATTCCCTCGGCCGCGACAACGACGCCATCTCCCGAAACGAAGGCTGGGGCATCTCCGCCGACCTGCATTGATTGAAGGAATCAGGGTTATGACCGAACCGGTCCGCACGCGCATTCTCTTTGAACGGCTGGTCACCATGACCGGCCGCGAGTATGAAGGCGGAGAGGTGTGGGTGAAAGACGGGCGGGTGGAGTCGATCCGCGACACCGTCACCCCGGACGATCCCGTCCCCACCATCGACCTCACGGGTCACCTGCTTCTGCCCGGCTTCGTCAACGCCCACAGCCATATGGGCCTGTGCGCGCTGGAGGGCCGGCTGACGCCGGGCACGCCGTTCGCCGACTGGATTCTGGATGTGGTCGCCGCCAACACCGCGCTCGGCTGGACCGACCGGGTGGGCGCGCTCCACCGGCACAGTCAATCCATGTTGCGCTCCGGCGTCACCCTGCTGGGGGATTACCTGGCGCACCCGGAACTGCTGGTGGAACTGGCGGGCCTGCCGTTCCGGCAGGTGTTGTTTCTGGAGACGCTCGGTTTCCCGGAGGAAGACGCGCAAGCCCGGGCGGCGCGGGTGGAGAGTTTGCTCGAGGAACACGAATCACAGGGAGGGCGCATCCGCTTGGGCATCGCCCCGCACGCTCCGTATTCCGTCTCGCCGCAGTTGTTCCGCAGATTGAAAGCCATCGCCCGCCGTTACCGTTGTCCCATGTCCTGCCACGTGGCGGAGGTGCCGGAAGAGAACGAATTCCTGCTCACCGGCAACGGGCCGATGCGCCATCTGCTGGAAAAGCGCGGCGCGTACGATGCCGCCTGGCAGCCGCCCGCGATAGGGCCGGTTGCCTACCTCGACCGGTTGGGCGCGCTGGAGGGCCTGGTTGGCGTGCATCTGAACGACGTGACGGCGGATGTCGATTTGCTGGCCCGGCGGAACGTCACCGCCGTGTTCTGTCCCGGAAGCACCTGCTGGTTCGGCCGGGAGCAGTATATGCCGGTGCGCCAACTGGTGGACCGGGGCGTGCCGGTGGGACTGGGCACGGATTCATTGGCCAGCAACGAGTCTCTGAACTTTCTGCGCGAATTGAAGCTCGCCGAGTCCATGTTGCCGAATATGAGCCGGGCCGAAATTTTGACAATGGCCACCCGTTGGGGGGCCGAAGCCTTGCACAGCGAGGCCGGAACCGTGGAGCCCGGCCGCCCCGCCGACCTCATAGCGTTCCGCATGGATGAAAAGTCAGGCGATTGGTTCGATATACCATTTGAAAGCGGGCGCGAGGAAGTGGATTGGGTGATGATTTACGGAACCCCGGTGCCCACTGAGGCTGGTCCGGAAGGTGAGCGCTAACTAATTGAAAGCGTAGAAGTTGTTGGGGATTCTGTGAAACGGTCGGAAAAACGGAAAAAATTGTCCTGCGGGTCCAAAAAAATTTGTTTCCCTTGTGAAATCCATGATAAATTGAAACGGGATTTTGGCGGAAAATCCCCCAGCCTCAAATTTGGCCCGGATCTAATTCTTTTTTGTTGACACTAATCGAAACAAACAAGTAGAATCCATATTTTCGCGCACATAACGTGGGTTGACAGGGCCCGGTTGTTGAAACCGCAGGCAGAAGGTTTGCGGGGGGAGGCCAAAGGGCGCCCGTGTCGCCTGTGTAACATATTGTAATCAAAGATCTTTTGGGTTCAGGAAGTTAGGAGCCCTTTTTTATTTTTTTTGTCAGGGGTTGTTTCAACCTCAGAAGCTGGGGAGATTCCCGAGCGGTCAAAGGGACCAGACTGTAAATCTGGCGGCTCAGCCTTCGGAGGTTCGAATCCTCCTCTCCCCACCATTTTCAAACTACGGTTCCAGCGGGAATAGCTCAGTTGGCTAGAGCGTCAGCCTTCCAAGCTGAGGGTCGCGGGTTCGAGTCCCGTTTCCCGCTCCAAAACAGTGGCATGAATTATCAGGCCCACGTAGCTCAGTGGTGGAGCACTTCCTTGGTAAGGAAGAGGTCATCGGTTCAATCCCGATCGTGGGCTTGCCGTTTTTTGATATAGAGAAGTAAAAAAAACGTTGCCGGAGCAACCTGAAACTTTAAGAGCCGGGGCCGGATCCGGTTCTTCTTTCTGATGGAAACAGTTGAGCGATGAGGGATATTGTACTTTTGGCGTGCGGTGAGTGTAAGCGACGGAATTATTCCACCACCAAGAACAAGAAGAAAACCACGGGCCGTTTGGAATTCAGCAAGTATTGCAAGTTCTGCAGGAAGCACACTCCTCACAAAGAAACTAAATAACAACTCATCAGTTGGGTCGGGTTGCGCCGGGAGACCGGCGGGGGTCTGTCGTATGCAGGCGCCTCCTTCGGTGGCCTTCAGGAAATGAGATAGGCCAGTAGCTCTAATTGGTTAGAGCACTAGACTCCAAATCTAGGGGTTGGGGGTTCGAATCCCTCCTGGCCTGCGTACTTACGTGTCGGATGGTCCATGCTCGCAAAAAGTAAAGAATTCTTGTCCGGAGTCAAAGCGGAAGTCAAGAAGGTCACGTGGCCTGCCCGCAAGGAAGCTGTCGGTGGAACCATGGTGGTGTTCGTCGTGGTGGCGTTCATTGGTCTGTTTCTCTGGATCGTGGATACGATCCTTTCCAAAATCGTGGAGGGCATGATTTCCGGATGAGCGAGGATATGGAGAACGCGGTGACCAAGGGTAAGGACTGGTATGTGATTCATACCTATTCCGGCTATGAGAACAAGGTTAAGCTGAGTCTGGAGGAGCGCTTTGCGCACCACGGCGTCCGCGACAAGCTGGGAGAGATCGTCATTCCCACGGAAGAAGTCGTGGAGGTACGCCAGGGCAAAAAGAAAATCAGTTCGCGCAAGTTCCTGCCCGGGTACGTGCTGATTTCGGTCGATATGGACCAGGACGTCTGGTACCTCATCAAGAACACGCCGAAGGTCACCGGTTTTCTGGGCGGCACGGAGCCGACGCCTTTGTCCGAGGCGGAGGTCAAGGAAATCATGGATCAGGTCAAGGGCGAGTCCCAGCGGCCGAAGCCGAAGTTCCAGTTCGAGAAGGGCGAGGGCGTGCGCGTGATCGACGGCCCGTTCATGAACTTCAATGGCACCGTGGAGGAAGTCAACCACGACAAGGGTAAGGTCAAGGTCATGGTTTCCATATTCGGACGGGCGACGCCGGTGGAGCTGGAATTTCCGCAGATTGAGAAAGTGTGAGCAGTACGAATTCGAAAGGTTGAGACAACATGGCCACTAAGAAAAAGAAAGTCGCGGCGCAGATCAAGCTGCAGATAGCCGCCGGGCAGGCGACGCCTTCGCCGCCCGTGGGTCCGGCGCTCGGTCAGAACGGCGTTAACATCATGGATTTCTGCAAGGCGTTCAACGCCGCCACGCAGGGCCAGGAAGGCATGATCATTCCGGTCGTCATTTCGGTGTATGAGGACCGTAGTTTCAGTTTCATCACCAAGTCTCCGCCCGCCTCGGTTCTGCTCAAGCAGGCGGCGGGCATCGCCAAGGGTTCGACGCATCCCAGCAAGGAAAACGTGGGCACCGTCACTCGGGCGCAGGTGAAGGAAATCGCCGAAATCAAGAAAGCGGACCTCAATGCGTACGATGTGGACGCAGCGATGAAGATCATCGAGGGATCCGCGAAAAGCATGGGCATCAAGGTTACGGATTAGGAGCGAGAAAGGATTCAGCATGGCCAGGCATGGAAAAAAATACCGGGCGGCGGCGGAGAAGATCGACCGCAACCAGCGCTACGCGCTGGAAGAGGCGTTGCAGCTCGCCAAGGGCGGCGTCGAGACCAAATTCGACCAGTCGCTGGACGTGGCGGTGAAGCTGGGCGTCGATCCCCGTAAGGCGGATCAGAACATCCGCGGCAGCGTGGTGCTTCCCAAGGGCACGGGCAAGAAATTCCGCGTGCTGGTGTTCGCCAAGGGGGAAAAGGAAACCGAAGCGAAGGAAGCGGGCGCGGAGTTTGTCGGCGGCGATGACCTGGTGAAGAAGATTCAGGACGGGTGGTTCGAGTTCGACCGCGTCGTGGCCACGCCGGACATGATGGGCACCGTGGGCAAGCTCGGCAAGGTGCTGGGTCCGCGCGGACTCATGCCCAACCCGAAGACCGGCACCGTCACCTTCGACGTGGCGGAGGCCATCCGGCAGATCCAGGCGGGTAAGGTGGATTTCCGCGTGGACAAGGCGGGCATCGTGCACGCGTCGGTGGGCAAGGCCAGCTTCTCGGTGGAAGACCTGGCGGAGAATTTCAAGGAGTTCATGGGGACGCTGGTCAAAATGAAGCCCTCCACCGCAAAGGGCGTGTACATCCGCGGCGTGTCGCTGTCCAGCACCATGGGCCCGGGCGTGAAGGTGGCTTACACCGGCAACTGACCGTGGAGATGGATCGCGAATGCGGAATCGCGGTTGGCGAATTGAAGTAGACGATTTGAGCAAAGGAAAGGGATCGCATCGTGCCGACACCAGTAAAAGCAAAAGAGATTGAACGGTTGAACGGAGTGTTCACCAAAGCCAAGTCGGCGGTGCTGGCGAATTACCAGGGGCTGTCGGCGGAGCAGATGACCCAGCTTCGGGCGCACATGAAGGGACGGGCGCTCGAGTTCAAGGTCATCAAGAACACCCTCGCCCGCATTGCGGCGAAGAATACGCCCTTCGAGGTGCTTGACACTTCGTGGGAAGGGCCGATGTCCATCATCATCAGCTTCGACGATGAGGTGGCCCCGGCCAAGGCGCTTTCCGATTTTGCCAAATCGGGCGTAGAAAAAAATCCGCAGGTGGTCTGCGGGATTGTGGACGGTCAGGCGGTGACGCCGGAGCAGGTCAAGGCGCTGGCCGACCTGCCGTCGAAGGAAGTGTTGATTTCGCAGATGCTTTCGGTCTTCCAGGGACCGACCCGCAATTTTGTGGGTGTTTTTGCCAGCCTGCAGCGCAAGCTGGTGGGTACTCTGGATGCCGTCCGCGAGAAGAAGGCTCAGCAGGGCTGACTTTCGGGCGGACCCAAAAAGGCGAACGAAATTTTTTCGAAAATTATTTGAATAAGCGTTTCATCCCAGAAAGGAGATTGCAATGGCAGTCACGAAAGAGGACGTCATTTCCTTCATTGACAACATGACGGTTTTGGAGATGTCGGAATTCGTCAAGGAATTGGAAGACAAGTACGGTGTTACGGCGGCGGCTCCGGCCATGATGGCGATGCCGGCGGGTGCTGGCGGCGATGCCGGTGCGGCGGCGGAAGAGAAGACGGAGTTTGACGTTATTCTCGCGGCCGCGGGTGACAAGAAAATCCAGGTGATCAAGGAAGTGCGCGGCATCACGGGCCTGGGTCTGAAAGACGCCAAGGACCTGGTTGAAGCGGCTCCCAAGCCGATTAAAGAAGGTGTGAAAAAGGAAGAAGCTGAAGAGATCAAGAAGAAGATCGAAGAAGCTGGTGGAACTGTTGAGATTAAGTAACGCCTTTCGCCTTCTTTTGAAGAGAGGAGGAGTATGGCCATTAATCTTTAACAGGGGACTGGATTAAATCTATGTCTATCAAAACCACCGATCGAACCCAAAGCACCGTTCGTGAAAGGTTGGACTTCTCCCGGATCCCTGCGGTCATCGAGATCCCCAACCTGATTGGAATTCAAAAGAAGTCCTTTGAGTACTTCCTGCAGACGGACACGGCCCCCGCGGAACGCAAGATCCAGGGCCTGGAGGAAGTGTTTCAGGATGTGTTCCCTATTTCCGACCTGAATATCAATGCCCGCATCGATTATGTGGGCTATGAGGTCGGCGTGTGGGAGTGTGCCTGCGGCGAGTACAAGGAACTCGGCGGCGTGGGAGTGGTGTGCGAAACCTGCGGCCAGGAAACCAACTACAAGGAAAAATTCAAGCTCGCGGAATGCCGGCAGAAAGGTCTCACGTACTCCGACCCGATCAAGATCATGGTGCGCATGGTCCTGTTTCAGCGTGAGAAGATCGAAGTCAATGCGCGCATCCTCAAGGAACTGCCCGGCAAATACATCGTCGAAGAAGTGAAGAACCCGGAAACGGGCAAACTGCTGATCCCCGCCCGCACGGAGATCGATGACGCCATCATCGAGGCTCTGCAGAAATTCAAGGTTCCCGAAGTCACCATCAACTCCGTCAAGGAGGTGAAGGAGCAGAAGATTTTCCTGGGTGAGATGCCGGTCATGGGTCCCACGGGAACGTTCATGATCAATGGTGTCGAGCGTGTCATCGTCAGCCAGATGCACCGCTCCCCCGGCGCGTTCTTCGCGCATGACAAGGGCCGCAGTCACGTCAGCGGAAAAATCCTGTACAGCGCGCGCGTCATCCCGGACCGCGGTTCGTGGCTCGACTTCGAATTCGATATCAAGGATATCCTGCACGTCAAGATCGACCGCCGCAGAAAGCTGCCGGCGACGGTTCTGCTCAGTGCGTTCGGCATGAATCAGGAAGAGATTCTCGCCGCGTTTTATACCGTCGAAAAAGTGTCGCGGCTGGTCAAGGACGACCGTTATTTCATGGGCAGCAAAGGCCTGATGTGCGGCATCAAGGTGCTCGAAGACGTCATTGACCCGAAAACCGAAGACGTGCTCGTCAAGTCGGGCAAAAAGATCGCGCCGCAACAGATCAAGAAACTGCGTCGCATGAGCAAGGCTCAGCGCGTGGAGATCGACAAGGAAACGCTGATCGGCGGCTATCTCGCGCAGGATATCGTGGACAAGGAAACCGGCGAGGTTCTGCTCGACTCGAACACGGAGATCACCCCCGAGACACTGGCGGTGTTGTCCAAACACAACGTAAGTGAGTTTTCGGTGCTGTCCATCGACGAGGAGCATCCGGACACCGCCATCCGCGACACGCTGGCGCAGGCAAAGATCGCCGACTCGGACGAAGCCATCCGCGAAATCTACAAACGCCTCCGCCCCGGCGACCCGCCGACGACGGAGATTGCGAAGACGCTGTTCTACAACCTGTTCTTCAACCCGAAGCGGTACAACCTGTCGGTGGTCGGCAGAATCAAGATGAACCAGAAGTTCGGCCTCGACGTGCCGCTGGAAAACCGCCTGCTCACGCGTGACGATCTCATTGCCGTCATCCGCTATATGGTGGACCTGAGGAACGGCATCGGCGTGGTGGACGACATCGATCATCTGGGCAACCGCCGCGTGCGCGCGGTGGGTGAGTCTTTGGAGAACCAGTTCCGCGTTGGGCTGGTGCGCATGGAGCGCGCCATCATCGAGCGCATGTCCATTCAGGATCTGGACGTCTCCATGCCGCACGACCTGATCAACTCGAAGCCGGTCACCGCGGCGATCAAGGAATTTTACGGGAGCAGTCAGCTGTCGCAGTTCATGGACCAGACCAACCCGCTTTCCGAGGTCACGCACAAGCGGCGTTTGAGCGCATTGGGACCCGGCGGTCTCACGCGCGAACGCGCCGGATTTGAGGTGCGCGACGTGCATCCCACGCACTACGGACGTATTTGTCCCATTGAAACGCCGGAAGGACCGAACATCGGTCTCATCGCGTCGCTCAGCACGTATGCCAGGGTGAACGACTACGGGTTTGTCGAGACGCCGTACCGGCGCGTGACCGATGCCAAGGTGAGCGACAACGTCGAGTTTCACAATGCGATGGTGGAAGACGATTTCGTCATCGCGCAGGCCAACGCCGAGCTCGACGACAAGAACCGCTTCGTCAATGAAATCGTCGATGCGCGTCAGGGCGGTGACTTCATCCTGTCGCCGCGCGAGAAGATCAACCTGATGGACGTATCGCCCAAGCAGTTGATCAGCGTCGCCGCGTCTCTGATTCCGTTTCTGGAAAACGACGACGCCAACCGCGCACTCATGGGTTCCAACATGCAGCGCCAGGCGGTGCCGCTTTTGCAGACGGAAGCGCCCCTGGTCGGCACCGGCATGGAAGAGGTGGTGGCCCGCGACTCCGGCGCCGTGGTGGTGGCGGAGAACGACGGCGAGGTCATCAGTTCCGATGCGTCCCGCATCGTGGTGCGCACTTCCGGCCGGCAGAAGAAGAAGGGCATGCTGGATTCCAGTGTGGACATCTACACGCTGGCCAAGTACCAGCGTTCGAACCAGAACACCTGCATCAACCAGCGCCCCCTGGTCCGCACCGGGGAGAAGGTGAAGAAGGGGCAGGTCATTGCCGACGGTCCGTCCACGGACCTGGGCGAGCTGGCTCTGGGTCGCAACGTGCTGGTCGCGTTCATGCCTTGGGAAGGTTACAACTTCGAGGACGCCATCGTCATCAGCGAGAAGGTGGTGAAGGAGGACGTCTTCACGTCCGTTCACATCGAGGAGTTCGAGGTGGAAGCCCGCGACACCAAGCAGGGCAAGGAAGACATCACCCGCGACATCTCGAATGTGGGCGAGGAAGCGCTCCGAAACCTGGACGACAGCGGCATCATCCGCATCGGTGCTTCGGTTGCGCCCAACGACATTCTCGTGGGCAAGATCACGCCGAAGGGCGAGACGCAGTTGAGCCCGGAAGAAAAGCTGTTGAAAGCGATCTTCGGCGAAAAGGCGGGCGACGTGCGCGACACGTCCCTGCGCGTGCCGCCGGGCATTCAGGGCATCGTCATCGACGTCAAGGTGTTCTCGCGTAAAGGAGTCGACAAGGATTCCCGTACGCTGTCCATCGAGGAGGAGGAAGTCTCCAAGATCGAGAAGGACTTCAGCGACGAAATCGAGATCGTTAAGAACGAAAGCGAAAAGAAACTTCTGTCCATGCTGGTAGGCAAGCAGGTGACCAAGGCCACCACCATCGGCAAAAAAGTTTTCAAAAAGGGGCAGGACCTGACCGAGGAAGACCTCGCCAAAATGCCTTCGAAGGACCTGGCGAAGATTCCGGTTAAGGACGTGGACCCGAATGAGCTTCAGCAGATTGAGGATGCCAGTAAGGATCAGATCCACATCCTCAAAACCATGATGAATGACAAGATCGCCAAGCTGAAGAAAGGCGACGACCTGGCCCCCGGTGTTATCAAGCTGGTGAAGGTGTTCGTCGCCATGAAACGCAAGCTTCAGGTGGGCGACAAAATGGCCGGCCGTCACGGCAACAAGGGTGTCGTCTCCAAGATCGTTCCGGAAGAGGACATGCCGTATATGGATGATGGAACGCCGATCGAGCTCATCCTCAATCCGCTCGGCGTACCGTCGCGTATGAACGTCGGCCAGATATTCGAAACCAACCTCGGCATGGCGGCCAAGGCCAGCGGCAAGCACGTCGCAACGCCCGTCTTCGACGGCGCGCAGGAAGAAGACGTGCGCAAGCTGCTCGTCGATTCCGGTTGCTCGCCCACCGGCGAAGTCAGACTGTTCGACGGGCGTACCGGTCAGCCGTTTCACCAGAAGGTCATGGTGGGGTACATCTACATGCTCAAACTGCATCACCTCGTGGACGACAAGATCCACGCCCGGTCGACGGGACCCTACTCCCTCGTCACCCAGCAGCCGCTGGGCGGCAAGGCGCAGTTCGGCGGTCAGCGTCTGGGTGAGATGGAGGTCTGGGCGCTGGAAGCCTACGGCGGCGCCTACACCCTGCAGGAGATGCTCACGGTCAAATCCGACGACGTCGAGGGCCGCAAGCGGATGTACGAAGCCATCGTTAAGGGCGATACCAATCTGACGCCCAGCCTTCCGGAATCGTTCAACGTACTGGTCAAGGAGTTGCAGAGCCTGGCCATCGACGTGGAACTGATGGAGACCGCCAGCAAATAGCGGCCGCCGGGGCGACAGGGACGGCTTCCTGTCCGGAACGAATTTTTAAATAAACTTTCATTTAGGAGACCACGCTTGTGGATACCCTGAACATTTTTGAAAAACCCAAGAATCCGATCATGTTCGACGCCATCCGGGTCAGGCTGGCTTCTCCGGAGAAAATCCGGTCCTGGTCGTACGGGGAAGTCAAAAAGCCTGAAACCATCAATTACCGGACCTTCAAGCCGGAGCGGGACGGCCTGTTCTGCGCCAAGATCTTCGGTCCGGTGAAGGATTGGGAGTGCAACTGCGGCAAGTACAAGCGCATGAAGCACAAGGGGGTGGTGTGCGAGAAGTGTGGTGTGGAAGTCATCCTGTCCAAGGTCCGCCGCGAGCGGCTGGGGCATATCGAGCTGGCCAGCCCCGTCGCGCATATCTGGTTCTTCAAGGGACTGCCGAGCCGCATCGGCCACGTGCTGGATCTCACGCTCAAGGAACTCGAGCGCATCATATATTTTGAAAACTACGTAGTGGTCGATCCGGGCGAATCGGATTTCAAACCCGGTCAACTGCTGGATGAGAAGGAATACCGTGAAGCGGAAATCGAGTACCCGCATGGCCTGAAGGTGATGGTCGGCTCCGAAGCGGTGTACGAGATGCTGAAGAACATCGACCTCGACGCCACCGCCGAGCAGTTGAAGGAAAACCTGGCGAAGACGACCTCGGTGCTCAACAAGCGCAAGATCGCCAAGCGCCTCAAGATCATCGAGGCCTTCCGCAAATCCGGCAACCGGCCGGAGTGGATGATCCTGAGCGTGGTGCCCGTCATTCCGCCGGAGTTGCGCCCGCTGGTGCCTCTGGACGGCGGCCGCTTCGCCACGTCCGATCTCAACGATCTGTACCGCCGCGTCATCAACCGCAACAACCGGCTGAAACGGTTGATGGAGTTGAAAGCGCCGCAGATCATCATCCGCAACGAAAAACGCATGCTGCAGGAAGCGGTGTCGGCGCTGTTCGACAACGGCCGCCGCGGCCGCACGCTTCGCGGCACCAACAAGCGCCCGCTCAAATCCCTGAGCGACATGCTGAAAGGCAAGCAGGGCCGCTTCCGGCAGAACCTGCTCGGCAAGCGCGTCGATTACTCCGGCCGCTCGGTTATTGTTGTCGGCCCCGAACTCAAACTGCATCAGTGCGGTCTGCCGAAGAAGATGGCGCTCGAGTTGTTCAAGCCGTTCATCTTCAACCGGCTCGAACAGAAAGGTTACGCCGCCACCATCAAGACCGCAAAGAAGATGGTCGAGCAGGAGCGCGCCGAAGTTTGGGAAGTATTGGAAGAAGTCATTCAGAAGCATCCGGTTCTGCTCAACCGCGCGCCCACTCTGCATCGTCTCGGCATTCAGGCGTTCGAGCCGGTGTTGATCGAAGGCAAGGCGATCCGCATTCATCCGCTCGTCTGCACCGCGTTCAACGCGGATTTCGACGGCGACCAGATGGCGGTGCACGTGCCTTTGTCGATGGAAGCGCAGGTCGAAGCGAAACTGCTGATGATGGCGCCCAACAACGTATTGTCTCCGGCCAACGGCAAACCCATCGCCGTGCCCAGTCAGGACATCGTTCTCGGCTGTTACTACATGACCAAGATCCGCGGCAACGTGCCGGGTGAGGGCCGCGTGTTCTCCAACCTGCGCGAAGTGCGCGCGGCGTACGACCACGGAGAACTGCACCTGCAGGCGAAGATGATGGTCGAGGTCGACGGCAACCTGGAGGTCACCACCACCGGCCGCGTTCTTTTGTATGAAGTGTTGCCGGAAGAATTGCCGTTCAAGCTGGTCAACCAGGAGATGAACAAGAAAACCCTGTCCAACCTGATCTCCACGTCGTTCCAGATTGTGGGACGGGAAAAAACGGTGGCGTTGTTGGATGCGGTCAAGACGCTCGGGTTTCATTACGCCACCGAGGCAGGCCTGTCCATCTCCACCGAGTACATGCGGATTCCGAAAGCCAAGGAAACGCTGGTGAACAAGGCGGGTGAGGAAGTGCTCCGCGTGTACAACCAGTACCGCGACGGTCTCATCACCAACGGCGAGCGTTACAACAAGGTCATCGACATCTGGGCGCACGTCACCGAGCGGGTGTCCGAGGAGATGTTCCGCGAACTGGAAGTGGAAGACGAAAACATTGTAAAGGGTGTCGAGTCCAAGGACTTCAACTCGATCTTCATCATGGCCGACTCCGGTGCGCGCGGCAGTTCCCAGCAGTTGCGCCAGTTGGCCGGCATGCGCGGCCTCATGGCCAAGCCGTCGGGTGAGATCATCGAAACGCCCATCACCGCGAACTTCCGCGAAGGGCTGTCGGTGATCCAGTACTTCATCTCCACCCACGGCGCGCGTAAAGGTCTGGCCGACACCGCGCTCAAGACCGCGAACTCCGGTTACCTGACGCGGCGGCTGGTGGACGTGGCGCAGGATATCATCATTCTGGAAGAAGACTGCGGTACCCTGCGCGGCATCGAGTTGTCGTCGCTGGTGGAAGCGGGCGAGATCATCCAGCCGCTGGGTGAGCGCATCCTCGGCAGGACCAGTCTGGAAGACGTGGTCGATCCGTTCACCAACCAGGTGCTGGTGAAAGCCAACGAGATGATCGACGAGCGCGTGGTCGAGACCATTGAGAACTCGGGCATCGAAAGCATCCGCATCCGTTCCAACCTGACCTGCGAATCCAAACAGGGCCTGTGCGTGAAGTGTTACGGACGCAACCTGGCCACCAACGGCTGGGTGGAGATCGGTGAGCCCATCGGCGTCATCGCCGCGCAGTCCATCGGCGAGCCGGGCACCCAGCTCACCATGCGGACCTTCCACATCGGTGGTACCGCGAGCCGCGTGGTCGAGCAGACGACGCTCAGCACGAAGAAGGGCGGTATCATCAAGTACCAGGGCCTGCGCACGATCAAGAACCAGCGCGGCGAGATCATCGTCATGAACCGCAACGGCAGTCTGGTGGTGCAGGACGAAAACGGCCGTGAAAAAGAAAAATATTCCGTTGTCTATGCGGCGAAGTTGAAGGTGCATGACGGCCAGGAGGTTCACGAGAACCAGACGCTGGTCGAGTGGGACCCGTACACGAACTCGATCCTCACCGAAGTCGAAGGCACCATCGCTTTCGGCGACGTGGTGGAAGGCATCACCATGAAAGAGGACTTCGACGAAATCACGGGTCTGTCCACCAAGGTCATCATCAGCCATCGCGACGAGAAGCGTCAGCCGCGCATTTCGATCAAGGACGACAAGGGCGAAACCGTCCGGCGCTACATCCTGCCGGCGGGCGCGCACATCAACGTCAGCGAAGGCGACCGCATCAACGCGGGTGACGTCATCGTCAAGATTCCGCGCGAGACGGCGAAAACGAAAGACATCACCGGCGGTCTGCCGCGGGTTGCAGAACTGTTCGAGGCGCGCAAACCGCACGAGCAGGCGACCATTTCCGAAATCAACGGTACCGTCAAGTTTGGCGGATTCGTCAAGGGTATGCGGAAAGTGGTCATCGTCAACGAGAGCGGCGAGGAGCGCGAGTACCTGATCCCGCGCGGCAAGCACATCAACGTGCACGAAGGCGACGAAGTGCAGGCTGGTGAGGCGCTGATGGACGGTGCCGCCAATCCGCACGATATTCTGCGCATCCTCGGTGAAAACGAATTGCAGAAATACCTCGTCAACGAGGTTCAGGAGGTGTACCGCCTGCAGGGCGTCGCCATCAACGACAAGCATATCGAGGTCATCGTCCGCCAGATGCTCCGCCACCTGCAGGTGGAGGAGCCCGGAGACACCGACCTGCTGGTCGGCGAGCAGGTGACCCGCAAGGTCTTCAACGAGAAGAACCAGGAGACCATCAAGGAAAAAGGCAAGCCCGCGCAGGGCCAGCCGGTCCTTTTGGGTATCACCAAATCGTCACTCAGCACGGAAAGTTTCATCTCCGCCGCCTCCTTCCAGGAGACCACGCGGGTGCTGACGGAAGTGGCGGTCAGTGGTAAGGAAGACCACCTGTTTGGATTGAAAGAAAATGTGATCATGGGTAGGTTGATTCCGGCCGGAACCGGCTGCCGCGCCTACAGCGGCATCCGCATTGAGGAGCCGGAATTCGAGGAAGTCGAGGAAGTGAAGCCGGCGGAGGAAGAAGAAACCCCGGCCGTGGTAGAGTAAGAAAAAAATACCAGAGAATTCCCTTGACTCCCGGCGGGGGAGTGATAAAATCCAAGCTTTTCGGCCTACTACATACATACTCTGAACATTCCAACAAATTCAATTAGTTGAGGATGGGTCAACTGGGTTTTGTTTAGGTGTTGGTCCTTCTATCAGGAGAACTTTATTGTGCCGACCATCAATCAATTGGTCAAAAAAGGCCGGCGTCAGCCGGTAGAGAAAACGGCGTCGCCGGCATTGAAATCGTGCCCGCAGAAACGCGGGGTGTGTGTTCGTGTGTATACGTCCACTCCGAAAAAGCCGAATTCGGCATTGCGTAAAGTAGCGCGTGTCCGGTTGACCAATGGTATGGAAGTGACGAGCTACATTCCGGGCGTCGGGCACAATCTTCAGGAGCACTCGATTGTGCTGATTCGCGGCGGCCGCGTGAAGGACCTGCCGGGTGTGCGGTACCATGTGGTCCGCGGCAGTCTCGATACTTTGGGCGTGGCCAACCGTATGCAGAGCCGTTCCAAGTACGGCGCCAAGAAACCGAAGAAAACCTAATTAAGAATTATACGCAATCATGGCAAGAAGACGAGAAGCGGAAAAACGGGAGATCCTGCCGGATCCCAAGTACAACGACATCCTGGTCGCCCGGTTTGTCAATAGCCTCCTCAAGCGGGGCAAGAAGAGTGTCGCGGAACGCATGTTCTATTCGGCGCTCGACAACATCGGCAAACGGGTGAAGGACGAGGAGCCCCTTCGGGTGTTCAAGAAGGCGGTGGACAATGCTGCGCCGCTTCTGGAAGTGCGGTCCCGCCGGGTTGGTGGCGCCACGTACCAGGTTCCGGTGGAGGTCAGTAGCAATCGGCGCACGGCGCTCAGTATCCGCTGGATCATCAGCAACGCGCGCAGCCGCGCAGGCCGCTCCATGGCGGACAGGTTGACGGACGAGCTGGTCGATGCTTACAACAGCACCGGCGGCGCGGTCCGGAAGAAGGAAGATGTTCATCGAATGGCCGAAGCCAACAAGGCGTTCGCCCACTACCGCTGGTAACGCGGTTACCGAGCAGCATATCAAGGTGTTATGAGTAAGAAGCCCAAAATCAGTCAAATCCGGAATATCGGCATCATCGCCCACATCGACGCGGGTAAGACCACGACGACCGAGCGTATCCTTTATTACACCGGCAAGAGTCACAAGATCGGTGAGGTCCATGAGGGCAGTGCGACTATGGACTGGATGCAGCAGGAGCAGGAGCGCGGTATCACCATCACCTCCGCTGCCACCACGTGTTTCTGGCTGGGTCATCAGATCAATATCATCGACACGCCGGGTCACGTCGATTTCACCGCTGAAGTTGAGCGGTCGCTCCGTGTGCTGGATGGAGCCGTGGGTGTGTTCTGTGCTGTCGGCGGCGTCGAGCCGCAGTCTGAGACGGTTTGGCGTCAGGCTACCAAATACAAGGTGCCGCGCATCGGGTTCGTCAATAAGATGGATCGCGCGGGCGCGAATTTTCTGGGTTGTGTGAAGCAGATGAAGGAGCGCCTGAACGCGCATCCGGTGCCGGTGCAGTTGCCCATCGGGTCGGAAGCGGAGTTTGTCGGTCTCATTGATCTGGTCACCATGAAGGCTAACGTTTACTCGGACAAGTATCAGAAGGGCGAGGCTTACGACACTCAGGAAATTCCCGAAGAGTATCTCGATCAGGCTCAGGAGTATCGCGACTACATGCTGGAAGCGCTGGCCGATGTCGATGAGACGCTCATGGAGAAGTATCTGGGCGGTGAGGATGTGAGCGAGGAGGAAATCCGCGCGGCCCTCCGTAAGGGTGTGCTGGCTCTCGCGTTCACGCCGATTTTCTGCGGCGCCTCGTTCAAGAATAAGGGTGTGCAGCAGCTTCTCGATGCCGTCGTGCATTACCTGCCGTCGCCGGACCAGGTGGCGGAAGTGGTGGGCGTCAACCCGAACAATCAGGAAGAAGTGACCTGCCCGGTGGATGAAAGTCAGTCGCTCGCCGCGCTTGCCTTCAAGATCATGACCGATCCGTTTGTCGGTCAGCTGGCCTACTTCCGCGTGTATTCGGGGAGCATCAAGAGCGGCACGTACGTCTATAACTCGACGAAGAATCAGAAGGAGCGAGTGGGTCGCCTGCTCCGCATGCACGCCAACAAGCGTGAAGAGGTGGATGAGGTTGGTGCCGGGGATATCGCCGCGGCGATCGGTTTCAAGAAGACGTTTACCGGTGATACCCTGTGCCGCGAAGAAAGCCCCGTCATTCTGGAGTCCATTTCCTTTCCGCAGCCTGTCATCTCCGTGGCCATCGAGCCCAAGACCAAGCAGGAGCAGGAAAAGCTGTCCGACTGTCTCATCAAGCTCCAGCAGGAAGATCCGACGTTCGAGGTGAAGGTCGATCCGGAAACCTCGCAGACCATCATCTCCGGCATGGGTGAGTTGCACCTGGAGATCCTGGTGGATCGCATGAAGCGCGAGTTCAACCTCGACGTTAGTGTATCCAAGCCGCAGGTGGCGTACCGCGAGACCGTCACTAAGCAGACGGACCACAGTTACAAGTACGTCAAGCAGACCGGTGGCCGCGGCCAGTATGGTCATGTTGAGATCACCCTCGAGCCGCGCAAGGCGGGTGAAGGGTTTGAGTTTGTCAATAAGATCGTCGGCGGTGCGATTCCGAAGGAATATATTCCTGCGGTTCAAAAGGGGGTTCAGGAATCCATGGACCGCGGTGTGCTGTGCGGGTTCCCGATGGTGGACGTTCGCGTCATCCTGACCGACGGTTCGTACCACGATGTGGACTCTTCGGAGATGGCTTTTAAGATTTGTGCGTCCATCGCTTTCCGCGACGCGGCGAGGAAGGCCAAACCGGTTCTTCTGGAGCCGATCATGGACGTGGAGGTGGTCACGCCCGAGGAGTTCATGGGCGACGTCATCGGCCATCTCAATTCGAAGCGCGGCAAGGTTAAAGAGCTGGGCGACCGCGCTGGCGCGAAGGTGGTGCGGTGCGAAGTGCCGCTGGCCGGCATGTTCGGGTATTCCACCGATCTTCGGTCGAACACCCAGGGTCGCGCCAATTATTCCATGGAATTTTTGAAATATGATGTGGTTCCGAATGCGATTGCGGAGGAATTGATCGCCAAGTCCACCGGAACCTCAAGTGAAGTGACCGTATAAACAAAACGAATATAAAAACCGGAACAATGATTTCATCATTAATGGAGTGAATCGGTATGGCAAAAGAAAAATTTGTGAGAGATAAACCCCACGTGAACATCGGAACCATCGGGCATGTTGACCATGGTAAAACCACGCTCACAGCGGCCATCACCGAAGTTCTTTCTAAAAAGGGGATGGCGCAGAGCATCGCGTTCGACCAGATCGACAAAGCGCCTGAGGAAAAAGAGCGCGGTATCACCATCGCCATCGCGCACGTGGAATACCAGACGGAAACCCGTCACTATGCCCACGTGGACTGCCCGGGCCATGCCGACTACGTCAAGAACATGATCACCGGTGCGGCGCAGATGGACGGCGCGATCCTGGTGTTGAGCGCCACCGACGGCCCCATGCCGCAGACCCGCGAGCACATCCTGCTTGCCCGCCAGGTCGGCGTGCCCAAGATTGTCGTGTTCATGAATAAATGCGATATGGTAGACGATCCGGAACTGCTGGACCTGGTCGAGCTGGAAGTGCGCGAACTGCTCAATAAGTATGAGTTCCCCGGCGACGACATCACCGTCGTCCGCGGCAGTGCGCTTCAGGCTCTGGAAAACGCCGAGGACCCCGAGAAAACCCAGTGCATCTGGGATCTGATGGCCGCCTGCGACGCGGACATCCCGGTTCCGGAACGCCCGATCGATAAGCCGTTCCTGATGCCGATCGAGGATATCTTCAGCATCTCCGGACGCGGCACCGTGGCCACCGGCCGTATTGAGACGGGTGTCATCAAGGTGGGTGAAGAGGTGGAAATCGTTGGTTTCCGTCCGACCACCAAGACCACCGTCACCGGCGTCGAAATGTTCCGCAAGCTGCTGGACGATGGTCAGGCTGGCGACAACGTCGGCTGTCTGCTCCGCGGCACCAAGCGCGATGACATCGAGCGCGGGCAGGTTTTGGCGAAGCCCGGTTCCATCACCCCGCACGCGAAGTTCAAGGCAGAGGTGTATATCCTGACCAAGGAAGAGGGCGGACGTCACACTCCGTTCTTCAATGGCTATCGGCCGCAGTTCTATTTCCGCACCACGGACGTGACCGGCGTGGTCACCCTGCCGCAGGGCGTGGAGATGGTTATGCCGGGCGACAACGTCACCTTCGAGGTGGAATTGATCACCCCCGTGGCAATGGCCAAGGAATTGCGGTTCGCAATTCGTGAAGGCGGCCGGACTGTGGGCGCGGGCATCGTCAGCGAGATTCTGGACTAATGAGCGATCAGAAAATAAAAATCAAGCTGAAGGCTTACGACCACAAACTGCTCGACTGGTCGGTCGGGGAAATCGTGGAGACCACCAAGCGCACCGGCGCCCGGGTGGTTGGCCCCATCCCGCTTCCGACCAAGAAGAACCGGTGGACCGTGTTGCGGTCGCCGCATGTGGATAAGAAATCGCGGGAGCAGTTCGAGATCCGGACGCACAAGCGTATCCTGGAAATTCTCGAGCCCACCCCGCAAACCGTCGACGCCCTCATGAAGCTGGACCTCAGCGGTGGCGTGGACATTGAAATCAAACTGTAAGAACGGTCGGGATCGATGAAAGGTTTGCTCGGTAAAAAATTGGGAATGACCCAGGTCTATCTGGAAAACGGCGACTGTGTCCCTGTCACCGTCATCCAGGTCGAGCGGTGTGTGCCCGTGGATAAACGCACCCAGGATAAAAACGGGTACGACGCCGTGGTGGTGGCCTACGGTCAACGCAAGCCGAAGCACACCAATAAGCCGCTGGCGGGGTATTACAGCAAGATCAAGGCGGAGCCCGCCCGGGTCCTGCAGGAATTCCGCGACCTGGAAGTGGCCGATGACGCCATGGGCCAGCAACTCAAGGTGGATGCGTTCGCCGAGGGCGAGCTGGTGGATGTGGTCGGCGTCTCCAAGGGCCGCGGTTTCTCCGGTGTGGTTCGCCGGTACAACTTCCGCGGTCAGCCGGCATCGCGCGGCACGCATGAGTCGTTCCGCGGCGGCGGCGCCATCGGTATGCACACCTATCCCGGGCGCACGCTGAAAGGCCAGAAGATGGCCGGGCGCATGGGTGGTAAAAAGGTGCATGCGAAGAATCTCAAGGTTGTCCGGGTGGATGCGGGGAATAATCTGATCCTGGTGCGTGGCTCGGTGCCGGGCGCCAACGGTCGGTTGGTACGCATCGTTGAAGCGAAGGCCGGCGGCAAGAAATAATCTAGAGCGAAAGAAGCGAAAGAACGGACATGGCGGAACTCGAAATCGTCGATACAGAAAACAAAAAGGTCGGTACGGCCACGCTGTCGCCCGAGGTGTTTGAAGGACCCGTCCGCGAACACCTGGTGCAGCAGTATGTCGTCATGCAGTTGGCGACCCGGCGGCGCGGCACGGCGGCGACCATAGAAAACCGCGGCGACATCAGCGGCGGCGGTAAAAAGCCCTGGCGGCAGAAAGGAACTGGGCGTGCCCGTCACGGCAGCACCCGCTCCACTATTTGGCGTGGGGGTATGACGGTTTTCGGTCCCCGCCCGCGCGCATACACGCACAAGCTTTCGAAGAAGTCCCGCAAGCTCGCCATCCGCTCTGTTCTCGCCGAACGATTGCAAGGTAATAATATTCAAGTGGTCGAATCACTGAACCTCGAAGCACCCAAAACCAAGCAGGCCGTGGCTCTGCTCGGCAAGCTGGGGTTGCCGGAGAAAACGCTGTTCCTGGTGGCCGAGAAAAGCCCGAACCTGGAACTCGCCGTGCGCAACCTGCCGCAGACCAATGTGCTGTCGGTGGATGGGGTCAACGTGTTCGACCTGCTGGTGCATCAGAAAATCGTGTGCACCCCCGACTCTCTCAAGAAATTAGAGGAGCGACTCAGCTGATGTCCACCGACCTTTACCGAGTATTAGAGAAGCCGCTCATTACTGAAAAGAGCACCATGATGCTGGAAGACGGCAATCGTGTGATGTTTCAGGTGAAGCGCGATGCCAACAAGCTTCAGATCAAGCAGGCCGTGGAGAAAATCTTCAACGTCACCGTGCTGGATGTGAACACCCTCAACGTGAAGCCCAAGCATAAGCGCTTCGGCAGGAACCTCGGGTTCACGAAGGCGACGAAAAAGGCCATCGTCACGTTGAAGGACGGCGACAAGATCGACTTTTTTGAAGGAGCGTAAGCGGCCATGCCTGTAAGAAAACTCAATCCGACTTCCGCCGGCGTCCGGTTCCAGACGATCTCGGACTTCGGCGAGGTGACCAAGAAGACGCCGGAGAAGAGCCTGCTGGTGTCGATCTCCCGCAAGGGGGGCCGCAACAGCAACGGGCGCATCACCGCCCGGCGGCGCGGCGGCGGGCACCGCAAGCTGTACCGCAAAATCGATTTCCGGCGGAATAAAGACGGCGTCGAAGCGAAGGTGGTGGGCATCGAATACGATCCCAACCGCTCGGCAAACATCGCGCTCCTTATTTACAAGGATGGCGAGAAGCGGTACATCCTGGCGCCTTCGGAACTCAAGGACGGCGCTACGGTGATGTCCGGCCGGGACGCCGAGGTGCGTGTTGGCAACTGCCTGCACCTGGAAGACATTCCTGTCGGCACCACGATTCACAATATCGAGCTCAAGCCCGGCAAGGGCGGGCAGATCGCGCGCAGTGCCGGAACCTACGCGCAGTTGATGGCGAAGGAAGGCGATTACGCCAACATCAAGCTCAAGTCCGGCGAGGTGCGGCTGGTTTCGGTCAAGTGCCGCGCCACGGTGGGAGCTGTCGGTAATGCGGAGCACGAGAACGTGTCGCTCGGTAAGGCCGGGCGCACACGCTGGATGGGACGCCGACCGCGTCCGCGCGCCGTGGCCATGAACCCGGTGGATCATCCGATGGGTGGTGGTGAAGGCCGTTCCTCAGGTGGGCGTCACCCGTGCAGTCCGTACGGCATGCCGGCCAAGGGTTACAAGACGCGCAAGAAAAAGAAACTGTCGGATCGGTACATCCTGAGTCGGCGCAAGAAATAATCAACTTTAGAAGGCAGGAGCGCAATGGCGCGATCACTGAAAAAAGGGCCCTTTGTCGATCAGCATCTGGCGGACAAGGTGGAGCAGATGAACCGCAAGAACGAGAAGAAGGTCGTCAAGACCTGGTCCCGGCGGTCCACCATCCTCCCGGATTTTGTGGGGCACACCCTGGCGGTGCACAACGGCAAGAAGTTCATTCCCGTGTTCGTCACGGAAAATATGGTGGGGCACAAGCTGGGGGAGTTTTCCCCGACCCGCACCTTCAAGGCCCATAGCGGCAAAACCAAAAAAGCGGCACCAGCCAAGTAATTTAATCGAGAGCAACGGAAATGAGTGTCAGAGCCCAATTGAAGCATGCCCGCACGGCCCCGCGTAAAGCGCGTTTGATTGCCGATATGATCCGCGGTAAGAACGTGAACGACGCGATGAACATCCTTGTCTTCACGCGGAAGAAGGCGGCAGGTCTGTTTCAGAAACTGCTGAAGTCGGCGTTGGCCAATGCCGAGGAAAATCACAAGGTGCTGGACGTGGACGATCTGTATGTCCACAAGGTCACGGTGGATGAAGGTGTGACCATGAAACGCCAATTGCCGCGAGCGCGGGGGATGACGACCCTCATTCGCAAACGCACCAGCCACATCACGCTTGTGCTGGACGAAAAGGAGTAACCGACACATGGGTCAGAAGGTACATCCCTACGGGTTCCGCCTGGGCATCAACAAGCCCTGGAAATCCAACTGGTACGCAAAGAAAGATTACGCCGATCTCCTGCAGGAGGACATCAAGATCCGCACGCACCTGCGCAAAAACCTGTCGCATGCGGGGATTTCGAACCTGGAGATCGAGCGCTCGGCGAGCCGCATCCGCATCAACATCCACACCGCCCGCCCCGGCATCATCATCGGCAAGAAGGGGCTGGAAGTGGATCGGGTGAAGGAAGAGTTGCAGAGGATCATCGGCACGGCCAAGCAAATCAACCTGAACATCAAGGAAATCCGCCGGGCGGAGCTCGACTCCTCGCTCATCGCGCAGAATGTGGCCATGCAGTTGGAGAAACGGATTTCCTTCCGCCGCGCCATGAAGAAGGCGGTGGTCAGCGCCCTGCGCTTCGGCGGCAAGGGCATCAAGATCCGCGTGTCGGGTCGCCTGGGCGGCGCGGAAATCGCGCGCAGTGAGTGGTACCGCGAAGGCCGCGTGCCTCTGCACACGCTTCGCGCCGACATCGATTACGGCACCGCCGAAGCCCGCACCACCTACGGCATCATCGGCATCAAGGTGTGGGTGTACAAGGGCGAGATTTTTGAAGGAGCGACGGACAGCGCCGAAGAAGGCGAAGCCGCCGCATCCTGACGAACACGAATAGCAAGCTGGGAGAGTTACAGTCATGTTGATGCCCAAGCGCGTCAAATATCGCAAAAAACACAAGGGCCGAATGCGCGGCACCGCGTTCCGCGGCGGGAAGGTCAATTTCGGCGAGTACGCCTTGCAGACTCTGGAGTGCGGCTGGATCACCAACCGCCAGATCGAGGCGGCACGTATCGCCATGACCCGTCACGTCAAGCGTGGCGGAAAGATCTGGCTCCGGATTTTTCCGGACAAGCCGATTTCCAAGAAGCCGGCCGAGACCCGCATGGGTAAGGGTAAGGGCAACCCGGAATTCTGGGTCGCTGTCGTCAAGCCCGGAAGGATCCTTTACGAAATGTCCGGCGTGGCGGAGGACGTGGCCAAGGAGGCCCTGCGTCTGGCGTCGCACAAACTTCCGGTGGCCACCCGGATCATCGTGAACAAGTAACAGGCGGGAAACGACTACCATGAAGATGAAGGAAATCCGGGAGCTGTCCGAAAAGGAGCGCGAGGAGAAACTCGCCGACCTGGAAGAAGAGTATTTCAACCTGAAGTTTCAGCTCGCCACGGGCAAGATTGAAAACCCGGGGCGGATGAAGCACATGCGCCGGGACATTGCCCGCATCAAAACCCTTCGCGGGGAACTGAAACAGTCGGCGGACCAGACCGGCCAGCCGAAAGCCGAAACCTCCTCGTCGGAAAAGACGGGTGAAAAGAAATAACCTCAGGAGCATACGTTGAGCGAAGGCAAGCGCAAACAAACGCTGTTGGGCACCGTCATCAGCGACAAGATGGACAAGACGGTGGTGGTGCGGGTGGACCGGAAGTACATTCACCCCAAATTCAAGAAAGTGGTCAAGCAGACCCGGAAATACAAGTGCCACGACGAGACGAACCAGTGCAACGTGGGCGACTTTATTTCCATGAAGCAGGTGCGGCCCTTGAGTAAAGACAAGCGGTGGTCCCTGGTTGAAATTTTAAAGAAACGGGAAATTTAACGGCGATGATTCAACTGCGAACAGTTTTGGATGTGGCGGACAACTCGGGCGCGCGGAAAGTTCAGTGCATCAAGGTGCTGGGCGGAACCGGTCGGCGCTACGCCTCGGTGGGCGACATCATCGTCGTGGCCGTGAAGGAGTGCGAGCCGAACAGCAACATCAAAAAAGGTGACGTCAAGAAGGCCGTGGTGGTGCGCACCCGCAAGGAGATGCGCCGCTCGGAAGGCAGCTACATCAAATTCGACACCAACGCCGCCGTGCTGGTGAACGAAGCGAAGGAGCCGGTCGGCACCCGCATCTTCGGCCCCGTCGCCCGCGAACTCCGCGCCAAGAAGTTTCTCAAGATCATTTCCCTCGCCCCGGAGGTGCTCTGATGGCCGGTAGCTGGTTGCTGAAAAAAGACGACATCGTCATGGTGATGACTGGACGCGAACGCGGTAAAAAAGGGAAGATCCTGGCGTTCTATCCGGATCAGGACAGCGTCACTGTGGAGAAACTCAATCTCTACAAGCGTCACATGAAGCCGAGCGGGCAGAACAAGGGCGGCATTGTGGAGAAGGAAGGCAAGATCAATTATTCCAACGTTCTGTTGGTCTGCGACAAGTGCGGCACGGGTGTGCGCGTGAAAAGCAAAAAACTGGAAGACGGAAGCCGCGTCCGCGTTTGCAGGAAATGCGGCGACGCCATCGACAAGATTTAAGTGCCAGAAAGGTTGACGGAATAGAACATGGCAGTACCCAATGTCAAACAGGCATACAACGAGAAGTACCGGAGTCAGATCCAGAAGGAACTCGGGCTGAAGAACATCATGCAGGTTCCGCGTCTGGAGAAGATCGTGCTCAACATGGGGCTGGGCGAAGGCACCCAGAACGCCAAGCTGATCGAGGCGGGCGTGGAGCAGATGCGTACCATTACCGGCCAGGCGCCGGTGGTGACGAAAGCCAAGAAAGCGATCTCCAACTTCAAACTGCGTGAAGGCATGCCGGTGGGCGTGCGCGTGACCCTGCGCGGCTCCCGCATGTACGAATTTTTCGAGCGGCTTGTCGGGTTCGCGCTACCGCGTGTGCGCGACTTCAAGGGTCTGTCGCCCAAGTCCTTCGACGGACGCGGCAACTACACCATTGGCCTGCGCGAGCAATTGATATTTCCGGAGATCAATTTCGACAAGATCGAAAAGATCAAAGGCATGAACATCACCATCTGCACCACCGCTGAAAATGACGAGCAGGGGCGGGTGTTGTTGAAGACCATGGGATTTCCGTTCCGCAACTGAGTCCCGATTTTTAGAGGCAAGACATGGCGAAGAAATCGCTGATAGCCAAGGCCAACCGCAAGCAGAAATTCAGTGTGCGGGAGTACAACCGGTGCAAAGTGTGTGGACGCCCGCGGGCGTACCTGCGCAAGTTCGGTCTGTGCCGCATCTGTTTCCGGCAACGGGCGCTGCTGGGGGAAGTCCCCGGCGTCACCAAGGCCAGTTGGTAAGGCAACGAGTTACGTAAGTTTAGGAGAACTTTAATCTCATGATGACCGATCCCATCGCGGATTTTTTCACCCGGCTCCGGAACGGAATGCAGGTGCGCCACCCCACGGTGGACATGCCCAATTCCAAAATGAAGACCCGGATTGCCGAGATTTTGCAGGGTGAAGGATTCATTCGCAACTTCAAGACAAAGGAAGATGACAAGCAGGGACTGTTGCGGGTGTATCTGAAATACCACAACGGCTCCCCCTGCGTGCGCGGCATCCGGCGCATCAGCAAGCCGGGACGTCGTGTGTATGTGGACAAAGACCATATCCCGAAGGTGCTGAACGGTCTGGGGATCGCCATCATCTCCACCTCGCAGGGATTGGTCACCGATCAGATTTGCCGCGAAAAAGGTATCGGCGGCGAAGTGGTCGGGTACATCTGGTAAGTCAGGAATCGATTATGTCGCGTATTGGAAAATTGCCGATTGAACTGCCTTCCGGCGTTGAGTGCACCATTCAGGGCAGTCACGTGAAGGTGAAGGGTCCCAAGGGGGAGCTGGTGCGTGACCTGCACCCGGAGATGCTGATCGAGAAGGAAGAGAGCCAGGTGGTGGTGAAGCGGCCGTCGGACAACCGCACCCACCGGGCCCTGCACGGGCTCACCCGGGCGCTTCTCAATAACATGGTGGTGGGCGTCTCTCAGGGATATGAAAAACAGCTGAATATCGTAGGCGTCGGTTACAAGGTGGAGCTGAGGGGTAAGGCCCTGGTGCTGAACCTGGGTTATTCGCATCCCATCGAGTACCCGAGCCCGGAAGGTATTGAGTTTGAGGTGGACTCGAAGGCCAACACCATCAAGGTGAAGGGCATCGACAAGGAAAAGGTGGGACAAACTTCTGCGGAAATCCGCAAAATGCGGCCTCCGGAGCCTTATAAGGGCAAAGGGGTCATGTACTCCGACGAGCGCATCCGCAGAAAAGCGGGCAAAGCCGCCTCGGGTAAATAATTTAAGCAAGACGGACCATGTCAAAAACGAATGTCAAAGCACGGCTGAGGCTGAAACGCAAATTCCGGGTGAAAAACCGGACCCAGAAAGACCCGCAGAAATTGCGCCTGTCGGTGTTCCGCAGTACCAACCACATCTACGCCCAGATCATCGACGATGCCAACCGCAAAACCCTGGCATCCGCGTCTTCGTTGACCAAGGATTTTCAGGCGAAGATGAAGACCGGCGGCAACGTCGAGGCGGCGAAGCTGGTGGGTTCCATGCTGGGCGAGCAGGCCGCCGCCAAGGGCATCACCGAAGTGTATTACGACCGCAACGGATTCATCTATGCCGGCCGTGTCAAGGCGCTGGCCGAGGCGGTGCGGGAAAAAGGAATCAAGTTTTAAAAAACCAACCCGGCGGGGTAGAAACCCGGCCAGGCAGGAGGAACGCTTTTGCAGGAACGAGCCGCCAAACAAACCGAATTCGTCGATAAAGTCGTCAAGATCAAGCGCGTCGCCAAGGTGGTGAAAGGCGGACGCCGGTTCAGCTTCAGCGCCCTGGTCGTGGTGGGAAACCGCGAAGGCAAGGTGGGCTGGGGACTGGGCAAGGCCAACGAAGTGCCGGAAGCCATCCGCAAAGGCGTCGAGCGCGCCAAGAAAAACCAGATCCGCGTGGCTCTGGACGGCACCACCATTCCGCACGAGATCATCGGCCGCTTTGGCTCCGGTGAGGTTCTGCTGAAGCCGGCGAGCCGCGGTACCGGCCTGATCGCCGGCGGCGCCGTGCGCGCCGTGCTGGAAGCGGCGGGGGTGAAGGACATCCTCACCAAGTGCATCCGCACCAACAACCCGCACAACGTGGTGAAGGCCACCATCGACGGACTCCAGTCCCTGCGCGATGTCCAGCAGTGCCAGGAAGTGCGCGGTAAAGAATTGCATCATAAATCGTCCCGTTGAGTGATCCAGATATGATCGAATTATCCAATTTGAAAGGCTTCCCCGGCGGCCGCAAGAAACGCAACCGGGTTGGACGCGGACCCGGTTCCGGCAACGGCAAGACCTCCGGGCGCGGCCAGAAAGGGCAGAAGAGCCGCTCCGGCGGAAGTCCGCATCTGTGGTTCGAGGGCGGACAAATGCCTCTGCAGCGCCGCCTGCCCAAGCGCGGTTTCACCAACATCTTCAAGAAAACCTACGAGCTGGTGAACCTGGGGGACCTGAAAGACATTTCGGTGGACGGCCCGCTGACTCCCGATGTGATGAAAGAAAAGGGCCTCATCCACAAAACCGAGGCGGTCAAGGTATTGGCTGACGGCGACCTCTCCGGGGCGATCACCATCCACGCCCACAAGTTCAGCAAGGCGGCGGTGGAGAAAATCGAGAAGTCGGGAGGAAAGGCCGTAGTCCTTTAAATGAGTGGCGCCGAGAGTTTTGCGAACATATTCCGGATCCCGGAGCTCAAGCGCCGGGTGCTGTTCACCCTTGGCGTCCTGATCGTTTACCGCATCGGGGCGCACATCCCGACGCCGGGTATCGACGGCGCGGCGCTGGCGGAAATTTTTGAGCAGGCCAAGGGCACGATCCTTGGGTTCTTCGACATGTTTTCGGGGGGTGCGCTGAGCCGCCTCACCATCTTCGCGCTGGGCATCATGCCTTACATCAGCGCGTCGATCATCCTGCAACTGCTGACCATCGTGTCGCCGCATCTGGCGCAGTTGAAGAAGGAAGGCGAGCAGGGCCAGAAGAAAATAACCCAGTACACGCGGTACGGAACGGTCCTGCTGTGCGCCGTGCAGAGCGCCGGCATGGCGGTGGGACTGGAAGCCATGAAAAGCCCCGGCGGCGCGCCGATCGTGCCGGATCCGGGTTGGTACTTCCGCCTGATGACGATGCTGACCCTGACTGCGGGCACGGTATTCATCATGTGGCTGGGCGAACAGATTTCCGAGCGCGGCATCGGCAACGGCATCTCGCTCATCATTTTCACCGGCATCGTCGCGGGCCTGCCCTCGGCGGTCGGCATGTCGCTGGACCTGATGGGCACCGGCGAACTGTCGGTTCTGATCGGCCTGTTGCTGGTTGTGGTCATGATGGCCGTGACCGGATTCATTGTGTTTACAGAGGGGGGACAGAGACGGATCCCCATCCAGTACGCCAAGCGCGTGGTGGGACGGAAGATGTATGGCGGGCAGACTTCGCACCTGCCGCTCAAGGTCAATACCTCCGGTGTCATTCCGCCGATTTTTGCGTCCTCGATCATCATGTTCCCGGCGACCATCGCCCAGTTCATCGATCATCCGTGGATGCAGGCGGTTTCGGCGGCCCTGGCTCCGGGTAATTTGGGTTACAGCCTGATTTTCATCGGTGCGATCTTTTTCTTCTGTTATTTCTACACGGCGGTCATTTTCAACCCGACCGAAGTGGCGGACAACATGAAGAAGCACGGCGGTTTCATTCCCGGGATTCGACCGGGCCCGAAGACCGCCGAGTACATCGACCAGATTCTGTCTAAGTTGACGTTTTACGGGGCGATATATCTGTCTTTTATCTGTATTTTGCCCGATTATTTGATAAAATACCTGAACATTCCGTTTTATTTTGGCGGGACGAGCCTGCTCATCGTCGTTGGTGTCTCCCTCGATACCATGCAACAAATTGAATCCCATTTGGTGATGCGGAATTATGACGGTTTCATCAAAAAGGGGAGGTTACGGAGTCGCCGAGGCTGATCCATGAGGGTGATATTGCTAGGTCCTCCTGGGTCCGGAAAAGGCACCCAGGCGAATTTGCTCCAGGAGCGGTTTTGCATCCCCAAGATTTCCACCGGGGACATCCTGCGGGCCGCCGTCAGTGACGGCAACGAGTTGGGAAAGCAGGCCAAAGCCTACATGGATCAGGGTCAATTGGTTCCCGATGAGATCGTCGTCGGCCTCATCAAGGAACGCATCAAAGAGCCCGACTGTGAAAACGGGTTCATTCTCGACGGTTTTCCGCGCACCATCGTGCAGGCGGAAAAGCTGGGCGAGATGTTGAAGTCCATGGGCCAGGACATCGACGTGGTCGTGGACCTGGAAGTGGATAAGGGTGAATTGCTGGTACGCCTGACCGGCCGAAGCACCTGCAAGGAATGCGGTGCCATGTACCACAAGACGACGCATCCGCCCAAGGTGGCGGGCAAGTGCGATGCTTGCGGTGGCGAGTTGTATCAGCGCGACGACGACAACGAGGAGACGATCCTCAAACGCCTCGCGGTGTACACGCAGCAGACGGCGCCGCTTAAAGATTATTATGAGAAACAGGGAAAACTGAAGACCGCGCCCGGCCGGGGCACAGTCGATGAAATTTTTTCCCGGGTTTGCGAAATGGTCAACTGAATATGTCCAAAGAAGATTCCATCGAAGTCGAAGGCACCGTGCTGGAACCCTTGCCGAATGCCATGTTCCGCGTGGAATTGGAAAACGGACACAAGATTCTCGCTCACATCTCCGGAAAAATGCGACTGCATTTCATCCGCATCCTGTCGGGCGACAAGGTGAAGGTTCAGCTTTCGCCGTACGATTTGACTCGCGGCCGCATCACGTACCGGTACAAGTAATCACGTCAGTCACAGAGGTCATCATGAAAGTTCAGGCATCCGTCAAAAAGATTTGTAAGAATTGCAAGGTGATCCGCCGTCGCGGCGTGGTGCGCGTGATTTGTGAGAACCCCAAGCACAAACAGAAACAGGGTTGAAGCCCCGTTGCGGACAACCGCGTCGTAATTAGAAGAAAGGAAATCGCGTGGCACGTATAGCCGGTGTGGACATTCCCATGAACAAGCAGGCCCAGGTGGCGTTGACCTATGTGTACGGCATCGGACCCACCACTTCAGGCAAAATCCTCCAGCAGGCCAACGTAGCTCCGGAAACCCGGATCAAGGACCTGACGGACGACGAGCTGACGCGTATCCGCTCGATCATCGAAAAGGATCACCAGGTGGAGGGCGACCTGCGCCGCACCAACAACATGAACATGAAGCGGCTCATGGATATTGGCTGTTACCGCGGGCTCCGGCACCGCCGTGGCCTGCCCGTTCGCGGTCAGCGCACGCACACCAACGCCCGCACGCGTAAGGGACCGCGCAAGACGGTCGGCGCCAAAGGCAAGAAATAACAAACTGAGGTAAGGATCGATGGCAGAAAAGAAACCTAAGGCTGGAAAGAAGAAGGGCAAAACCGCACCGGAGATGGGCGTCGCCCACATTCGTGCCACGTTCAACAACACGATCGTGACTATCAGCGATCTGTCGGGGAACGTCGTGTCCTGGTCCAGCGCCGGTGCGCAGGGCTTCAAAGGCTCGCGCAAGAGCACCCCGTTTGCCGCGCAGGTGGCCGCCGAGAAAGCCGCCACCAAGGCCCGTGAAATGGGCATGCGCAAACTGGAAGTGCACGTCAAAGGCCCGGGCGCCGGACGCGAGTCCGCCATCCGGTCTCTGCAGGGTGTGGGCATGGAAATCACCGTCATCCGCGACCGCACGCCGATTCCGCACAACGGATGCCGGCCGCGCAAGCGCCGCCGGGTGTAACCGCAATATTGTTTTGATTCATTTATAGGAGAGTGTAGCTTTGGCACGTTATATTGGATCCGTTTGTCGTCTCTGTCGCCGCGAAGGGGAAAAGCTGTATCTGAAGGCTGAGCGGTGTGATACCCCGAAGTGCGCGATCGACCGCCGAAGCTACGCCCCCGGCCAGCATGGCCAGGGCCGCACCAAGTTCTCGGAGTACGGAGTGCAGTTGCGGGAGAAACAGAAAGTCCGCCGCCTCTACGGCGTGCTGGAAAACCAGTTCCGCACCTACTTCAAAAAAGCCGATCAGAAAAAAGGCGTTACCGGTGAAAACCTTTTGCAGAACCTGGAGTTGCGGTTCGACAACGTCATCTACCGGCTGGGCCTCGCGGGTTCCCGCAACGCCGCGCGGCAGTTGGTGCGTCACCGCTTTTTCACCGTCAACGGCAAAAAAGTGAACGTGCCTTCGTACAACATTAAGAAAGGCGATGTGATCGGACTGGTTGCCTCCAAAAAGGACAAGCTCCCGATCAAGACCGCTCTCGAAGCCATGAAAGGCAAAACGCCGCCGTCGTGGCTGACGTTCGATTTTGACAAAAACGAAGCAACCGTTCTGGAACTCTCCTCGCGTGAGGATATCACGCTCCCGATCAACGAGCAGTTGATCGTTGAATTGTATTCGCGTTGATGAGACCCGGATGGGGGCGCGCCCCCGCATTGCGCCGCCCCGTCGGCCGTCACCCAATACAAAACTTGATACAGAAAACAATCGGAGGATTGACTTGATGATGCAGGGAATCGTTAAACCCAAGCGTCTCGATTTTGATAAGAAGACCCGGTCCGACAACTACGCCAAGTTCCAGGCAGGACCGTTTGAGCGCGGCTACGGCATCACCGTAGGCAACTCGCTTCGCCGCATGCTCCTGTCTTCCATCGAAGGCACCGCCGTCATCGGCGTGAAATTTGAAGGCGTGTTCCACGAATTCTCGTCCATCCCGGGCGTCATGGAAGACGTCACCGAGATCATCCTCAACCTGAAAAAACTGCAACTGAAACTGCAGGGCGGTGAGGACACCAAGCGCCTGTACCTGAAACGCAACACCGCGGGCGAAGTGCTGGCGAAGGATTTTCAGGAAGACCCGGACGTCACCATCCTGAGCCCGGATCACAAGATCGCCACGCTCGACAGCAACGGCTCGCTCGACATGGAAGTGCTCATTCAGCGCGGACGCGGCTACGTTCCGGCAGACCGCCACGACATGAGCACCGAGTCCGTGCAGATGATCCCCGTTGATGCGCTGTTCTCGCCGGTGGAAAAGGTGAATTACATCGTGGAGAAAACCCGCGTCGGCCAGTCCACGGACTACGACTCGCTGGTCATGGAACTGTGGACCGATGGCAGCATCACTCCGGAAGACGCCGTGGCGCACGCCGCCAAGATCGTCAAGGACCACATGCAGATCTTCATCAACTTCGATGAAGAGCCGGAGCCGGTTCAGCCGCAGATCGACGAGAAGAAACAGAAACTGCTCACCAACCTGGCGAAAAGCGTCGAGGAGCTGGAGTTGTCCGTGCGCTCTTACAACTGCCTCAAGAACGCGAACATCACCACCATCGCCGAGCTGGTGCAGAAGGGCGACAGCGAAATGCTGAAAACCCGTAACTTTGGCAGAAAGTCGCTCAACGAGATCAAGGAAATTCTCGAGGAAATGGGCCTGTCGCTGGGTCTGAAGCTGGAAGAGGAAGACCTCCGCCAGATCCAGGCCATGCGCAAGAAAAAAGAAGTGGAACTCGAGGGAGAACGCGCCTGACGAGAAACCATTCGTTTCCCACGGGCCCCCGAAACTGAACGGAGAGATCACATCCCATGCGTCACCTGAAAGCGGGAAGAAAACTGGGCCGCACCTCGGCTCACCGGAAAGCGCTGTTCCGTAACCTGGTCACCGCGCTTATCGTGAAAGAGCGAATTCGCACCACGCTGGCCAAGGCGAAGGAACTGCGCAGTCACGTGGAGAAGACCATCACGCTGGGCAAGAAAGGGACCCTGCACGCCCGCCGCCGCGCTCTGCGCGTGGTGCACGGCAAGGAAGCCTTCCTGAAGCTGTTCGACACGCTCTCCGACCGTTACGCCAACCGCAACGGCGGTTACACCCGCATCCTGCATGTCGGCAACCGCCGCGGCGACGATGCGCCGATGGCCATCATCGAGCTCGTGGATCGCGAGGGAGAACAGGCCCAGGCCGCTCCCGCCAAGGAGAAGAAAGGCAAGAAGGAGTCCGGCGGGAAAAAAGAGACCGGGGAGAAGAAAGCCCCGGCCGCTAAAAAGGAAGACAAGGACAAGGCGCCCGCCAAAAAGAAAGCCGCTCCCAAAGAGGACAAGGCAAAAGAAGGCGAGAAAAAAACCGCCGCCAAGAAGTCCACTTCTTCAAAGAAAAAATCCGACGACAAGTAACTCCCTCCGTCGCCGGATTTCAACTCAGCCCAATCGAATGTATGATTTCCCCCTTGCGGGGAAGGGTCAACTGCCGCAACCGACCATGGCTTTCAGCTTGCGCCCCTTGGCGTTGGGCTTGCCGTAGTCCGGCTCCTTGTACTTGAACCGGAAATTGGTGTTGTCGTTGATCCAGTCCAAAAGTTCCTTGTAACTTTTGAAGTGCTCCGTCCAGCCGTAATCGTCGCCGGTGTATTCGCAGTTTTCAATGCTGTGTTCGCGGCAGATGTAAGGCCGCGTTTCATATATGGCGCACTTGTTGTCGTCGCGCAGAAAGTTGCACACCGTCTCCACCATCATGTACCAGCCCTTGCGGTAGATGTAAAACGAAACGCCTTTGTGCGCGATCTGCCACAACATTGCTTCGTAATCCTTGCGCGTCTCCGGTTCATCCACCTGCAACGCGAAGTAGGTACAGCACTTCGCCGGCAGGCATTTTTTACACTGATCCCACGGATCCTTGATCTTCGCTTTAGCCATAATCTCCTGTCCTTAGGAAAAACAAATAGACGCCTCGCCCCTGCACGCCCCTATGCTATGGGCAACGTTGAATAAGCGCAACCCCCGCACTCAAAAAAAACGGATTTCTACAAATAAAAATAGAAGAGGTCAAACGGCAGGAAAGAAGGAGCGGGTCAGGGTTTCTGTTTGTAGCCGTACAACCAGCAGGCGGATGTGCCGCCGATGTTGCGCACCGAGTGCACTGCGCGCGCGGGGATGAATACCTCCTCGCCGGGGTCGGGGTGGCTCACCGCGCCTTCAATCTCGATCTCCATACGCCCTTCCGCCACCATGAACAACTCGTCCACCTCGTGCACGAAGTCCTCCCAGCGCTGGCCGGGCGGATCGCGGAATTCGCCGAACGAGTAGCCGCGGCGCTTCCAGTCATTGGCAATGCGGTCGGTGTTCACCATAAGGCGAAGCAGTATCAACAGGGTTCAGGGCAGGGCGTAGGCCAGAAACGCCTCCGGATCGCGCGTGTCGAATCGGCGCAGGCCTTCTTCCCTGGCGATGCGTACGGCTTCCGCGTGTTCCTCGGATGTGGTTCTGCGGCAGATTTCGCGGAAGCGGTTTTGGGTCACTTTCCCCGCCGGGCGGTACTGGGCCATGATGTTGACGTAGGTGTCGGGCGAAAGTTCACGGGCCAGCCAGCGCATGATGGGCCGCACGTTCGCCGCGCTGTTGGGCATCACTAGGTGCCGCACCAGCACGCCGCGTTTGGCAAGACCCTTTTCGTCGAACACCAAATCGCCCACCTGCTCGTGCATGGCCTTGATGGCCGCGCGCGCCGCGTCGGGATAGCTTTTGGCCTTGAGGTAGGTGGACGAGTCCGTCTCCTCCCAGTATTTGAAGTCGGGCATGAAGATGTCCACAATGTCGCGCAGGCTCTCGATGCTCTCCAGCGAGTCGTAGGCGCCGGTGTTGTACACAATGGGCAGGCGCAGGCCCATCTCCACCGCCATTGGCAGGGCTTCCAGAATCTGCGGCACCACATGCTCCGGCGTGACGAAGTTGATGTTGTGACAGCCCATGGCCTGCAGGCGGAGCATCATCTGTGCCAGCGCTTCCGGGCCGACCTCATCGCCGTCGTGCTTTTGGCTGATATCGTAGTTCTGGCAGAACACGCACTTGAGGTTGCACATGGAAAAGAAGATGGTGCCGCTCCCGTTCCAGCCGCGCAGGCAGTCCTCCTCGCCGAAGTGCGGGAAGAAGCTGGAGACGTAGGCGTGGCGGCCCGTCTTGCACAGCGCAAACTCGTTGTTCAGCCGATCCACCTCGCAGTCGCGCGGGCACACCTTGCAGTTTTTGAGCGCACGCAGAGCCTCGCGCGAGCGGCGGAACAGTTCGCCCGTGCGGTGCAGTTTCAGGTACGCGGGCTCAAACTCCCCGGAGTTTATGGTGAACGGAGCGGACATGACCTCCCTTTCCGATTTGCAATCGCCTCATGATATCGGTTTTGGAATGGGACTTCCAGAGGCCACTCCTCCGGAGAGGAGCTAAATGGAAACGGCAACCCTGTTCTGAAATACGACGTCTGTTCGGCGGAACCGGCCGACCTGCGGGGCGGCTTTGAACCCCATGTCTGAACCCTTTTTTTGGTGAATCGGACACCGGATTCCGCCCGCCGCAACCCGACCCAAAAGGTGTGGAAACCGTTTGAAAATTGGCAGGAAACCGTAATAAGAAAATGATTGACAACGGTGGAGGAAGCGTATAACTTGGTAATCGACCCCAAGAAGCAATGCTTCCTGCAAAAAACCTCTGAACAACCGACGCCCGAAATCCTCAACCAAGTTCATTGAAGCGAAAACCCCATAATAATCAGGACGGGTTCCAGCACATCCTCAATCGAGGAAACATCGCAAGGTCTTAAACCGAATCATCCACTCAAACCCAAATCCAACCACATACCATGCAAGCACAAACACAAGCACCATCCATGAACATCGAGGAACTCAAAACCAAGACCATCTCTGAGTTGACCAACATGGCCAAGTCGCTGAAAATTCCAGGCCACAGCGGTTTGCGCAAGCAGGACCTCATCTTCAAAATACTCCAGGCCCAGATCGAAAAAGACGGTTTGATGTTTGGACAGGGCGTGCTGGAAATCCTGCCCGACGGATTCGGCTTCTTGCGTGCGCCGACGTACAACTACCTTCCGGGCCCCGACGACATTTACGTGTCGCCTTCGCAGATCCGGAAGTTCGACATGCACACCGGCGACACCATCTCCGGCCAGATTCGCCCGCCCAAGGAAAACGAGCGTTACTTCGCGCTGCTCAAGGTCGAGGCGATCAACTACGAGAACCCGGACAAGACCAAAGACAAGATTCTGTTCGACAACCTGACGCCGCTCTACCCGTTGGAGCGCATCCGTCTGGAGACGCCGAACTGCACCGACTACAGCGCGCGCATCATGGACCTGATGACGCCGATCGGCAAGGGCCAGCGCGGTCTCATCGTCGCTCCGCCCCGTACCGGTAAGACCATGCTGTTGCAGTCCATCGCCAACAGCATCGCCACCAATCATCCGGAAATGGTGCTGATCGTTCTGCTCATCGACGAACGCCCGGAAGAGGTGACGGACATGGAACGCTCCGTGCGCGGCGAAGTCATCAGCTCCACCTTCGACGAACCGGCGCAGCGCCACGTGCAGGTCGCCGAGATGGTCATCGAAAAAGCCAAACGGCTGGTCGAGCACAACAAGGACGTGGTGATCCTGCTCGACAGCATCACGCGCCTCGCGCGCGCCTACAACGCCATCGTGCCGCCCAGCGGCAAGGTGCTCTCCGGCGGTGTGGACTCCAACGCCCTCCAGCGTCCGAAGCGTTTCTTCGGTGCGGCCCGCAACCTGGAGGAAGGCGGCAGTCTCACCATCATCGCCACCTCGCTGGTCGATACCGGAAGCCGGATGGACGACGTCATCTTCGAGGAATTCAAGGGTACCGGCAACATGGAGATCGTGCTCGACCGGAAACTCGCGGAAAAACGCATTTTCCCGTCGATCGACATCAACCGCTCCGGTACGCGTAAGGAAGAACTGCTCATCGAGGAGCAGGAGCTCCAGAAAATCTGGCTGTTGAGAAAAGTTTTACTGCCGATGGGTATCCATGATACGATGGAACTCCTCCTGCAGAAAATGCGAGAAACCAAGACCAATGCGGAATTCATCCAGACGATGAATTCCTGATCGTTCGGAGAACGTAGAATGAAAGCGGATATCCATCCGGAATATTACGAGACCACCATCAAATGCGCCTGTGGCAACGAGGTCAAGACCCGTTCCACCGTGAAAGACGTGCATCAGGAAATCTGCTCCGCCTGCCATCCTTTCTTCACCGGCAAGCAGAAGCTGATCGACAGCGCCGGCCGCATCGAGAAGTTCACGCGCAAATACCAGAAAGCCCAGGAAGCGAAAGCCGCCAAGCAGGCCTCCCCCAACTAGCTTTCCCCATCCTCCGGAAAGCCCGACGGCGAAGAACCCTCCTTTCCACCCCAAGCCCGGCCTGAACGCCGAAGCCCATGTTTGAACAACTCGATGACATCGAAAAGCGCTACGAACAACTCAATGAAAAAATGAGTGACCCCGCAGTGTACGGCAACCCCGCCGAATACCAGAAGTACGCGCGCGAGCATGCCGAGCTGAGTGATATCGTCTCCGAGTACCGGGAATGGAAGCGGGCCGACCGTCAACTGCAGGAAAACCGCAAGGTACTGGAAGAGGAAAGCGACCGCGAATTGATCGAGATGGCGCGCGAGGAAGTCGAGTCGCTCAGCCACCGCAAAGAAGTACACGAAGAACAATTGAAACTGATGTTGTTGCCCAAGGATCCGCGCGACGAGAAAAGTGTCATCATAGAAATCCGCGCCGGAACGGGGGGAGATGAGGCCGGCTTGTTTGCCGCTGATCTTTTTCGCATGTATTCGCGTTATGCGGAGGACCGGCGGTGGAAAATGGAGGTATTGAGCAGCAACGCCACGGGCGTCGGCGGTTACAAGGAAATCGTGTGCAACATTCAAGGCAAGGGCGCGTACAGCCGCCTCAAGTACGAAGCGGGAACGCACCGCGTGCAACGCGTGCCTGCCACGGAAACGCAGGGACGCATCCACACCTCGGCCGTCACCGTAGCCATCCTGCCGGAAGCGGAGGAGGTGGACGTGCAGATCAATCCCAACGACCTCAAGATCGACGTGTACCGCTCGTCGGGTCCCGGCGGGCAGAGCGTCAACACCACGGATTCCGCGGTGCGCATCACCCACGTGCCGAGCGGCATCGTCGTCACCTGCCAGGACGAAAAGTCCCAGCACAAAAACAAGGAAAAGGCGCTTAAGGTCCTGCGTGCGCGTTTGTTTGAAGAAGAGCAGAGACGACAACAGGAAGCCTACGCGCAGAACCGTAAAACGCAGATCGGTTCGGGTGACCGCAGTGAGCGCATCCGCACTTACAATTATCCGCAGGAACGCGTCACCGATCACCGCATCGGGCTCACCCTGCATAAGCTGACGCAGATCCTGGAAGGCGACCTCGACGAGTTGATTGACAAGCTCGTTTACCATTATCAAACCGAAGCCCTGCAGAAAAGCGGCGCTTCCTGAGCCGGAGCGATTCCCATGTCCACGCTGAAATCCGACGCTCTCATCACCGTCGGCGAAATCCTCCAGGATGCCGAAAACCGTCTGCGTGAAGCGGGCATCAACACGCCGCGCCTCGATGCGGAGGTCCTGCTGGCGGAGGCGATGAACACCACGCGCACCAGGTTGATGGCGGACGTGGATCGTGAGGTGACTGCGGTGCAGTCCATGGCGTTTGAAGCCATGATGGCCCGCCGCGAACAACGCGAGCCGGTGGCCTACCTGCTGGACCGCAAGGAATTCTGGTCGCTGGATTTCACAGTGACGCCGGATGTGCTCATTCCGCGTCCGGATACGGAATGTTTGATCGAACATTTCCTCACGCTGGTCAAACGCGACGGCGTGGAAGCGCCGCGCATTTTGGACGTAGGCACGGGATCGGGCATTCTGGCAATCGTCGCCGCGCGCGAGTGCCCTACGGCCACCATCACGGCGATGGAGCTGTCCGGCCGCGCGCTGGACGTGGCGCGGCACAACGCATCGGCGCACAATGTGTCGGCGCAGATTCAGTTTGTGCAGGCGGATTTCCACCGCGAGTTCTGGGAAGGCGCGCCGTTCGATTACATTCTCAGCAACCCGCCTTACATCGATTACGAAACGTACGAAACCCTCGCGCCGGAAATCCGCGAGTACGAGCCGAAACAGGCCCTGCTCGCCGGGCATGACGGCATGGACGCCTACCGCAAAATCATTCCGCTGTCGGCGATGTTGCTCCGGCCCGGCGGCTCGCTGGTGCTGGAGTTCGGCGACGACCAGGGTCCGGAGGTCAACCGCCTCGTCGCGGAGAACGGCGGCTTCGAAGGCATCGAGCGGGCAAGCGACTACACCGGCGCGGAGCGGGTGCTATCGGCCAGAAGGAGAGCGGTTCGTGGATAGGATCTGCATCGAAGGCGGGCGTCCCCTCAAGGGCACGGTGCGCGTGAGCGGCGCCAAGAACGCGGTGCTTCCGGTCCTCGCCGCCACCCTCCTCACCAGCGGCAAAAACGAAATCACCAACATCCCGCGCGTGCGTGACGTGCTCACGCTGGTCAAGCTGCTGGAAGACCTCGGTTGCAAAACCGGGTCGTTCGAAGGCGACCGCATCGTGCTCGACTCGACTCCCATCCACAATCACATAGCGCCGTACGAACTGGTCAAAACCATGCGTGCGTCGTGCCTGGTGCTGGGCCCTTTGCTGGCGCGCCTCGGCAAGGCGGAGGTGTCGCTCCCCGGCGGTTGCGCCATCGGGGCGCGTCCCATCGACCTGCACATCAAGGGACTGCGCGCGCTGGGGGCTCAACTCAGCATCGAAGGCGGCTACATCAAAGGCCGGGCCGACAAGCTGAAAGGCACGCGCTTCTGTTTCGATTCGACCACCGTCACCGGCACCATGAACGTCATGATGGCGGCGGTGCTGGCGGAGGGGGAAACCATTCTGGAGAACGTGGCGCGCGAACCGGAGGTGACCTTCCTCGCGGACGTGTTGAACCGGTGTGGTGCGAAGATCGAGGGCGGCGGCACCGACACCCTGGTCATCCAAGGCGTGTCGTCGTTGAAACCGATCCAGTGCGCCATTTTTCCCGACCGCATCGAGGCAGCGACCTACATGATCGCCGGCGCCATCACCGGCGGCGATGTGGAGGTGACGCATTGCCTGCCGCAGCACCTGGAACCGGTCCTGCTCAAAATGAAGGAAGCCGGAATCGAATTGACGGAAGGCGACCGCTCGGTGCGTGTGCGCCGTTCGGGTCCGTTGCATCCGGCGAACATCATCACACAACCGTATCCCGGTTTCGCCACCGACATCCAGGCGCAGTTCATGGCGTTGATGACCCTGGCGGAGGGACAGAGCGTCATCACCGAAACCGTATTTGAGAACCGTTTTTTACATGCGGCGGAATTGAAGCGCATGGGCGCGAACATCCTTCTCGATGGTCACACCGCCATCGTCACCGGAGTGAAGAAACTGAGCGGTGCGCCGGTCATGGCCACCGACCTCCGGGCGAGTGCGTCTCTTGTTTTGGCGGGACTGGCGGCAGAAGGCGAAACGATGATTTCCCGCGTCTATCACATTGACCGCGGTTATGAGACCATGGAAGAGAAGCTGTCGCAACTGGGCGCGTCCATTCGCCGAATCCACGGTGATAGCATAAGGTGAAAAAGGCGGGCGTGAACGCGGACTGCCGGGAATGACCGAACCATGCGATCCACCAACTGGTCCAAAGAGAATATCCATCACGTCGCGTTGTGGATGCCGAACTGGCTGGGCGACGTGGTGTTTGCTGTCCCGGCGGTGCAGGGCATCCGCAAGGTGTTTCCCGAGGCCCGCTTCACCGCTCTTGTGCGCCGCCCCGCCGACGATTTTTTAAAACACCATCCCGCATTCGACAGCGTCATCTGCATCCCTCATAGTGCATCCAGCGGCGCGCTGGCGTCTTTGCGTTTCGGCTGGAGCCTGCGCAAGTACCGGTTCGATCTCTCCATCCTGTTTCCCAACGCCCTGCGTGCGGCATTGTTGTCACGCCTTTCCGGGTCGCGCCTGCGTCTCGGTTACGGCACCGAGTGGCGCGGCGGTCTGTTGACGCACTCGATTCCCGCCATCGATTCGCGGAGCCTGCATGCGGTCGATTATTATTACGGCCTGGCGCAGGCGTTGAACGCGCCCCCATTGGAGCGCACGTTCGATGCGGTGTTGACCGATGAGGATATTGCGCGGCAGAAGGTGATGCTGGCCGGCAAGGGTCTCGGCGACACGCCGTGCCTGGTGGCGGTGCAGCCGGGTGCGTCCAAACCAGAAAAACGCTGGCATGCGGAACGTTTCGGCGAATTGTGCCGCAGGTTGATCGCGGATCAGGACGCGCAGGTCGTGTTTCTGGGAAGCCAGGCGGAGGCGGGGTTGATCGATGAAGTCCGCGCCCATTGCCCGCCGGATAAATGCGCGGCGCTCACCGGACTCCCCATGCACGATGTGCTGGGTGTGATCAAAAACTGCCGTTTGCTGATCGCCAATGACAGCGGCATCATGAACCTTGCCGCCATGGTCGGCACGCCGGTGGTGGCGATCTTCGGTCCCGGCAACGTGTTGACCACCGACCCGGTCATTGCGCCGGAGAAAAAGGAAATCGTCACCAAAAACTTTCCATGCTCGCCCTGCCGTCACCGGTTCTTTGAAGAGTGCGAACCTTCCCCCAACAGCAAGCCGTACTGCATTGAAGACATTCAGGTGGAGGAAGTGATGCAGGCGGTGCAACGTCTTTTACAGCGAGTTTGAGGGAGGGGGGGATTTAGCCTTCCGGGTTGGACTCTTCTTTCTCCTGCGCCTCGTCCCAGTAAGGCTCCAGGTCGAAGTAGCTCAGGATCACCTGCTCTTCTTCGCGCGTCAGTGCGTCAATGTCTTCCGGGGTCGGTGCCTGCTGGATGGCTTCGCGCGTGTACTGCGCCTGCACTTTGGCGGAATCGATCGCCGCCAGATGGGCGATGGGGAAGATCACGGTTTTGCCGCTGGTGGACAGGAACCCGCCTTCGACGAACACGATGTAACGCACGCGGTGCGTGTCCGGTTCGGCGAGCACGCCGCGGATACGCGCCATCTCGCGCATGTCCTTGTCGTACACGTACGAACCGACCAGCCGCTCTTCACTGCGGAGGTCGTAGATGTTGTCGTCGTGGTAGCGCAGAGGACTGAAAGTCATGACGGGCCCTGGATGAGTTGCTCGTTCGATTTGCCGCAAATTATATCAAATTTATCAATGGGTTGTTGTATAATTCTAAGACGGTCGAGTCGTCCCGTTGCGTCTGGCGGGCGGCTTGCCTGAACTCCCAACCGGAGCCCATCATGCGACACCTCCATCCCCGAGCGCTGATCCTGCTGGCGGCGGTTTTATTGGCGACCTCGTTTGCCTCGCCCGCTGCAGCCCGTTACATCTACATGTACACCGACGACCAGGGGGTGGTGCACTATTCCGATTTTCTGAGCGGCATTCCCCCTGAATACCGCGGCAAGGCGCGGGCCAAATTCGTTCCCGATAAAAAACTCCAATCCAAAAACGGCGGGGACCAGGCCTCGGAAGACAGCGGCGGCTCCGGCAAGTCCAGTACAACCGGCTCCTCCGACAAGGAGCAGGTCGGACTCTCCCAAGAGCAGGAACGGTTGATGAACGAGGCCAAGTCGGTGTTGAACCGCATGGTGCCTCTGGGTGCAAAGTATAGGGACGTGCAAAAAAATTTCACCAACGGCCGCCGGATGTACAGCGACATCCAGAGCAACCTGTCCGTGAAAAAAGATATGGTGGCCAAGCTCGGCAACGCAAAAAATCCTTTGCTGGTGCAGGCGCGGGGATTTGTGCAAAGCAGCATCTCCCAGGATGAAGACACGGTGGTCAACACCGGCACCCCCAAGCGGAAAATTTACGATATTTACGCGCGCTTCGAATCCGAATCCAAGCAGGCGGCGAGCCTGATTCAGAAAATCGACCAGGCGATTCAACAGTCCATAAAGGATAAGGCCGAAGCCGAGGCGAAGGCCAAGGCTGAAGCGGCGAAGAAAAGCGAAACCAAGTAAGCCAATTCATTTTTCCACCACGATGCGGGGCCATGCTGCCGGCAACCGATCCTCCACATCTGTTTTAATTGGATGCATTCCTTCCTTTTGAACGATCTCAAACGCATTCCAACTCGACGGTAGAATGACCGCGATCAATCAATTTTTTTCCGACCTGAGCGGCTTTTTGTGGGGCCCGTGGCTGCTGGTTCTTCTGGTAGGCACCGGCATCTGGCTCACCATCTGCCTGCGCGGCATCCAGTTCCGCATGCTGGGATACGCATTGCGCCTCACGTTTTCCCGCGAGCGCGACGGCGACGGCGACATCTCGCATTTCGGCGCGCTCATGATCGCGCTTTCCGCCACCATCGGCGTCGGCAACATCGCCGGCGTGGCGACGGCGGTGGCGCTGGGCGGGCCGGGAGCGGTGGTGTGGATGTGGATCACGGCGCTGTTCGGCATGGCCACCAAGTACGCCGAAGGCTTCCTCGCCGTGCGCTTCCGCACCGTCAATGCGCGCGGGGAAATCTCCGGCGGTCCCATGTATTACCTGGAAGAAGGACTGGGGTGGCGCTGGCTGGGTGTGGTGTTCGCGTTTGCCGGGGCGGTCGCCGCGTTCGGCATCGGCAACATGGTGCAAGCCAACACCACGGCGGAGGCCATCGTCGATGTGGCGGGCGTGTCGAAAGAGGTGGTGGGCGGCGTATTGATGATGTTGACGGGACTCGTCATCTTCGGCGGCGTCAAATGGATCGCCGAGGTGGTTTCGTTTTTCGTGCCGGTGATGGTCCTCCTGTATTTCGGCGGCTCGGTTTTCATTTTACTCGGCAACTGGGAGCAGGTGCCGTCGGGCCTCGCCATGCTGTTCGAGGACGCCCTGTCCGGCACCGCCGCCTCCGGCGGGTTCGCCGGGGCAACGCTGGCGCAGGCGATCCGCTTCGGTGTGGCGCGCGGGTTGTTTTCCAACGAATCGGGATTGGGCAGCGGACCCATCGCCGCCGCCGCGGCCAAGACCAATCAGCCCGCCAAGCAGGCGCTGGTGTCGATGACGGGGACGTTTATCGACACCATCATCGTGTGTTCGCTCACCGGACTGGTGCTGGCGACCACCCAGGTATGGACGTCCGGCGAGACCGGTGTGGCGCTCACCCTGCGGGCGTTCTCCGCGGGCCTTCCCGGGCAATGGGGGCAGTGGATTGTGACGCTGGGTGTGGTCACTTTTGCCTTCTCGACAATTTTGGGCTGGAGTTACTATGGCGAGAAATGTTTCGAATACCTCGCCGGAGTGAAGTGGGTGTGGTATTACCGCGGGGTGTGGTGCGTGGTGGTGTTCGTCGGGGCGGTGGTGAAACTGGACCTGGTGTGGAATTTCGCCGACGCCATGAATGCGCTCATGGCCATTCCCAACCTGATTGCCCTTCTGGCGTTGAGCCGTCTGCTGAGCCGCGAAACGAAGCAGTTCGAAGACGGACTGCGCAACGGCTCCATCCACCGCTACGACTGATTCCGCTTTTTTATTCTCAATCCGTCAGCCGGAACTTGATGATGAACCAGATCGCGGCGACCCCGTCCTTCCAGTTGATCTTTTTGCCTTCCGAGTAGTCGCGTCCGCTGTAGGAGATGGGCACTTCGTAGATGCGGAAATTCTTGCGCGCGATCTTGCTGGTGAACTCCGGCTCGAAACCGAAGCGGTCGCACTTGAGGGTGATGGAGTCCAGCACCCTTTTCGTGAACACCTTGTAGCAGGTTTCCATGTCGGTCAGGTTCAGGTTGGTGAACATGTTGGACAGGGTGGTGAGCACCTTGTTGCCGACATAATGCCAGAAGAACAGCACGCGGTGGGGTCCGCTTAAAAACCGCGACCCGTACACCACATCGGCGCGGCCGTCGAGGATGGGTTCCAGAAGCACACCATACTCGGCGGGATTGTACTCGAGGTCGGCGTCCTGCACGATGATGACGTCGCCCGTCAGGTTTCTGAATCCCGTGCGCAGTGCCGCGCCCTTGCCCCGGTTTTTCTCGTGGTAAATGACCTGGAAGCCGTCCTTCGATTCGTATTCTTTTAAAATCTCGCGCGTGCCGTCGGTAGAGTAGTCGTCCACCAGCACGATTTCTTTATCGTAGGGCGTCGCTTCCACACGTTCGATCAGCGTGCGGACGGTGTCTTTTTCATTGTAAACGGGAATGACGACGGAGATTTTCACGGAGCCTCAGCCTGGTTAACTCATGGATTTTATTGGAGTCATTTGTTCCAGTGTAAGGCATTGGGCCCGGGATGTCTAAATTAAATTGAGGCCGGAAACTCAAGGGACGGTGACGTTTTCCTCGCGCATGCGTTCCAGCACATGGTTGGCGAGGACGCCGGTCAGGATGCCGGTGAGAAGCGAGAAGGTGAGGAACACGGGAAGCAGTTGCAGAAACGTTTTCTGCTGAATGAAGAAATAGAATACGCAGAGAAAGATGGCGGTGGTGTGTGCGTAGGCGGCGGACACGCTGACCCCGATCAGGCTGAACCAGCGCTGGCCGAGGTGATGCACGAGTCCCATGACCGCCATCGCCGCAAGCCCGCCGGTGAGGCTCAGGAAAAACGTGGGGCCGAGAAACGTGCCGCCGAAGATGCCACCCAGAAAGATGCGAAGCACGGTGACGGTGAGCGCTTCGTAAAACCCGTAGCGCACCAGCGTGACCAGGGTGATGACGTTGGCGAGGCCGAGCTTCACCCACGGTGAGGGCAGAGGGAGCATCGCCTCCACGCGGTGCAGAACCACGCCGAGGCCGACCAGAATGGCCAGCACCACCAGCTTGCGGTTGTCGGGAGTGGCGTTTTGCATGGGCGAGGAGGTCATGACGCGGGCACGGCCTCCGGTTCCACTTCCTTCGCGGAGAACACGAATTCATCGTCCACGTAATCGACGAGGATGGCGTGGCCCTGCTTGAGTTCGCCGTTGATGATCTTCATGGAAATGGCGTTTTCGATTTTATCCTCGATCAGGCGGCGGAGCGGCCGCGCGCCGTAGGTGTCGCTGAATCCTTCCCTGGCCAACTGCTTCTTGACGGCTTCGGTGACCTCCACGCTCATTTCGTTTTCCTGCAAACGCTTGTTGAGGTTGTTCAGCATGAGGTCGGCGATGGCGCGCACGTGTTCCGGTTCCAGCTTGTGGAACACGATCAGGTCGTCGAGCCGGTTGATGAACTCCGGCTTGAACAGCTTTTGCACTTCGTTCAGGACGAGTGAGCGGATCTGGTTGTAGTCGCGGTCGGGATCATCCAGGGTGGCGAAGCCGATGCCCTTGGTCTTGCCTTCGGTGATGAACTGCGTGCCGATGTTGGAGGTGCCGATGATGATGGCGTTCTTGAAACTGGTGACGCGGCCGTGGGCGTCGGTGAGCCGCCCGTCGTCCAACAGTTGCAGAAGAATATTGAACACGTCCGGGTGCGCCTTTTCCAGCTCGTCGAGCAGGATGACGGAGTAGGGTTGCCGCCGCACCTTCTCAGTCAATTGACCGCCTTCGTCGTAACCGACGTAACCCGGCGGCGAGCCGATGATCTTCGACACCGCGTGCTTTTCCATGTACTCGGACATGTCGAGACGGATGAGGCGGTTTTCGTCGTCGAGCAGAAACTCCGCCAGCGCTTTCGCCAGCTCCGTCTTGCCCACGCCGGTGGGGCCGAGAAACAGGAACGACCCGATGGGGCGGTTTTTGTCTTTCAGTCCGGCGCGGTTCCGGCGAATGGCGTTGCTGAGCGCGACGATGGCCTGGTGCTGGCCGATGACGCGCTTGTGCAGGTTGTCCTCCATGTTCTTGAGCTTCTCGGTTTCCGTCTCGCGGATCTTGTTGACCGGAATGCCGGTCCACGTTGCCACCACGTTGGCGATGTCTTCCTCCGTCACCGAGTGATCGACCTCCTTGAGCTTTTCGTTCCATTCTTTTTTTTCTTCGGCGAGTTTGTGGTCGATCTCGATGACTTCCTGCCTCAGTTCCGCCACCTTGCGGAAATCCTGCTCGTCGAACGCCGCCTTCTGTGCTTTCAACAGGTCGTTCTTTTCTTTTTCCAACTGCTGGATGACCGGCGGCACGTAAATGAGAGCGAGGTGTTTTTTCGCCCCGGCTTCATCAAGCAGGTCCACCGCCTTGTCCGGCAGGGCGCGGTCGGAGATGTGTTTTTCCGACAGCTTGGCGGCGGCGCGGATGGCGCTGTCGCTGTAAATGATCGAGTGGTGCCTCTCATAGCGCGCCTTGATGCCTTTCAGCATCTCGATGGTCATCTCCACCGATGGCTCCGATACCATGACCGGTTGGAAGCGGCGTTCCAGCGCCTTGTCCTGCTCGATGGATTTTTTATAATCGTCCAGTGTGGCCGCGCCGATGCATTGCAACTGGCCGCGGGAGAGGGCGGACTTGAGGATGTTGGACGCGTCGACGCCGCCTGCGCCCGCACCGGCGCTGACCAGCGTGTGCAATTCGTCGATGAACAGGATGACGTTGCCGTGGGCGCTGACGATCTCGTCCTTCACCGCCTTCATGCGTTCCTCGAACTCGCCGCGCATCTTCGCGCCGGCGATGATCTCCGACATCTCGAGCATTTTGACGCGTTTGTTGAGCAGGCTATTGGGCACCTCGGCTTTCACGATCTTCTGGGCGAGGCCTTCCACGATGACGGTCTTGCCGACGCCGGGCTCGCCGATGAGCACCGGGTTGTTCTTGTTACGCCGTGACAGGATCTGGATGAGCCGGTCGATTTCCTTTTCGCGGCCGATGACGGGATCGAGATCGCCGCGCCGGGCGAGGTCGGTGAGGTCCGTCGTGTACTGGCTGAGCACGTCCATCTTGCCTTCGGCGTTCTGCTCGTCGATGGTGGCGCCGCCGCGCATGATCTCCAGGTCTTCGTGTACCTTGGCGTACTTGAAGCCGAACTCCTGCAGGGTTTTGGCCACGCGGCCCACGCGCGAATCCAGCATGCCGAGGAACATGGTGCCGACACCGATGTAGCGGTCGCCAAACTTCTTGGCCTCTTCCTGCGCCACCTCGAACAGGATATTGGTTTCCTTGGACAGGTGGATCTGCTGGATCTGTTGCATCTCCTCCGGGCTTTCAGCCGAAACGATTTCGAACAGGCGGTCGAGGAGCTGACGGGACAGGTCCTTGTTTTCCGGGTAATACGTTTCGAAGAAACGTTTCAGGCGGGAGTCCTGCGCCTCGATCAGGCCGATCAGCACGAACTCCGGCGTGAGCAGGGTCTGGCGCAGGTTCACCATTTCCATGGCGCCGACGTTCAAGGCGTCGATGACTTTATCGGTGAATTGCCTCAAATATTGTTGAAGCATGATTCAGATCGAATGAATGTGGGTAAGTGAAAAGACCTTTTTATGATAACAAATTTTCCAGATGAATGTACACCGAGTCCGCCAGCGCCTCGTAATTGTAACCGCCTTCCAGCATGGAAATCAGGCGTCCCTGGCAGATTTCGTCCGCCGCGCCGCGAATCAGCCGGGTCATCTCGCCGAAACACTCCGTGGTGAGCGACACGTTGGCCAGCGGGTCGTCTTCGTGCGCGTCGAATCCGGAAGAAATGATGATGAGGTCCGGTTTGAAGCGGAACATCTCCGGGATCAGCTTGTCCTTGACCACCGAAATGTAATCCGCATCGTTGGAAAACGCGCGCATGGGAAAATTGAGCGTGGTGCCGAGCCCGTCCCCCGTCCCCGTTTCGTCCTTGTCGCCGGTTCCCGGATAAAAAGGAAATTGGTGAGTGCTGGAATAATAAATGTTAGGATCGGCGTAAAACGAATGCTGGGTGCCGTTGCCGTGGTGCACGTCCCAGTCAAAAATGAACACCCGGTTGAGGCCCTTTTTCGTCATCGCGTACCGGGCGGCGATGGCGACGTTGTTGAACAGGCAGAACCCCATCGACCGCGTCTCTTCCGCATGGTGGCCCGGCGGGCGCACGGCGCAGAACACGTTGTCACAGGTGCCGTCCAGCACCGCATCCACCGCAGTCAGCCCCGCCCCCGCCGCCAGCAGGGCCGAGTCGTACGACTTCGTGCTGATGGCGGTGTCCATGTCCAGGCGGCTCATCCCGGATTCGCAGGCGCGGGCGACGGAATCCATGTACCGTTCCGGATGGTTGAGCGCGATCTCCTCCGCTGTGGCGGCGCGCGGCTCCAGCGGGGACAGGCGCGAAATCAGGCCGGTCTCCTCCAGCTTGTGCGTGATGGCGCGCAGACGGCCGGGGTTCTCCGGGTGGCTTCCGGTTTCGTGCTCCAGGTACAGCGGATGGTAGATGTATCCGGTTTTTTTCATGGGTGTCCGGGAGAAAAGGGGAACGGCAAGCGTGAGCCACGAGAATAGCAAAATCGCCTACCCTCCCGCAAATGGTTTGAACGGCATGCACACGGCAACGCTCTCAGAAAAAATGAACGCCCTGCATGACCGCGCACGCGAGCTGGGATTCGACGCGCTGGGCGTGGCCCCGCCCGACGCCGGCGACGGCGGCAGGCGGTTTCTCGAATGGCTCGAGCGCGGTCACGACGGCGAGATGGCCTACATGAAGCGCGGCGAGGCCAAACGGCTCGATCCCGCGCTTATCCTGCCCGGTGTGAAAAGCATCTTGTGCCTGCGCACCAATTATCACACGCGGGCCAAATCCCTCGATTTTTTAAATCAACCCCAAACGGGCGATATTTCCAACTACGCGTGGAACGTCGATTACCACGACCTCATCAAACCGCGCCTGCACAAGCTGGAGCATTTTTTGTGGGAGCTGTTTCCCGGATGCGCCAGCAAGGCGTACGTGGACACCGGTCCCGTGCTCGAAAAAGCACTGGCCGAGAAGGCGGGACTGGGGTGGATCGGCAAGCATTCGAACCTGCTCACCGAAGGGCTGGGGTCGTATTACTTCCTCTCCGAGATTCTGATCGATGTGGCCCTGCCGTTTTCCGAGCCCGCCACCGACCACTGCGGCACCTGCACCAGTTGCATCGACATCTGCCCCACCCGCGCCATCGTCGCCCCTTACGTGGTCGACGCGCGGCGGTGCATCTCGTATCTGACGATCGAGCTCAAGGGCGTCATCCCGCTCGAGTTCCGCAAGGCCATCGGCAACCGCATCTACGGATGCGACGACTGCCAGATCGTGTGCCCGTGGAATTCGTACGCCGTCACCACCGGCGAACCCACCTTTCAGGAACGCGCCGGCACGCGCCGGCTCATCGACCTCATGCGCCTCGATGAAGACGGTTTCCGGGAACGCTTCCGCAAAAGCCCCGTCAAACGCATCAAACGCCGCGGCCTCCTGCGCAATGTCGCCGTCGCCCTCGGTAACAGCGGCGACCCGGAAGCCGTTCCCGTGCTGGTGGCGGTGCTGGGTGACCCGGAACCGCTGATCCGCGCGCACGCCGTATGGGCGCTGGGGGAACTGCTGGGCGACAAAGTCTGGCAGGAGGTACAGGGTCCTCTGGCGGATGAGGCCGATGCCTGCGTGCAGGCGGAAATCGAGCGCCTAAAATCCATTGATCCACAAGGCGGAAACGGCCTATAATCGGCATTTCCCCAAAATCAGGAGCACCATGGACAAAAACGGAGAATACCGCTTTCTGAAGGCCTGCCGGGGCGAGCCGGTGGACTGCACCCCGGTCTGGTTCATGCGCCAGGCGGGCCGCTACATGAAGGAGTACCGCGACCTCAAGGCCAAATACTCGTTCCTCGAGATGTGCCGCACGCCGGAGCTGGCGACCGAGGTCACGCTCCAGCCTCTGGACGTGCTGGGCGTCGATGCGGCCATCATTTTTGCCGATATCCTCTTGCCGCTGGAGCCGATGGGCACCGGGCTGGAGTTCACCGCAGGCGACGGTCCTTCCATTCCACGCCCCGTGCGCACGCGCCAGGACGTGGAGAACCTCCGGCCGGTCAACAGCGAGGAGCAGTTGGGGTATGTTGGGGATGCGATCAAACTGGTGCGCAAGGAGATTGCGGGGAAACTGCCGCTCATCGGGTTCAGCGGCGCGCCGTTCACCTTGAGCAGTTACATGGTGGAAGGCGGCAAATCGAAAGAGTTCACCACCACCAAGCTCATGATGTATCAGGAGCCCGAGACGTGGAACCTGCTCATGGACAAGGTGGTGGACGTGCTGGTTGATTACCTGAAGATGCAGGTGAAAGCGGGCGCACAGGCCCTCCAGATTTTCGACAGCTGGGTGGGATGCCTCAACCCCGGCGACTACGAACGCTACATCCTGCCGCATACGAAACGGGTGTTCGAGGGCCTCAAGGAATGCGGCGTGCCGGTGATCAATTTCAGCACGGGCACCTCAAGCATGCTGCCCTTGGTGCATCAGTCCGGCGGCGACGTCATGGGCTTCGACTGGCGCATCCATCTGGATGACGCGCGCCGGCAGATCGGCCTGGACACACCGGTGCAGGGCAACCTCGATCCCAACATCCTGTTCGCGCCGATCCCGGTGATCCGCGAGAAGGTCCTCGACATTTTGAAACGCGCCGAAGGACGGCCGGGCCACATCTTCAACCTCGGCCACGGCATCCTGCAACACACGCCGGTCGATCACGTCAAGGCCGTGGTGGACATGGTGCACGAGTACCGGCATGGCTAGTCCCACCGCACAGGACGTGAGGACGGGGGTCATCCTGCTCGCCCACGGCGCACCCAACCGCGTCACCGATATTCCCGAGTACCTGAAACGCATCCGTGGCGGCACGGCGTCGAGTACGGAAGTCATCCGCGAGATCACCGAACGCTACGAGGCCATCGGCGGCAGTTCGCCCCTGCTCCAGATCACCGAGGCGCAGGCGGAGGCGCTGGAAACGTTTCTCAACCAGGAAGGCGACCGTTTCCGCGTGTACATCGGCATGCGCAACTGGTACCCGCTCATCGAAGACGCGGTGCGGAAGGCGAAGGCCGACGGTGTGGACCGCCTCGTCGCGCTCTGTCTCGCGCCACAGTTCAGCAAGTGGAGCACGGAGCGGTATCTCAACTCGTTCAACGAAGCCCTGGGAGCGTGCGATGCGGGCGGCATCCCGGTGCAGTTCATCAAAAGCTGGCCGAACCAGCCGTCGCTGATCGACGCGTTTGCGGAACGGTTCCGCGCCGCGGAGTCGGACCTCAAGGCCAAGGGCTACGAAACCTTCCATACGGTGTTCACCGTGCACAGCATTCCGTCAGCGTACGTCGAGGAGGGTCTCGACCCCTACGTGCAGGAATATGAAAAAACGCTGAATGCCATCCGCCGGCAGGTGCCAATGGAGCCCTGGCACCAAGCGTATCAAAGCCAGGGCATGATCCCCTGCCCGTGGCTGGAACCGAGCGTTGAGGAAACCCTCGATAAGATTGCCGGGGAGGGCGGCAAGGCGGTGCTCATTTTCCCCGTCGGATTCGTCTGCGATCACATTGAAATCCTTTACGATATCGATATCGGATTCAAAAAATACGCGGAAGAAAAGGGCCTCGTGCTGTTCCGCACCGAATCCCTCAACACCTCTCCTTTGTTCATCGAAGCCCTCGCCGGAGCGGTCTGGGAACACCTCGTCTGATTCTCTTTCCTTCTGTGGATTTCCCTCTTTCAACAGTGATATCCTGTTTGTATTGAGGTGATCCGACATGAAGTATTTTTCCCGATTTTTGATCTGGGCGCTGGCGTTGAGTGTGCTGGGCGCTTTTTTGTCTCCGCGTCCGGCGGTGGCCGAGGGTAAGGAAACCCGTGTCGTTCTGGGTGCGGTCCTGCCTTTGAGCGGCGAGAACGCGTCGCAGGGCACGGACGCCGAACGTGGTATCCAACTGGCGTTGAAGACCTACTCTTCCGCCCTGGCTCAAAAAGGCCTCAAGGTCAAGATGGTGCTGGTGGACGACCGCTCCGACCCCGAACAGGGCGAAAAGGTGGCGCGGGCGTTGATCGAGGAAGAACAGGTGCAGGCCATCGTCGGTCCGTTCACCTCACCGGTGTTCCTCGCCATGTCGCCGCTTGTGCAGAAGAACAAGGTGGTGTTGATGTCGGGAAGCGCCACCACGCCCAAGATCCGGAAGGCGGGCGATTACGCCTTCACGCTGGTCACGCCGGACGACCGCCAGGGCCGGGCACTGGCCAGGTTCGCTTATGAAATCCTGCGCGCCCGGCAGGGCGTCATCCTCTACCTCGACAACGATTACGGGCGCGAGTTCCAGAAGGTGGTGCACCGCGAGTTCATCAATCTGGGCGGGAGCATCGACTGGGTGCACGGCATCGCCAAGGGCACGACGGATTTTTCCGCAGCGCTGGAAAAGGTGAAGGGCCTGGACCCGCACGCGGTGTTCTTCCTCACGTATCCGGCGGAAGGCGGACTGCTTCTCAAACAGGCGCGTGATATCGGGCTGGAAACGCCCTTCCTCGGCGGTGACGGAGTGTACAGTCAGGATCTGATCGACATTGCGGGCGAGGCGGCGCGCAACACCTTCGCCTCGGCCATGAACTGGCGGCTCAAATCGCCGAAGCCGCCTGTGCGGGAATTCGTCAAACGCTTCACCACGCAGTACGGCGTGCAACCGAACCTGTACTCCGCCAGTTATTACGACGCCACCACCATCATTCTGCAGTCCCTGCTGGCGGGCAAACTTGATTCCGAATCCATGCGCCACCACATAGAACAATCGCAGTTTCAGGGCGCAACGGGGGAGATCCGTTTCGAATCCGGCCACGCGGTGAAAAAACCCATCGACATTTTCAAGGTCGAGGATTACACTTTCGATTACTTTCAAACCATCATGACGTACTGAACGTGCGCATGATGCGTGGAGCGTGACGGGCGCCCCGCCCTTCGAGTTTCTCCCGCCCTTTTTTTTTCATGAATTCCAACGAACTCAATCCGCAACAACTGCAAGCCGTCCGGCACACGGAAGGCCCGCTCATGCTGGTCGCGGGTGCGGGATCGGGCAAGACCCGCGCCATCACATTCCGCATCCTGCACATGATCCGCGACAAAGGCATCGCGCCGGAGAACATCCTCGCCATCACCTTCACCAACAAGGCGGCGGGGGAGATGCGCGAGCGCGTGCTGGGGCAGATGGGCGACGGTGGCCGTGCGCCGTGGATCAGCACCTTCCATTCGCTGTGCCTGCGCCTCCTGCGCCAGCACATGGAGTTTCCAGGCTATACGAAGGATTTTGTCATCTACGACGCGCAGGACCAGTTGTCGCTCGTCAAAAAATGCATGAAGGCGGCGCAGGTGAACGAAGAAGCGTTCCCGCCGAAAGCCATCCTGCACCACATCAGCGGATTCAAAAACGATTACCAACTGCCGGAACACATCAAGCTCGACGCCCTGCCGTATGGCCACAAGTTGAAAGCGGCGCATGTGTACCCGCACTACCAGAACGCGCTCAAGGAAAACAACGCCCTCGATTTCGACGACCTGCTGATGATGACGGTGAAACTGTTCAAGACCAACAAGGAACTGTGCGATCACTATAACGACCGCTTCCGCTACATATTGGTCGATGAGTTTCAGGATACGAACCTCACGCAGTACCATCTCATCCAACTGCTGTCGCGGGCGCATCACAACGTGTGCGTGGTGGGCGACGACGACCAGAGCATCTACCGCTGGCGGGGCGCCAACCTGGAAAACCTCCTGCACTTCGAAAAGGACTTTCCCGGCACCACCGTCATCAAGTTGGAGGAGAATTATCGCTCGACGCAGACCATCCTGAACGCCGCCGGAGCGGTGGTGCGGCAGAATGCGGCACGCCGCGAGAAAAATCTGTGGACGCGCAACGAGTCGGGCGAGCCTATTTTGTATTACCGCGCAGAGGATGAAATCGACGAGGCCCGCGCGGTGTGCGAACGCATCCACCAGTGGGTGCAGGACGGCGCGTCGCTCAACGACATCGCCATCCTCTACCGCACCAACGCGCAGTCGCGTGTGCTGGAGGATCAACTGCGTCATCTGGGCGTGGCCTACCAGGTGATCGGCGGCCTCAAGTTTTACGAGCGCAAAGAGATCAAGGACATCCTCAGTTACCTGCGCGTGATTCTGAACCCCAACGATTCGGTTTCGCTCAAGCGCATCGTCAACACGCCGGTGCGCGGTATCGGCAAGACCTCCGTGGACAAGGTCGAGGCCTACTGCGGGGAACACCACCTGACGTTGCTGGAAGGCCTGCGCCGGGCGGTGGAGATTGTGGGAGCGGGGCCGGCGAAAAAGATCGCGCAGTTTGTCGCCATGATGGACCGCTTTCAGCGGGTGGCGGAGGACAGCCCGGCGGTCGATCTGTTGCAGGAGGTGTTCGAGAAAACCGGTTACGTCACGGTATTGCAGAGGGAAAACACGCAGGAAGCGAAAAGCCGTATCGAAAACCTGAACGAGTTGCGTTCCGCCGTCGAGCAGTTCGTGGACATCGACCGCAAAGGTTCGCTGAGAGAATTTCTCGACACCACAACCCTTGTTGCCGATCTCGATAATCTGGACGACAGCCGGGGTGTGCTGGCGCTGATGACGCTCCACACCTGTAAGGGGCTGGAATTCGATTCGGTGTGCATCATCGGCTTCGAGAACGGACTCCTGCCGCACGCCAGTTCGCTGTCGAGCAATGAGGAGTATGAAGAAGAGCGGCGGTTGTGTTATGTCGGCTTCACCCGTGCGCGCAAGCGGCTGATGGTCAGCAACGCGCGCCGACGGCGCATTTACGGAAGCACCTTCACCTACCAGCCTTCCGATTTCATAAACGCCATTCCGCGTGAGGTGATGACGATGGAGTCGAGCGCGCCTGCGATGACAGCCTCGTCCTCCTATTCTTCATCCTACGCGTCGAAAAACGGCGGTGACGAATGGTCGTTGCCTGCGGGTGCACCGCCGCCCGCCACCGACACCGGCTACGCCGTGGGCACGAAAGTCCTGCATCCCAAGTTCGGCTCCGGCGTGGTGGTCAACCGCGAAGGCAGTGACGACGACATGAAAGTGGTCGTGTTTTTCAAAGGCGCGGGCAAGAAAAAACTCGCCGTGGCTCACGCCAACCTCATCGTAGTTTGAATTTTAAAAGCGGTTTGCTTCAGGCGTAGCCGTTCAGCAGTTCCATCAGGCGGGCCTTGTGGTGCGGCCAGATGCGCAGGTCGAGCGTCATGGTCTGGTCGTGGTATCGCTCGTCCACCACCAGCGCGTGTTTGCGGATTTCGGGAATGAGGTCCGAGCGTGTGTAATCCAACTCCACCTGGTAGGGCACCAGCCGCGCTTCGTAATGGCGCACGATGGCTTGGCGCAGGTCGTCCAGCCCCAACTCCTTCCGGCAGGAAACGAACACCGCGTCCGGGTACAACCGACGCATCTCCTCCACGTCCTGCTGGTTTTCGATGCGGTCGATCTTGTTGAACACGTTCACGGTCGGCGTGTCGTGCATGCCGAGTTCGTTGAGCACGCTTTCCGCAGTCGCCATCTGGCGGCGGTAATGCGGGTGGCTGATGTCGATCACGTGCACCAGCAGATCGGCGTTGCGCACTTCGTCCAGCGTGCTTTTGAAGGATGCAACCAGGTCGTGCGGCAGTTTGTCGATGAGCCCGACGGTGTCGGCCAACAGGATCGGGTACGGAAAATTCTTTTTCACCTTGCGCACGGTGGCGTCCAGCGTGGCGAACAGTTTGTTCTCGACCAGCGTGTCCGCACCCGTCAGGCAGTTCATCAAGGTCGATTTGCCGACGTTGGTATAACCCACCAAGGCGACCTGGTACGCCGTCTGCCGGCTTTTTCGTTGCGTCTGTTTTTCCTTATGGATGCGGTTCAGTTTTTTCGTGAGCTTGGAGATCTGGTCGCGGATCATGCGCCGGTCGAGCTGGATCTGCGTCTCACCCACGTCGCGCATGCCGATACCACCGCGCTGGCGCGACAAGTGACCCCACATCCGCGTCAGGCGCGGTAACGAGTATTTCAGCCGCGCCAGTTCCACCTGCGTTTTGGCTTCGCTGGTGCGTGCGTGGTCACTGAAGATTTCGAGAATGATCCACGACCGGTCCACCACGTTGCACTTGAGCAGGTTTTCCAGGTTGCGCGTTTGCGCGGGCGACAGGTTTTCGTCGAAGATCACGATCTCCGCGTCGTGGTGTTTCACCGCCTGGGCCAGTTCCTCCACTTTGCCGCTACCGAGATAGGTTTTGGGATGGATCGTGGCCAGACGTTGCGTGAGGTGGGCGACGGGGTCGTAATGCGCCGTGGTGGCGAGGCCGGACAACTCGTCCAGCGAGTCGCCGACCGGCGGACCCGTGCCCTGGTTCGTCTCCACGCCGACAAGGATAGCGCGAGGGTGGTGGTTGTTCACTTTCTGTGTATCAAAATAGACGGGCTTCATTCACTCTCATTATATCGCGGCGCTCGAGGCCGTGCCAAACAATTGCAAAACCCCTGGCATTGAAATTTTGCTGGAAAGGTGTCAGCGCAGACCGCCCCTCGGATAGTGTTTCTTTTCAATCGGTTGCCCGTCGCGTCCGTAATGCTCGCTTTCCACCAGGCGGTCGTTTTTGTGGCGGTACACGAACTCGACCTGCCCGTCTTCGTAATACGTGCGGCTTTCGCCGTGGCGTCTGCCGTCTTTGAATTCCAACTGCGCCTTCACCGTGCCGTCGGGGTAGTACAACGTCACCGGACCGTGCAGGCGGTCGTGCTTGTAAAATCCCCGGTCTTTCACCGCGCCGTCCTTGAAGTAGCCGATGCTCTGGCCGTGCCGCTGGCCGTCCTCGTACACCCACACGGTCATCAGTTCGCCCGTGTCGTAATAGAAACGGGCAAGCCCCTGCTTCACGCCGTGTTCGTGCATGTACTCGCTCATCAGCGAGCCGTCCTCGCGGAACTCGCGCGTCCAGCCGTGGCGGAATCGGTTTTCGTCGATTTGGATCTCGAAATGAACCGACCCGTTGGGATAGGATTGGATGACGGTTTTCTGCCCGGCCGCCGCCGGTGCGGGACACGCCACGGCCAGCCACAGCAAGGTGGCGGCCAGGGAGGCGGATATGAAGGCGAAGCGTCTCAAAATCATCTTGCTGGTTGTGGTGGGCGGGCTCTACGCCGTGTGGGCCTACCGCGGCCCCATCCATACGCTTGAACTCAAGTATGGCGAAAGCGGCCTCACCTGGGGACTGCTCGTGTTCGGGGTGCTGATTCCCTACCTCGTCCATTTTATCACCGGCCTGTTCAAGTCCGACAGTCCGCATGAGTGAGGGGTCAGTCGTCGGCGAACAGGTGACCGATCCACAACAGAACGACCATCACCACCGACAGCGTGTGCTGGGTGTGGAGGAGGCGCGTCACCTTCGCTCCGGGCTGATCGGCTCCCTGCAATTTCATGGCGAGGCCGGACAGGCACAGCACGCCGATCAGGCCCCATCCCGCCCACAGCACCCAGTTGCTGTCCTCCGCCCACCAGCCGTGCAGGTAGGAGAGGCCGAGCATGACGGGATTGCCCCAATAGTGGTAGTTGCGCCAGCGCACTTTCCACTGCACGGGTTTTTTGACGACGAAATCCGGAAGAGCCTCGCGCACGGGTCGCGGCAGTTTGCGCACGCCCATGTGGTAATACCAGAGCGCGTTCAGCACGACCAGTCCCCACAACGACGCCACGCCCAGCGCGTCACTCACCGCTTCCAGAAACGAATCGCCGGAGTCGTGATCGTGGTCGTCACCGTTGGCCAGGGCAGGAACGGAGACTCCGATGAGAAGTGAAGCCGCCAGCCACATCGCAAACATCCAGGGACGCAGACGGGAATAACGAAGCATCATTTACTTGTGTGGCGCGGGTTGCTGGGAAGGGGGCGTGCGCGGCAAAGTGATCGATTGGCCGCGCCACTGTCGCCAGAACAGGCGCAGGAACACCTTCAGGTAATTGGGACCGGTCTTGTGCAGGTTGAAGGTGGAGAAGCCCATGTCCACCGAGCGGTTGATCCACGAGATGGGCACTTCCTCCACCTTGTAACCGAGCAGGAGCGGTTGCAGTCCGGTCTCGGCGTTGGCGGCGAAGTCGTGCGCCTCCAGTTGGAGGTTTTGCGCCACTTCGCGTTTCATCAGTTTGAGGTTGTTGGTGAGGTCGCGCAGATATTTGCGGAACAGGATGCGCGCCAACAGATGAAACGCGCGGTTGGCGAGGATCTTGGTGAACGCGTAGTTCAGAAGAACGCTGTCGCGCGAGAAGCGACTGCCGATGGCTACGTCCGCACCGCCGGCCACCGCGTCGAACAGTCCGGTGAGTTCCGGCAGAATGTGCTGGAAATCGCAGTCCATGAGCAGGATGTAGTCGCCCTGGGCGGCGGCGAGTCCGTCGCGAAGCGCCCGTCCCACCCCGTTTGGCGGCGTGCGCCGGATCACCTGCACGCGCGGGTCTTCGGCGTGCAACGCCTCGCCCACTTCCGCCGTGCGGTCGGTGCTGTTGTCATCGACCAGCACGATTTCCTTGATGTAGTCGTCGAAGTACCCCGTCAGGTTGGCGACCAGCGGTTTCAGATTGGTTTCCTCATTGTGGCAGGGCACGACCACCGACACCCGGCCCTTGAGTGATGCGTGTTCGGTGAGCGGGACACACGGCCGCGTCCACCCTTCCGGCGCGGGGTTCTGTCCGTTCAGGTAGAGCTCGCCCGCGAAGTTGCGCACGTACGGCATGTTCTCCAGGATGAGGCTCAAATTCTGCACCGGCCACAGCAGGACTTTCGGCAGAGGCGGGAACAGAAAGTCGTATGGCAGAATGCGGATGCCGGTGAAGCCGATCTCCGAGAGGATCGACATCATCTCGATGCGGTTGAAGCGCGGTCCTTCCTCGCGCAGTTTGACGAACGGGATCAGCCGCGTGAAAAAACGGCGCAGTTGCGAATACGGGTTCCACGGATTGGGTTCGAACAGCAGGAAGCGTCCGCCGGGTTTCAACAGTTTGCGCGCCTCGTTGAGAAACGTGCCGTAGTTCTCTGCGGGAAGCATGTGCCACGCGATCAGCGTGTCGAATTTGCGTCCGGCAAGCGGACCGGGAAAGTCGTTCAGCAGGACCGGCTCGACGTTTTCCGGTTTGTCCGCATTGAGTTTGTCGAAGTGATCGGGATCGAACGTTGCGGCGGTGACGGGGTGTTTGTGATTGTGCAGGTCGGCAATCTCGCGGGTCCAGCGGCCGTCGCCGCAACCGAGATCGAGGATCGATTCGCCGGGGAGAAGATGAAACAGGTGGCGCGCCATGTGCGCCCGCCATGGCAGGCGGTGCGGGATGAAGTAATCCTTGCGGTCCCAGTAATCCATGCGTGCGCGTTCGCGCTCACGCAGGGCGTCCACCACATCCATCGAGCAGGGTCCTCATGCGGTTTTGAACAGGCGGCCGAGCCGTGTCTTGAGCAGGCCGATCGCGTCCTTGAACATCGATTTCACCATCTTGTTGCTCTTGTTGGCGGCGCGGTCGGAGAAGAAATCGCGAAACAGGTAATAGATGCGCACCGGCTTGCGCAGAAAATAGAATACGTAAAACAGGCCCTGCCCGAAGATCACCAGAAATGACAGCTCGCGGTGGCCGAAACGCGGGTTGTACGATGTCTTGCGTGCGCCAAAATCCTGAAACGTGAACAGGCTCATCAGATAGTCGTCATCGAGTTCGCGGATCACGCCGTTCTCACGAAGCTGGTTGAACGATTCCGTATTCGGTTGCGGCGAGTAGGCGTTCAGGTTCACGTTGGTGAACCCCAGCCACGCGCACTTGATCATGGCGGCGTAGGTTTTGAACACGCTTTTGTACGTGTCCTCGGGGAAGCCGATGATGAAGAAGCATCCGACGTTGATGCCCGCCTGCAATGCCTGGTTGGCGGAATGGAACATCTTGTCGAGATCGACCTTCTTCTTGATCGCCTTCAATACGGCCGGATCGCCGGACTCCGGCGCGAAGGCGAACTCGTGGCACCCTGCGGCCTTCAGTTTTTTGGCCAGCTCGAAATCAATGGCCTCACTGCGCGTGCCCGACGGCATCTGGAAGGTGATCTTCATGCCGCGCGCGAGCACCTCGTCGCAGAAGGCGTGCATCCAGTCGCGGCGCACGATGGCCGTGAGGTCCTCGAACTGGAAATCGGTGACGCCGTAGCGTTGCATGTAGGTCTGCATTTCATCGACCACGTTTTTGTGATCGCGCGCCGTCCATTCGGTCGTCCACATGTGCGGGCTGGTGCAGAACGTGCACTGAAACGGGCATCCGCGTGTCGCCAGCATGGGCATGAAGCGGCCCTGCGACGCGCCGTGCGGCTGGTTGACGGCATTGTACTGCTCGATATCAAACAGGTCCCATGCCGGCCAGGGGATGGAGTCGAGGTCGCGAATGCGGTTGTGGCGCGGGTTGGTTTGCACCGTGCCGTCTTCGCGGCGAAACGCGATGCCTGCGAGATCGTCAATCGGCTCGCCTTTCCGCCAGCGGTCGAGCAGGCGGATGATGATCTCCTCGCCTTCGCCCAGCACCACCGCATCGAGCGGCGCCTGTTCCAGAGAAAATTCGGGGAAGCCGGTGACGTGCTCGCCGCCCATGACGAGCCGCGTTTTCGGGAACCGGTCGCGGATGCCCTTCACCAGTTCGCGCACGTACACCCAGTTGGAGCTGAACATGCAACCGAGGCCGATGACTTCGGCGTCTTCTGGAATGCGCTCGATGATCTTGTCGTTTTCCAGGCCGCGGATGTTTATGCCGCGAAACTCAAAAAAATGGCGCGGCGCGGAACCGGGTCCGTCCACCACCGTCACCTCGTGCCCCGCCTCGCGCAGGGCGGCGGCGATGTAGGCCAGGCCGATGGGCGGCATGCTGATGGTCGAGACGAAGTTGGTCAGCGACACGAATTTGGATGGCTCGATCAGGCAGATTTTCATAATGAGCGCGGTTCCCGGTTGCGGGCGGAGTGATAAAGGACTGTCTTTTCAGTGTAACAGGATAAATCCCCATCTCAAGCGAATCGTGCAAAAGAGGGGAGCTTCGGAGCCAAAGGGGCGTGCGGGTGGGGACCGGGGTACGCTAACGAAGGGTTTTACAGCGGCTTCAGTTTCGGCCGTTGCCGGAAGTGAACTCGCCGGGGTCGAGTTTGAACCGGTGATACAACTCCTGTGTCTTGGTGCGCGCGGTTTCTTTTTGCACGGGAGCGTTTCTCTGCGCGAACAGGTTGCCTGCCTTGATCATGTGCACGATGGCATTCCGGCCATCGCCCACTTTTTCGTACAGGCAACCTAAATTGAAGTGCGCCTCCGCCGAGCCTTCATCGAGGCGCACCGTTTCCTGGAACGCCGCCAGCGCCTCCCGGTTTTTTCCCAGCCGTTCATATTCCACGCCCAGTTCGAAATGCAGGCGCGGGTTATCCGGATGATGCCGCAGGCGCTCCTGGCATTCCTTGATCTTGTCTGTTTTGAACCAGTCGAGAAGTCCCATAACTCTCTCCTTCGCACAGTCGGTGTGGGAATATGCAGTCGTGCGTTCCGGTTTATATAATGTTAGGATGCATCGGTCATCAATTCGTTTTACTGAAAATATTTTAAGGTTGAAGGAATGAGCATGCGATACGGACTGTGGAAGCGGGCCCTTGTGGCCGTGTGCTGTGTGGCGGCGGCGTGGACCGCCTTTGGTCCGGGGCTGGCCCGGGCGAACGAACAACCCCAACCTCCGGAAGGCATGGTGTTCATCCCGCCGGGAACGTACACCATGGGCCTGGAAGGCGCCAGCAATAAGTATCCGCACAAGGTATTCGTCGATGGATTTTTTCTCGATAAATTTGAGGTGACGCAAAAAGACTATGTGGCCATCCGCGGCGCGAATCCGTCGAAGTTCGAGGGTGAGAACCGGCCCGCCGATCAGGTCACCTGGCTGGAAGCCAGTGCCTACTGCAAGCAGGTGGGCAAACGCCTGCCGACGGAGGCGGAGTGGGAAAAGGCCGCCCGCGCCGGCACGCAGACAGCCTACTTCTGGGGCGACGAGCACAGCGGCGAGTATGCCTGGTACGAGGGCAACTCGGATGAGACCACGCACCCGGTGGGACAGAAAAAGCCCAACGCATACGGGCTGCACGACATGTCCGGCAACGTCTGGGAATGGGTTTCCGATTGGTACGATAAAACGTATTACGAACGCAGTCCGCCCGCCAACCCGCAGGGTCCCGAAACCGGCACGGAAAAAACCCTGCGCGGCGGATCGTGGTACTCCGGAGCACGCCACCAGATGAGCGCCACGCGGTTCTGGTCGGAGCCGCACATACGGAATTCCAACTTCGGTTTCCGTTGCGCCATGGATGCGCCCAAAACGCCGTGAGGCCGGAACCGGCGGCGTTCCGCACGCGAACCGGATTCCCAATCTGGTACAATCGAAATGAACTCGATCAAACGTGACAGGTGAAAATGGGAACCCAGTCGGAACCACCTTCCATCAAATTGCGCGGAGGAGCGACGGTGACGCCGGAAGACGTCGAAACCCTGTTGGCGCTCCTGCGTGTGTTTGTGGAAGGCACGGCGCGCGGCCTGCCGCCGGATCACGACCTGCATGAAAAGCTGGACCTGCTCAAAAACCGCCTGCCCCCCGCCGCGCCGGATTCCCAAGCGCCCCTTCAACAAGAACTTCAGCAGGGTTTCGAATTTTTGAAAATGAACGCCGACCTGCGCCTGCTGGAGCGCGCGGGTCTGGTGGAGATCATCCGCGCCCTGTCGCGTTCCCTCACTTCCATGTTCGGCAAGGGCAGCAACCTGGAGGCCGGCCTTGAAAAACTGATCGACGAGCTGGAAGAAGCGCGCGAACTGCGCCACACCCTCGCCATTCGCGACAAAGTATTGAACATCACCGGACAAATCCAGAAACGGTTGGGCATCGTGCGGGAGGAGTTCGAACGCCTGCACCAGCATTGCCTCACCCTGCAGGAACGGGTCGATACGCGGGGGCAGGTGGTGCTGGACGGGCTGACGCGGGTTTTGAACCGTTCGGCCTATGACATCAAGATCGAGGAAAATCTGAAGATGTTCCACAAGACACGCGAACCGTTTTTCATCGCCCTGTTTGACATCGATGATTTTCTGTCGATACAGGATAAATACGGCGCGGAAGCGGCGAACAACACGTTGTGCAGTGTGGCGGCGGTGATCCGCGACGGGGTGCGGCAATCGGATTTCGTATATCGTTACACGCAGGACCGGTTCGCCGTCTTGTTCCACAACTCCTCATACAAAAATGTGCGCGGCGCCGCCGACCGTCTGCGGGACCGGGTCGAGACCGTGCGCACGCACCTGATGAACGACATCCACGACCAGCGCGGAAACCACGTGCGCGTGACGGTCAGTGCGGGACTCGCACAGGCGAAGGAAGGCGACACGAAAACGACCCTGTTCAAGCGGGCAGAGGGTGCTTTGGAACGGGCCAAGCTCCAGGGCAAGAACCGCGTTGCCATCAGTTGATCCGTCTTGAACCTGATTCGCAAAAAACCAGTGCCGGGTGAATGAGATGAACCCCCTACGCCCTCACGTCTATTTGATTCCGATTCTGGTGCTGGCGTTGGCCGCCTGTTCCGGCGAGCACACCGTCGAGGGCACGGTCGTCGATTACGACACGCGCGAGCCGGTTCCCAATGTGCGCGTGCAGACGCGCCAGTACGGCTGGAAGATCACCCGCGACAGCGTGGTGTGGGATCACCCCACGGTGTTCGATACCCTGACGGATGCCCAGGGACGGTTCCGTCTGGATTACGAAGGCGCCGACAGCGCCAAGCTTCAGGCCACGCGCAAAGGATACGTTCCATTCACGCACTGGTATGAAGCCGATTCCACCGCCGTCATCAAAATCAAGCGCAAGGATCCCCAACGCCAGCCGGTGAAGTTCGGCCTCATGCGGATCGGGGTGGAAAACCATCAGCCATTCGGCTGGTCGTTCAAGGAAGGACGCCGTGCGTTGGACCCGGAAGAGGCGGATGTATTCCCGATGTTTGGATCGAGGACCGACTGGAACCACATCCGGCTGACGGTGTCCGGCGGGGGCGGACTTCAATTCATCTCCGGGCCGGAACTGGAAGTGGAGGGCGACTACCTGGTGTACACCGACCGTGCGCCGTCGGAAGGGTATGCGGAGAACCTGTCGATGAACTTCGACGAGCCCGGCGGTGTTTACTTTGTGCGCACCCGTGACGGGCGGCACTACGCGAAGTTTGAATTCGATCCCACCCGGCTGGCCACCGAAGGCGGTTCTTCCGGTTACACGCAGGGCAACTGGGCCCTGCTTCTGGTGTACGTGTACAATCCCGAAGGAAGCCGCTACCTGAAATACGAAAAGTAACGCCTCAGCCCGCCGCCAGCAGTTGTTCCAGTTCCTTATGGCCGCCGAGCCTTGCGCTTTGCGCGGCGGTCCATCCATCCTGCGTGCGCGCCTTGGGGTCGGCTCCGCGGTCAAGGAGCCATTGCACGACCTCGCGATTGCCCTCGAACGCCGCGCTCATGAGAGCGGTCCAGCCGTTGTCCGTCTGCCGGTTCACGTCGGCGCCTTTCTCCAGCAGCAGGCGCACGGTGTCCATGTGGTTGCCGAAGGCGGCGCTGATCAACGGTGTCAGGCCGCGGCTGTCCGCCTGGTTCACGTCCGCGCCTTTGCTGAGAAACAGTTTGACGATATCGAGGTTGCCGCCGAAGGCGGCGCTGTTGAGCGGCGTGAACGGTTCATCCTTCTGGTGCTGGAGTGTTGCGCCGTGATCGATCAGCCAGCGCACCAGCCCCAGGTGACCGCGCGAGGCGGCGATTTTAAGGGGCGTCATGCCCTGTTCGTCACGCGTGTTCACATCGGCGCCGTGTTCGACCAGCAGGCGCACCACCGTCTCGTGTCCGCCGCGCACCGCCCCCGCCAAAGCGGTTCTACCGAAGTGGTCGCGCGCTTGCACGTCCGCCTGCTTGTTCAACAACGTCTGCACCGTCTCCCCGTCACCGCGAAACGACGCCGCCATCAATGCCGTCAGCCCATTGTGATCCTGCAAATGGACATTCGCACCGTGTTCGACCAGCAGGCGCACCATGTCCTGCCGTCCCCGGTAAGCGGTGTCGATGAGCGCGGTGCGACCGAAGGAGTCGGTGGCGTCGATATTGGCGCCGTGTTTGAGAAGAACGGGAATGATGTCCATTTTGCCGCCGACGGCCGCGTCCATCAGCAAAGTGAAGCCGTCGTTGTTGCGCAGGCTGGCTTTGGCGCCGTGGTCGAGAAGCAGGTGTACGATCTCCAACTGATCGCGCATGGCGGCGAGCCACAAAGCCGAATAACCGTTGCGGTCACGCAGATCGACTTCCACCTTGGCCTCGATCAGCAACCGCACCATGGCCGGATCGCCCATGGTGGCGGCCCACATGAGGGGGGCGAAGCCCAACTGGTCGCGGTGGTTGGGATCGGCTTTTTTAGCGAGAAGGATTTTAACAAGGTCGAGGTTGCCGCCGGCGACGGCACTCATCAAAACCGTGCGTCCGTCATGATCGCGCGCCAGCGGATCGGCCCCGATCCGGATCAGGGCGTTTGCCAGTTCCAGGTTGCCGTTGAGGGCGGCGTGCATGAGAGGCGTGAAGCCGTTGGAGGCGTTGGCGGAAACCGGAGCCCCGCGGTCGATCAGCCACAGGGCCGCCTTCTGCGCGTCGGCCTCCGCCGCCGCCAGCAGGGCCTGCGCCAGTGCCTCCGGATTTTTGCCGTGGTCCCTCACCCAGATGTCCATTTGGGCGACATCCCCCAGCCGTGCGTAGCGCACCAATTCCTCAATCGTTTCCGGAGGAACGGCGTCCTGGGTGCGCTCCGATGAAGGGCCGCAGGAAAGCAGGGTCAAACACAGGGCCAACAGCAGCAGGTGGGCAGGATGTTTAGTGAAGAGGCGGGGCATCATGTGAGTGTCTCAACGGGTGAATCGACCGCGATCACTACTGCCTCGAGTTATACTCCTTCGATCCGGTTGATTCAACCGTTGTTTTGCAGGATGGAATCCGATGCGGAAGGTGAAAAAGGGGAAGACGGCGCCGGGCCGAAGCCCGGCACCGCACCGGGGAGGTTCAAGGGAGGCGACTCACTTCAAGGTCAGCTCGAAGTCCAGGTTCGCGGTTCCGCCAGCGCCGACGGTCACCTCCTTGGTTATCTCACCGACGTAGGGATGCCACGCGGTGATTTTGTACGTGCCTGCGGGAACCTGATCCAGCTTGAACGCACCGTCCTTTCCGGTGACTACGTAGTACGGATTCCACACCACGCGCGCATCAGCTTCCATGAAGTTGTGTTGATCGCATTGCAGGAAAAAATGCTGGTCGCGTCCCGGCCGCATGCGCATCAGGTTCTTGGTGACATCGGCCACGTCTCCCTTGCTGGGGAGCGGTTTGTTGAACAGCGTTTTTCTCTGCGCGCCTTTCACCGCATAACCGTGCGGGTTGTGCAGGATGTCCGGGTCCTGATTGACGATCTGCACAATGCCTTCACGCACGCCGCGTGGCGGGCGGCGGACAACAGACACCTTCGGGAAGATGTCGCAGTCCCTGAAATCGAACTGGATGGTTTCGTTTTTCCAGTCCTTGCCCTTGTCGATGTTTTCGATGAACACGACGGTGCCGCTCAGTTTGCCGTCGGTCACCTGCACCTTTTGCCGTGGGCGTATGCCGTCCTTCGTGGTGCCGGGATGCTTTACGCAGAACTCGGCGTTTTTGCCTTTGGTCAGGTCTTCCATGATCGGCGCCGGCGGCGTGCCTTTGAACAGCACGGTCCCGGTCACGATGCCGCCGTTCTTCACATCGACGGCCTCATACCCTTTTGCCTGGGCGAAGCCGGTGCCGGCAGCGAGCCAGAGCGCCATCGCTCCAGCGAGGGTTGGAAGCATTTGAGTCTTCATGATGACACCTCCTCTGTGGAAGCGGGTTGGCATTCGGTTTATTTTGCAAGGGACGTCTGGATGTATTTCACCAGATCCCAGATCTCCTTGTCACTCATCTGTTTGCCGTGGGCCACCATGCCGGTGCCGGAGGAACCGTTTTTGATGATCCAGAACATCTGCCCCGGCGAGATATCGCTCATCGTTTCGGCGCAGGTGAAATTGCGCGGCGCGGGTTTCAGCGCCTTGCCCAGCGGCCCCTTGCCATCGCCTTTATCGCCGTGACACATTTTGCAGGCCATGGGTTTGGCCGATTTCTGAAACAGGGTTTCCCCATTCTGGGCACTGGCGTTTTTGGGGATGTCCAACTTCAAAAACTTGGCCGGAGCAGTTTTGGTTTTGCGCGGTTGCGGGCAGTCTTTGGCCGCAAGCGCCGGCGCGGCGGCCAGCACCAGGCCCAGCGCTAACAGAGTCAGTACGATTTTTGCCCGGGGTCCATCGGTCCGTTTCAAATGGGATCGGTGAGAAAGCATGATCGATTCCTTTCCTGTGATTGAATGATCGTGTGACTTTTTGCGAACTCCCTTTGCTGGAGCGGATGACTCCTCTCACGTTTCAATATAAGCAACGGGCATTAAGGGATTCTTAATGGAGACTTAAAAATTTTTAATTAGGAGCCGTTAATGTGGCGCGCGGGAATGCGCGGGGAATGACTTGAAAGAATCGGAAAAAAGCGGAGTTAGAAAAGTGAGGGCAATGGGGAGTCAGTAGCCCAGCTGGCGGAGGGCTTCGTACACGGCGATGGAGACGACGTTCGACAGGTTGAGCGACCGCACGCGATCGTCGTACTGCGGCACGCGCACAGTGGCCTCCGGGTGCGCGTCGATCAGGTTTTCCGGCAGGCCCAGCGTTTCCTTACCAAAAATCAGGTAACTGCCCGGCCGGTAGTAGTGCTCGGAATATAGCTTCTTCGCTTTCTTTGAGAAGAAGACGCAGGGTGCGTCCGCAGGAAGGGTTTTTAAAAACGCATCCCAGTTTGAGTGGCGCACCACATCGAGGTGCTGCCAGTAATCGAGTCCGGCGCGTTTCAGCCGGCTGTCGGTGATCTCGAAGCCGAGCGGCTCGACCAGGTGCAGGGTGGATTGCGTCGCCAGGCACAACCGGCCGATGGACCCCGTGTTGGACGGGATCTCCGGTTCCAGCAAAACGACGTTCAGATTGTGCGGCATGTCTGTGGATGCGGATCAACTGCGGGGACGGATTCGGTAGAAGTATCCATCGAGAGCGGCGAAACTGCCGTTGCGGACCACGCCCAGAAAGGTTCTGGCCTTGTCCTCCGACACTGAGTCGAGAATGGTCTCCATCTCTTCGTGGGAAACGTCCTCCCATTCCTGGCAATCTGCGGAGCGTTCTATGGGATAGGGTGAAATGTCTTCCATTTTGATTTTGTACTTATCCATTCGCATTTCGGGTTCACATCCTTCTTCTTACAGAGGGGCTCTCATCGTGGAAACCACGATATATATACCACAACCCGAAGGGAATGGAATGGATAACTGACGGGGCCGGAGCCGCCTGCCGGGAAAACCGTCGCGTGCCCTCAACCCCCTGAGCCGGAAGGCTTGTGTTTCAGCGCCGCGGAATTGATGCAGTAGCGCAGGCCCGTGGGAGCGGGGCCGTCGTTGAACACATGACCCAGGTGCGCGTCGCACCGCGAACACAACACCTCGGTACGCCGCATCCACAATGTGCGGTCTACTTTTTCCGCCACGGCGTCTTCCGTCTGCGGCGAATGAAAGCTCGGCCAGCCGGTGCCGGAATCGAACTTGGTATTCGCGTCAAACAACGGCTGATCGCAACACGCGCAATGGTACATGCCGGGGGCTTTGGTGTTCCAGTACTCCCCGGTGAAGGCCGGTTCGGTGCCGTGCTGGCGGCAGATTCGGTACTGCTCCGGGCTCAGTTGCTCCTGCCATTCCTTGTCGCTTTTCTGAATTTTATCCATAACGCCACTTGTCGGAAAGGGTGAAGAAGTTATTGGATCTCCCGCGCCAGGATGTTGGCGTAGTCCCGTATGCGTTGCACGTAGCGGACCGGTTCCCGCCCGCGGGCATATCCGTATTTCAGCTTTTTATAATATTTTTTTTGGCTGAGCAAGGGAAGCACTTCCCGCAACTCCGCCCAGGAGTACGGGTCCTTTCCCAGCTCGCGCGCCAGCTTCTGCGCGTCGTGCATGTGGCCGCGGCCCACATTGTAGGCGGCGAGGGCCAGGTAGGTGCGGTCGGGTTCCGGAATTTTCTTGTGAAACCGTTGTTTGAGCTCATGCAGATACTGCGCCCCAGCCATGATGCTGGCCTTTGCATCCATGCGGTTTTTCACTCCCAGCGATTTGGCGGTGACCAGCGTGAGCATCATGATGCCGCGCACGCCTGTCGGGCTTTTGGCGCGCGGGTTCCAATGGGATTCCTGGTACGCTTGTGCCGCGAGCAGGTTGTGCGGCAGGCCGAATCTTTCCGAAGCTTTCTCGAACAGGTCCTTGTAGTTCGGGTAGCGCTTGCGGATATGCCGTTTGAAGGTGGCGATGTTGACGTAATCGAATTTTGGAATGTACTTGTAGTACTTTGCCATGACCGAGTCGAAGTCGCCACTGCGGCTGAATTCCGTGAGCCAGTTGTCAATTTCTTCACGCAAATCGTCGGCTGACTGCGGCAGAACCCATGCCAGCGGTTCGGGCTGGGTGAGGTCGAACTGCACGGTGAGCTCGGGAAAATAACGGCGGTTGATTTTCACGATGGTGGAATCGGCGACGGTGCAATCGATTTCCTTTTCCCAGACCTGTTCAAAGATTTCCTCCGTATCCGCATCGGTGGTGACTTCCCAGTTGAGGCCCGGATGTTTGGATTTCAAGCGCTCCAGATTTTCCTCATAGCTGGTCCCCGCCACCACCACCAGGTTCACTTTCTGCTCAATCAACTCCTTCAGCGAGTCCGGTTGCACGTTGTGGCGGCGGCACACGACCTGTTGCGTCACTTCCTGGTAGGTGGGGCCAAACAGGAACTGTTTGCCCCGCACTTTGGTTTTGGTGATGCCCGCGGCGGCAAGATCTCCTTCGCCATTATTTATGGCGTCGAGGATTTCGGTCATCGAATCCTTGATAATGAATTGCGGCTCGACACCCAGCCTTTTGGCGAATCCGGCGACAAGATCGTATTCCGGCCCGGTGGGGTTGCCCTGCGCGTCGAAATGATAGGTGGTGGGGGCATTGCGGGTGAGGACCACCAGCTTGCCGGATTCCTGGATGTCCTCCAGGCTTCTATGGTTTCCCCCCAGGGGATTGCTGCATCCCGAGGCGATGAGGAGAATCAGAGCGGCAAGACATGTTTGTTTGCAGAGCGGCATGATCGAGAGATGGATGGTTTTCGATATCTTTCATTCCCAGTTCGCACTTATACAGGGTAAAAAAAGAAAGTTCCGAAAACAAGAGCCGTGACGAAAAAGATAACGGGAAGGAAAAACGATTGTACTTCAGAAATTAAAAAACAGTTGAATGAGGCTCAAGATCAGCAACGCACCCAGGCCGCGCAGGGTTTTCGGATGACGTTGCAACAGGGGTTGCGGTTTTGCGGGGTCATTGGGTTCGACGCCAGAAGGTCGAGAGGCTCCGGCGCTCTGCTTTTTTTCTTCCACTCGAATGCGAAGCGCCGCCAGTGCAAACACAAGGAGCCCGACACCGGCCAGCTTGATCCCTGCACCGAAAGGGGGCGGTGCGAAACGGAACACTACCTCGGCCGGACCCGCCGGCACCGCCACCGCCATGAAGTTGTGATGCGCGCGCAGGATCGGCGCCGCGGTGCCGTTAACAGCGGCCTGCCACCCAGGATGATAGCTGTCGTTGAAAAACACCAGCCCGGGTTGGGCAGAGGAAACGGAAACGCGCAGTTCATCGGAAGTGACGGTTTCGTAATCCAGGCGGCGACCTTCACCGGCCTGCATGTCCGGCAGGCCGGGATCGGTATTCAGGATGAGGATTTGCCTGGGGTCGAACTCCGGTGCCTTGAGTCGTTTCAATGCATCGTCCTCGAGTTCCAGCACTTCATAACGGGAGAACCACATGAAGCGCGACAGCGGTTCCGGCCGCACGTGCAGGACGCCGGTATCCGGACGATATGCGTACTTCACACCGAACAGATCGAGGAAGCGTGGATCCGTCTGGTCGGTGTAAGCGCCTTTCCACAATTTCAGTTTATTGAAGTTGTTATAGAGCCTTGTGTAATAGTGGGAAGTCAGGTTGACGTAACCACCGTACGAGCGCACGCCGTACAACTGCCAGTAGGCGCTCAACGGTTCGTCACGGCCGAACATGGCCTCGAATAAGGGTGGACGCAGCAGGCCCGCCGGACGGTTGACGCGATAGTGTTGCAACTCGAGATCGCTGAGAGATACGGCGCGCCCGTCTTCCAGGTGCAGAGGACGGGCTTGCGGGTACAGGGTGGAACCGGCGTAAAACGGATTCATGACATAAAAGCTGTGGAGCTTGAACGCCGGGACCAGGTCGAGGATCAACAGGGCCGCCAGCAGACAGAAGGCGGTGTTGGCGGTGATGCGTTGCTGACGGCGGTAAATCAAAATCAAAAGAAACGCACCGAACACGATGAACAGCTTGCCCAGACCCATCAGCCCGATCAGTCCGACTGCCGGCTTCGATAAAAATTTCAGGGGCGTCTCCACCCAGGCGCCCAGCGTCACCCCCAGCAGTAAGGCGAGTACGCCGCCGCTCACCATTTGAAAAAACGGGCGCCGTCCGAGACCGTTCTTCATGATCGCCATGCAGAACAGAAAGATCAACGCGAGCGACGTGTAGAGCGTCACCGCAAAATAAAGGGTGGTGCCGTCATGCAACAAGTCCGGCGACCCGTCCGCCAGAACCGGCCAGCACAAGGCGGGTGCGAGCAGTGCGGCGACAGCGATGGCTGTGGTCACGCGGTGTGCTTTCTCTGGATGGTGCGCCGTCATCCAGCACCACCCCGACATCACCGCCAGGAACAGGATCAATACCGGCCGGGCTGCGCTGAATGGCCACGAGTAGAAAAGCGTCCAGATCATCCCCGCCACTCCCGCAAGCGCGATGACTGTAAAGAAAAGGACAAACTGCTGGCGACCGGTCATGAGGGTTTGGGAAGGGGTGCCCTCCAATTGACAGCCCACGTGGCCGACGAACATGCAGAACCCGATGGGCGGCAACAGCAGAAACAGGCTCATGTGAAAATACGGCCAGAACAGGATTTTCATCAGCGTTTCGAACGGTTCGTTCCAGCCGACGAAAGCCAGAAACACCACGACCACGTACCCCGCCCAGAAATTGGCGCGGCCTTTGAGCGGCAGGCACAATCCCAGCACCGCCAGCAGTCCCGCCACGATGCCGAAGTAATGCGGCGCCCAGGGCTGATCTTTGGTAATGCCCAAAGAGGCGATGACCCCCGCCTCGGTGACGTCGTTGATGCCGAACACCTCTGGGACGAGCAGGCGGAGCCAGAAGTTCGGCGCTTCAATGAAAAACAGGGGATAGCGGTTGGGCGGCGTGGCCAGTTGTTTCAGATCGACCAGGAACGGCAGAAGGTGTGGCATGATCCACAATCCGCTCACCGTCATGGCGGCCAGACCGATGAGAAGCGGCTGTATGCGTTGCCCTTTCGGAAAGTGCGAGATCAGCCGGTACACCGCAAGCAGCCCGATCAGGAACAGCGCGTTGACGGCGTACACCAGGTTATCGCAGATCAGCATCACGAAAAGCGACAGGGTCAGCCAGATGAAATTCGCCATGAGACCGCGTCGTTCGTAAGACCAGATCAGGTACAGCGAGACCAGCATCATCAACCACAGGTTGACGCCGCCGACGGAGGTGAGCCCCCACATGGTGAATCCCGAAAGCAGAAATGTTACCGAGGCGAAAAACGCCCACTTGCGGTTGTGAAATTCTTCCTGGAACAGCAGGTAGGAAACCACGCCGGTCAGGTAGAACGCGAAGAACTGGTAAAGGGTGAATGCGAAAAACAGGTGGGACTCAGGCACCAGAAACAGCGGCCAGCGCAAGGGGTTGAGTTCCGGGAACAGGGCGTAGAGCGTGGTGCTCATGCCACCGGAGAGGTATGGGTTCCACAGGTCCAGCGTGCCGTCGAGCAGGTTGCGTTTTGCCTGGATCATCATCGGCAGGTTGAGATGGATGCCGTCGAACCCGCCGGCAAAGATATGCCCGAACAGGAAAAACGGGGAAAAGCAGAACGCCGCGATGATCAGGTGCAGAAAGAAATAAAAATCGTTGCCGCGGCGATCCAGCTCGGCCGTCCAGCGGGACAGGAAGGGAATGGATGCGTTGTCTTTGGGATCCAACGGGTCTCCATCAGAAACGTGAATGCGTGAACATCCTTTCTACTGTAATGGATTGCCGGCGGGGTTTCAGCTTAAAACTGGAACGCCCCATGCAGTCTGCCGGAAGTGGACGGCGTCTTCACAAACGTGGTAAACAGGTGTCACGTACACCTTCCGCCCGGGATCGCAGTGTCCGGGCGGTGCGCATTTCCTTTGTTACGAAAGCGGAAGCCTTATGTCGGATTGGTATGTATACCTGGTGCGGGTGCGGAACGGGAGCCTTTACACGGGCGTGACCCGGGATGTGGAACGCCGCCTGTCTGAGCACGAGGCCGGGGGGCCGCGCGGCGCCAAGTTCTTTCGCGGCAAGGGTCCGCTGGAACTGGTGTTTCAGGAGAGCGTGGGAGAGCGCTCACAGGCGCTCCGTGCCGAGGCGGCCATCAAAAAACTGCGCAAGGCGGAAAAGGAAAAGCTGGTTCGGGGCGAGGTAGCGTTGCACGCCCTGCTGGCGTCGCCCGACCCGCGGATCGAGAACAAATGATCCATATAGAACCCGCCGCATAGGAGTCACTCGCGTTCCTCGTGAGCGGACTTCTGATGATGTTGTGTTTCGGCGCCTGCTGAGCGGGCCTCGCAACGCGTTATTTTTTGTTCCAGCGACAACAACGGGATTTGAAGAGATCCCGGCCCGAGTGCGGCTCAGGGGCCGGTGCGCCGTTTGTAAATGGAGATGCCGAACCCTTCCTGCGTGAACGGCGGCGGCCCGATCTGTTGCACCCGTTCAAACTCGGTTTGCACCCACTGGTTCAGCGCCGTGCCGTAATTTTTCCCGAAGAAGGGGAAACCGAAATGCGAATGGTCCGCATGCACCAGCGCGACGTAGTCCGGTAGCGATTGTTTCAACCGCGCCAGCATGGCCAGCTCTCTATCAAGCAGAATGGCCAACGGGTTGAAGGCGGTGTCGCGTGTCGGGAAGCGGCGTTTCAACTGGTAGTTGAGCATCATGGCATCCGGCAGGGTCAACAGTGTGTCGGTGGGTTTCATGCGGGCATCAAGCCACTCCATCGCATATTGCAAAACCAGGCCGCGGGTGATGAAGTGGCCGGTGTGGTCCTTCCCCCGCGGGGTGTAATCGTAAATCATGTCCGGTCCCCGGCCTACAGGAAATGTTTTGTGGGCGTAGTGGCTGGACGAAAGATGCACGAACACACCGATGGTGAACAGAAATGCGGCGTAGATCACCGGTTGCAGTAAGGAGCGGGCAGGCGGAGCCGGGTCCACGCGCGGCAACCAGCACCCGAATACGAGGACGATCATGGCCAGCGTGGCGGGCAGGGCCAATGCGAAACCGATGTGGTGCATCTTCAAATTCAAAATCACCTTGAGCGTCATCGCCAGCGCAAACCCCATCAGCACCCAGAACGGCAGGTGGGTCAAAACAAAATGCCTGCGGTTCTCACTCTTAAAAAACCGGGCGGCACCCAGAGCGAAAATGACGATAAGGGCAAGCGGAAAGGATCGGGTGATCTCCAGCCAGGGGATGAGAGGATAGAGGGCCCACAGGCCGGCCAGAGTGGTGACGACGGCGGCGATCTGGAATGTCCGAATCCGGTTTTCCGGCAATGTGAAGGCCCGGTTGATTCTGTGCAGGGTGTACCCCACAATCAAAAAAGCGGACAGATGCACTCCCATGGCGGCAAGCGATTCGCCTAAAGAAGAGGTGCCCAGGATGGAGGAATAAAAGGCGATTTTTTTCACTCCGGGATGAAACACGCGGGCGTAGGGAGAAAGCAGAGATTGCACCGCGTCGCCCAACGGCATCTGCACAGCGAAATACAAAAGAAAACATGCGAAAGGGATGACCCAACCCACTGCGATAAGCATTCCGTTTCGCAGACAACGCCCGCATTCGATGGACTTCGCGTAATGCCATGCCACCAGTCCGAACATGAGGGACGCCGACAACGCAACGAACACCTCCACTTTGGTGAGGAACGCGAGTCCCCACACCAACCCGATGGCCAACCAGGTTTGCGGACGCAATCGGTCCATGTCCCACACAAACAGGTACAGCGCCGCGAAACTCAGCATAACCCCATAGGTGAGGTCGTACACGTAAGGCGTGACGAAGTTCAGCCCCGCCCAGCCCCGGTGGCAGGCGAAGGCGAACGCCCCGACAAACGTGATCTGACCCAGCCGCGCGGCGGGCGCCGGGGCGAGGTGTTTCAGAAATGCGTTCAGCAGGATGGCGGTCAGGACGATCAGAATGAGGTTGAACACCGCGAGGTACACGATGCCGGGGCCGAACAGATAAAAGAGGAGCGCATGCACGTAGGCGGCAAGCGGGCCGTGGAAGTCATCGACGTCCCGGTACAACACCGCACCTTCCGACAGCACCCAGGGCAGGTATGCCTGTTGACCGAAGTCGATGATCGGGTCGGCCCACCTCTGCCAGCTCACCACCGTCAAATAAATAAAAACGAGGAGGGTCAGGCCGGGGCCCGGAAAAAACCATAACAAGATTTTGCGGATACGTGGGGTCATTCCAGCCTGAAGGTTGTGGCCTAAGGATCGAAGCAGGAACGGTGCGGGGGTGGCCGCCTCTTTTGATGATAACGGCTATTCCGGGAATTGTCTTTTAATTATTGGAGCGCCGGGGAGCCGCTCCGCAGAGATGGGCCAGCCGTATCAGGGGAATGACATCATCCCGGAAGGTAAGGGAGGAACTTAGAAATTGGTTTTCTGGTGCATCTTGTAATAAAACTTCTCGAGGTCTTTCACCGACAGCATGCCGACGACCTTGCCGTTGTCGGTGACGGCGAGGTGACGGATGACCTTTTCTTCCATCAGCATAGTGGCGCGCCCGACCGTCTCCTTGCGGTCGATGGTGATAATGGGCGAGCTCATCAGGTCGCCGACTTTCACTTTGTGCGGGTCGGCCTGGCCTCCCATGGTCAGGTGCATCCAGTCGGTTTTGGTGAAGATGCCCTTGAATTCCCCGTCGATCTGAATGAGCAGGGCGCTCACCTTGTTCTGATACATCTTGTCCACCGCATCGAAGGCGGTGGTCTCCGGCCCCGTGAAGAACAGGGTCTTGCTCATCTGGTCGCCTACGGTGTTTCCGGTGGTCATGCCGACTCCTTTTGAAAGACGATGGTTGGTGTTTGAGCCACAGGTGCTGGGAGTTGTTCCCCCATGAAGTGGCGCGCCTGGGGCGATTCGAACGCCCGACCTACGGATTAGAAGTCCGTTGCTCTATCCAGCTGAGCTACAGGCGCTTGCGGGGTATCCGTCGGGCTGTATTGTAGCACAAAATCCCGAAAGGTCCGTCCGGTGCGGCCGGCCCGCTTTCCTCAGGGTTGCGGGTCCACGCCGGCGCGTTGATGGAGGTGATCCATTCAAATATGGCGGACCAACGTCCCGGTTCCAATCGGTGGCCCGCAATGGACGGCTCCTCTCAAAAAAAATCCCCCGCCGGGTTTCGGCAGGGGATTGGGTGGGGGCTGATTTGTAATGCGGGATCAATGTCCATGCTCGTTGCCGGTATGGGCGTGACCGTGATCCAGCTCTTCCTTCGTAGCCTCGCGCACTTCCAGAATCTCGATGGAGAAATGCAGGGTCTCGCCGGCGAGCGGATGGTTGGCGTCGATCTTCACCTGCTCGTCGCCTACGGAGAGGACGGTGAAGATCTGCTGTTTTTCACCCATGTCGGCGGTGAACTGCATGCCGGGCTGGATGTCCACGTCCGGGGGGAAATGCTTGCGCTCGATCTCCATCACCAGGCTGGGGTTGACGCTTCCGTAGGCATCCTCCGGTTGCACGGTGATGTCTTTCTTATCGCCGGAGTTCAAGCCTTCGAGGCCGGTTTCCAGCCCGGGGATGATCTGCCCTTTGCCGTGCAGGTACACCAGAGGCTGGTCCGCCCCGGCTTGATCCAGTTCGGCGCCTTCCTTGTTTTTCAAAGAGTAGCTGAGTGTGACGACAGAATCCTTCTTAATCATAATTTACCTCTGGGATTTGTTATGAACCCGGTCCGCAAAGATTTGGTTTTGGACAGATACGCAAAACGCCCCGGCACGGCGATTCCTTTTGGGATCATGCACGGGAACTGGAAAAAGGAGTGCGGGGAATGAAAAGCGACCTGACGGTAAACTCTGCCTTTATATGCGGAGTCTCCTACGGTTCGTAGTTGAAATTAAATGGGCTCCTGCTAAGTGATTTGGCAATGACGGTCATGCGGGAGACTTCCATTTTATAGGTTGCGGCCGAATCGACCTGTCTCTTACCACCATACCGGAAATTTCTCAGATTTCAAGGTCGGTGCCGGGAGCGCCGGGCAAGGCGTGCGTTTTCAAAACGCTGGGAAAAAAGAATTGCCGCGCCCCCGGGTGGGGTTCGGCTACAACCGGCGGTGGAAAGGGGAGGTCCGTCCTGCGCAGATAAAAAAAGCCGGGACGCCAAAGCGCCCCGGCTCTGTTCAGCAACGGCAGGAAAACGATTACTCGTGTTTTTCCTTGTCGTCCTCGTCGTCTTCATCGTCGTCGTCGTCTTTCTGGACGTCATCAGACAGAACCAGAACGCTGCCCTGGTCGAGAGCTTTGGATGCGAAGGCGAATGCGGTGGAAGACAGAGACAACAGCATGGAAATGAGGGTGATCAAAAACAGCAAAGCGATTTTTTTCATTTCAAAAGAATCCTTAATGTTTAAAAGGGTTGATACCATTGGTTGATTCATTCCTGGAAGGTGTGTTTATCCTAGGCGACCGTGTGGATAAACCTCCATGCTCTCCTCAAAAGTTGATATTCAGGACAGACCAACTTGGCGCCGGAAGCATCGGTTACTCCCCACGGCCCATACGCCCGGGTCTATAGGCGAGCGCGGCGGGAATGCACTTCCGGCGTAAACCCAGCAATCCGACTTCAGCACGCTCAACGGCGGCCGGGGTCGGATTGAAAACCTGTGTTGCTTAAAGGAAACCTGTAGCGAAAAGTGACTGTTCCAGCTTGTCGGTGACGGCAAAGTCGGTCATGTCTTCCCGGGGTAGGAAGCACGCAGGGTGAGGAGACCCGTCGTAAAGCAAAAAAGAATGAAGAACGCAGTGCGCGAACATCTTGTGTAAGGAACAGTTTCCAAGGAGTCAATTTGACTCTATTAGACGGTATTCCCAATCAAAATCAAACAAAAAAATGCGCGTTTTTTAAAAAAAACGGCTGAGCCAGCTAAAATCAAAGGCATTGAAATTAAAGGCGTTATTTTTCTATGGCGACCGCGGGGGTGCGGGTAGGCCGGGCGGATTTTTTGGAGAGCGGTTTTAGAACGGCAGTTTGAAGTCTTTCAGCAGATCGCCCGCCGGACCCGGCAGTTTGGGAAGCAGGGCTTTCTGCGTGACTTCACCCAGCAAGTTCTGCAAGGACGATTCGCGGGAATCGAGAAGCTGGCGCAGGTCCACGAGATTGGCCAACGCGCCGGAGGAATCTTTCAACGGGCCCTGGGTTTTTTCCAGAATGGCGGCGTTCAGTTTGCCTTCGAATTCTTTGACCTTGTCATCGAACACGCCCCGGATGGCCCGGTTCAGCGTGCGGTCGAGATCGGATTCGACTTTCACCGCGTAATCATTCACCGTTCCGGATACGAGGAAGTTGAGATAAAACTTGCTGACCGAGTTGAGGGTCTTCTGCATGATATCCGCCAACTCGCCGCTCTCGGACTGCGTCCATTTCATGTTCATGTCACGCGTCTGCACGTGAATGTTTCCGGTCAGCGCATCCTCGCTCACAATGTTGAACGTGCTTTCGATGTCGGCGCCGCCTTGTTCCACCTTCACCGCTTTGCCGGTTTCAAATCCGGTCAGCTTCAATCCCCCGATGCGCGTCTTCAATGTGTCGCGACCGGTGGAGCCGGTGCGGTCCACCGTGAGGTCGAGATTGAGGCGGTCGAACTTTGCGTTGTTGCCGGCATCGAATTTCACGACCATCGGTTTTCCATGGATCTTCTGATTGTCGGAGAGGTCTTTCAGGTCGCCTGAAACCTGCTGACCGAAAAGCGTGATGGACAGTCTGCCGTGGCGCACCAGGAAGTCCGGCGTGGGTTTCGGTTTCAGAAACTCGATGGTCAGCCCCTTGCCGCGTTCCGGTGTTTCCGGTTCCGGCGTCACGGGTTCTTTTTTCTTCTTAAGGTAGGGTTTGGCTTTTTCGTAATAGCGGCGTGCCGTGTTGAGGTGGTCTTTCAACGGACCCGCCACCAGCGCCCCCACCATGCCGGTGCCGCCCTTGAGATCCAGCGAATACTTGCTCTTCAACCGTGCGAGATCTTTTTGCGGCAGGTCCTTGAGGTCCCGCACCATCGCCTTGGCTTTTTCCGTCTCCGCCTTCAGTTCCGATTTCAGATTTTTGATTTCATCGACGCGGCCCTCGATGTCACCCCGCAGGTTTTGGATGTCCGCGGTGATGGCTTGGATGTCTGCTGGACCGGAAATCTTTTTGGCGCGTTGCTTGATACCGTCGATCTTCTGTTTGATCTCCTCGATGGCGTCTTTGCCGTATCGGGTTTGAATGCGGTCTTCCCATTTGGTCTTGGTCGCATCGACGTCGCTTTTCACCTGCTGAATGCGTTCCAATGTTTCCAGCTTTTCGTTTTGCAGGATTTCCTTCGGCGATTTGAACTGCATGCCTTTCAGGACGTCGAGGCCGCCAAATCCCAGCGAGGAACCGCTGTCACCTTCTTCTTTCGGTTCTTCCTTTTTCTTCGCCGGTTTCTTGACCGGGAGCGCCGGGGTTTTGCGTTTGGTGTTGAAGGCGATGCCGTCCGCCGTCAGTTCGTCGATGATCAGTTTTTTGGAGAAGGCCTGGTTGAGGTCGAAGTTGAAGACGAAGTTGCCGACTTCGACGATGTTTTCATCGAGCTTCTCCGCGTTGGCGATTTCGATGCCGCGGATTTCGATGGAATGATCCAGCAGGGACGTTTTCACCGACCCCACATCCACCTGCGCGCCCAGCGCCTGCGAGCCCTGCTTTTCGATAGTGCTTTCGATCAGGCTGTCGAGAAACAACAGGAGGAACCCCGCGATCAGCCCCACCACGACCACGAATGGGATCAGTCCCCACCAGCGGATCAGGCCCGCCTTGCCGTTCATAGGGCCATCTCCACGGCGTCGGGAATTTTAAGGAACTTGAGGAACGGGATGCGGTCGATCAGTGCGTTGAACGCCAGCCGGTATTTGACGATGAGTTTGTTGAGCACAAAGATCAGGGGCAGGCCCAGACCGAGAGAAACCACCAGGCTTCCCATGACGATGGTGTTGTTGAGGTTGCCAAGCAGGAAGATGGGGCAACTGAAAAACTGCGTCCAGAATCCGTGCAGGCCTTCCGCGGTCAACAGGGCATAACCGATTTGGTGAAACAGGGGGTCGAGGAGAAACGCAAACAGCGTGCACCCGGCGAGGCTCAACAGAAACATGCCGAAATTGACGTTGAGAAAAAAAGCAAGAAGCAGGACGACCAGGTTGTGCAGGCTGAGAAGCGGGGTGAGGCCCGCCACCGCGCCCAGCACCAGCGCCACGCTGATCTGCCAGGGGCGTTGGTTGGAGTTGAGCGCTTTCAGGATTTTAATAATCCGGCTGAACACGTGCCCCCTCCCTCGTTGATGAAACCGGACGGTTCATTTTGAAAAATCTGAACACGGAATCAGTGTAACACAACCGCATGGGGTTCAAAGTTCCATTTTTGTCAGCAATTGACTTTCTTCCCGCCATTCTTTAAATGCGCGGGTTCCGGCTTCGCAAAAGCAATCACCGTGTCTCCCGGTGCCGGTTCTGCGGCAAAGTTTTCGGATCCGAACGCCAGTTTCCCTTTCCCCGTAAGCAGGATCAGGTAATACGGCGATTGCAGTTTGGCGACGAACGCATCAAAAGTATGTTCCTCGGTCAACTTCGATTTTTGAAAGGTCCAGCCCTGGTAATAGCAGCTCATCAACACTTCGAAGCGGGCCTCGTCGTCAAACGCGATGCGGCCCAGGTGGGCGCTGTGCACACCTTTATCTTCGTCTACTTTTTTTGCATGGAAAGGCAATTGGTACACCCGGTCGCGGCCGAAATGATGGATGAACGCGTTGCAGACGAGCGCGTTGTAGGCGTCGTTTTCGGATGCGGCCAGCAGGTAGCCCATCTCCGCCAGGTCCATATTCTGCTCGCTGGTTTCGGAGAGGATTTCGCCGTAGTGGACCGGCAGGCCGCGCAGGCGCGCGTCTTTCAGGCGGTGCCAAGCGCCGTCCACCAGAACGACCGGCAAATCCAGTTCGCGCAACACCGACGCCAGCTCCGTGGTCCACGGATTGGCGCCGACGATCACCACGCCCTCCTGTTTGTCGGAAGACAATTCGAGCCTGCGTGCCAGCCATTCCAGCGACAGCCCGTGCAGGACGACGGTGAACACGATGACGCCGAACACCAGCGGCAGAAGGGACACCGCATCGTCGTAACCCCGTTCGATGAGGCGCGGCGCAAACAACCCGGCGACGGACGCGGCGACGATGCCGCGCGGCGCGATCCATCCCAGCAATAAGGTCTCATTCCATTTCAACCCCGCGCCCAGCGTGCCCAGCCCCACCGCCAGCGGCCGCACTAGAAACAGGATGGAGAGAATGAATCCCAACGCCCGCCAGTCCAGGTTGGCAAAATGTTTTGCTTCCAATTCCGCCGTGAGCAGGATGAACACCGTCGCCACCAGGAGCGTGGTGATGTTTTCCTTGAACCTGCGCAGTTCATAGAAGATGAGCATGCGGATGTTGCCCATGGTGATGCCGAGCACCGTCACCGCCAGCAGGCCCATTTCCTCCGCCAGCAGGTTGGCGATGCCGAACAGCGAGATCACCATGCACAGCACCATGGGGATTTTCAGAAACTCCGGTACGTGGCCTTTCTCGAAGGCGAACTTGAGGAACAGCCCCCCCGCGATGCCCAGGGCGATCGACCCGGCAATGGCCAGCCCGAAATGCGCAAGGATGGACTGCGTGGTCTGCGCGGCGTCGTGGGTGAGGATCTCCGCTACCAGCACGGCGAGCAGGACGCCGATGGGATCGTTGATGATGCCTTCCCATTTGAGCACCGATGCGGTGCGCGGCGACAGCTTGGCGTGGCGCACCAGGGGCAGGATGACCGTCGGGCCCGTCACCACCAGGATCGCCGACAGCAGAACCGACACCGGCACCGACAACCCCGCCACCCAGTGACAGGCGGCGAAGCCGAATCCCCACGACAAGGGCAGGCCGAGCAGGATGATTTGTTTCACCGCGCGGCCGGATTGGCGCAGTTCGTGGAAGCGCAGGTTCAGTCCGCCTTCGAACAGGATGATGGCGATGGCGAGCTTGATGAGTGCCTGCAGAAGCGGGCCGAAGTCTTCCGACGGGTCCACCCATCCCCACGCCGGACCGATCAGCACCCCCGCCGCGAAAAACAGCACGATGGACGGGATACGGATGCGCCATGCCAGCCAGTGCAGGCTGATGCCCAGGATGATGACGCCGACCAGTTTTTGCAGGGTGAAATCCAACTGTGGAGTCCTGTGTGCAGGGGATTCTAGGGGCCTTTATGAACTCATTATTGTAAAGCAATCCCTGTAGAAAGAAACACGATCCTTTGGAGCGCAGTTAGGTAAAGGAAAAATAAGAGAGGGCGGAAACAGTGGGTGGCTGAAAACCGGTCAGGGCCCGCGTAAGGGGACCTCAGCGCGGGCCCTTGCCTATGTGTGGCCACGGGGAACGGACGGTCCGTGGTCAACGCTTATGTGTGACCGCTGTGACCACGGTGCAGCGGGCAGGTGTTGAGATTGAAAATGGCATACAGCGGGCACCATCCGAAAGCTCCGGTCAGGATGGGAACGAATGCGATCACACCCAGCGTGATGCCCCAAGGCCCTCCCGTCACCCAGCCTGCGGCGAGCAGGGCGATGCCAACCGCCACACGTACCCAGCGATCCTTACGACCTACGTTTGCCGTCATCATGACAACCTCCTTTCAGTCCGGTCTTGCTTCCTGCGGAGGCATTCCTGCCTCCATTATTAAGATGATGCCGGGACCCGCCGGGGGCCACTTTTTTAGCGGGGTGAGGGCGGGATTCGAGGCGGCGGGGGAGGTTGCGAGCGGCTATCGGGAAGCACCGCTCCCGCGCCTCAAAAAGTAAAATCGGGGGTGCGAATCTGGTCATTGGCCGGACGGGGGATGGTGTACAATGGCCCGGAATTAAAAGCGACCAACCAGGGATGGTTCATTGGCCACACGCGTTCCTAAAATCGATTCGTTCGACCTGAAGCCCCAACGCAAACTGGCGGGAAAATACGAGGTGCTTTCCAAACTGGGGGCCGGTTGGGAAGGCGAGGTGTACAAGGTGAACGAGATCAGCACCGGCATTGAACGGGCGGCGAAGCTGTTTTTTCCGCAGCGCAACGTGCGCAACAAGGCGGCGCGGGTGTATGCGCGCAAACTGCACAAACTGCGCCGGTGTTCCATCCTCATCCAGTATCACACCAAGGAAATCATCACCTACCGGCGCACTGCGATCACCGCGCTGATCTCGGATTACGTCGAGGGCATCCTGCTCTCGGAGTTCTTGAAGAAGATGCCCGGAAAGCGCCTGCCGCCGTACCAGGCCACGCACCTGCTCTACGCGCTGGCCAAGGGCATCGAGGAAATCCACCTGCTCAACGAGTACCACGGCGATCTGCACAGCGACAATATCATCGTCAACAAATTCGGCCTGAGCTTCGAGATCAAACTGCTCGACCTGTACAATTCCACCGACGCCAAGCTGGCCAACATGCGCGATGATATTTGCAGTCTGGTGCAGATCTATCACGAGTGCATGGGTGGGCGGAAGCATTACCGCAAACTGCCGCAGACGGTGAAGGACATCTGTTGCGGGCTCAAGCGGTCGTTGATCCTGAAAAAATTTCGCACCGTCTCCCAACTGCGGGAACACCTGGAACTTTTGGAATGGGAGTACGATTGGTGAGGTGGAGCGGTTGGATGTGGCTGGGCGCGTGGTTGGTGTTGAACCTGTGGGCGGAACCGGCTCACGCTCAGCGTCAGGAATTCGATCCGGAAAAAGCTCGGCAGGAATGCGCCAGCGGCGTCACCATCTACTGCCTCGCTCTCGGCATGGAAGCGGAGCGGGCGGGTGACCGCGAACTGGCTCTCGATTATTACCGCATCGCGTGCACCAGCCATCCGACACCCGGCCACCTGCGCGCCTGCACGCCCCTGCTTTATCTTTCCCGACAGATGGACCAGCTGGAAGAAGAGGCGCGGCCACTGCAAAAACGCTGTCAGGATGGGGACAAACAAACCTGCTTTTACCTCGGCAAGGAGTACCTCAAGATCGGCGAACTGAATCGGGGAAGCGACCTGCTTCTGCCGCTTTGCCGCGAGGAGTACCTGCCCTCCGATCCCAATGATTACGGCGCGTGTTACCACATGGCGCGCGGTTACGAACGGGCCCAGCATTACGGACGGGCACAGGAGTTGTTCGACCTGGACTGCAAACGCAACCCCGCCAAGGCGAGGGGCAGTTGCGAAGCGCTGTTGCGCATGGCGTACGTCCGTCAGGAAAGCGAAAAGGTTGCATGGAGCCAGGTGCAGGAATTTCAGTGGCTGGAAATCGCGCTCGGCGTGCTGGCGGTGATGCCGATAGTGGGAACGTGGTTGTGGTACCGCAATAAACCATGGGCGTGGCGGTGCCTGCGGGCGGGACCCGTCATCGCCGGAATCTGCCTGGTGCTGTGGGAGCTCGCACCGAAGGAAAGCGACCTGCCGCCCGCGGACCGCATCGTGAGCGTGCTTTCGTTTCTCGCGGTGGTGGGCCTCGCCGCGATGGCGCACCAGAAATTGCAGGACGCGCAGGAGACTTCGCCCCCGCTCCCGCCCCCGCCAGGCACGTCATCCCCCGGTCCGCAGGGTTGATACGTTACGTTCCTTCAAGAACCTTGGACAAAAAAAAGCCCGGCCTTCAACAGGCCGGGCTCGTTGTCCGGTAATGCGTAAAAAGCGGATTACTGGATGCTGACCAGCTTGATGTCGAAGATCAGAGTTTTGCCTGCCAGCATGTGGTTGGCGTCCAGCGTGGCCATGTCGCCCTGAATGTCCTTTACGGTGACAATGTTGCCCTGACCGTCCATCAATTGTGCGCCGGACGTCACCTGCGGCGGCAGTTTGCTTGTTTCGATCTGGAAAACCAGCTTGTCGTCGTACGGGCCATAGGCTTCGTCCGGCGACATGGTGACGGTCTTGGATTCGCCCACCTTCATGCCCATCACGGCCTTGTTCATGCCGGAAATGATCTGTTGGGTGCCGACGGTGAACTTCAGCGGTTCGCGGCCTTCCGATTTGTCAAACACCGTATCGTCCTGCAGTTTTCCGGTGTAATGGATCTCGATCACATCGCCTTCCTTCACCGTGCGGTCGCCCGCCCATACCGGGGACGTCACGAGCAACAGGGCCGCGAGCCCGAGAAACCATACAGACCGAAACATACTTGCCTTTTTCATAAGTCACCTGATTTAAAGAGTGAGGGTTGACAGTTCGGGGTGCCACCATCCGAATCTGCGCCTTGAAAGCGAAGACCACGCGGAGCCATGCTTTCCAGTAATAGAAATGATCAACCAACAAAAAAATAACGGGGAAACAAGGAAGTGAAGGAGAGAGCCTGTCTCCAAGACCGCCTGCGCGGTTTCCCAGAATGAAGTCGTCTATGCGGTATAGGTAGGGGCGTGGCCATGCTGGATGGTTTCGGGTGCGTTTGCGAGGTGCCCTACCGGATGTAGCAATGAATCCAATCTATTAAGATTACTTTGACAGCAATGGTACTCGATTTCAAGCGAATTTCCGGCGGCAGGACAGCGCTTTTTATTCAGGCAAATCGGTAAGCCGCCGGTATTGCCAACATTTAAGCCGCTGTTGTGATATCAGGTTTGCGGCGGATCTTCCATGTGTTTTTCCAGTTCCGGCTGGTGCGGGAAATCTGCCAGCGGACCCAGAAGGTCGCGGTCGCGGGTGAACGTTGGCGGGCTCTGGATGTACAGCGACAACAGGTCGGCCAGCGACATCAGGGACTGGATGTGCGTGCGTTCGTACCCGTGCGAGGCATCGAGGCCGAAACAGAGGAGGGCGGTGCGGATGTCGTTGCCCGCTTCCATTGCCGCCGCCGCATCGCTCCGGTAATGGTTGAACACGTCGCGTGCGTGCTCGATTTTGTGAGTGCGGCAGAGGTCGATGAGTTTTGAGGTCAGGTGGCGGTCGAAGGGGCCGCTGGAGTCCTGCATGGAGATGGTGACGCCGAACTCGCTGGTGTTTTGCCCCGGCGCGAGGGTGCCGTTGTCCACGGAGACCAGCTCCGCTACATCGCCGTGAAGCACGTGCGAGGCGCCGACGCCGACTTCCTCCGAGATGGTGAACAGCAGGTGGCAGTCGAGTTCCAGGGGCACCTTGGCTTCGACGATGGCCTTCGCCGCGGTGAGGATGGCGGCGACGCCCGCCTTGTCGTCCAGGTGGCGGGAGACGATGTAACCGTTGTCGGTGAACTCGGGGTCGGGGTCGATGGCGATGAAGTCGCCGACATTGAACCCGGCTTCCTCCAGGTCCTGGCGTGAATTGCTCTCCATGTCCACGCGTACTTCCAGGTTGGACCAGGCCGTCGGCTGGGTGTCGATCTCTTCGTTGTAAGTGTGGCCGGACGCCTTGAGCGGCAGAATCGTGCCGCGGTACGAGCGGTCGTCTTCCATATATACCGTCACCCGCGCGCCCTCGGCGAAGCGTGGCGACCAGGTGCCGACGGGCACGACTTCAATCCGTCCGTTGGCGCGCAGGTTTTTCACCATGGCGCCCAGCGTGTCCAAGTGGGCGACGATGGCGCGGTCGGGACTCTGCACTTTGCCAGGCATGTTGGCGCGGATGGCGCCGCGGCGCGTCAGCTCAAAGGGAATGCCGAGTTTCTTCAGTTCGTGGCACATGACGTGCACGATGGTGTCGGTCAGTCCCGTGGGGCTGGGGATTTCCAGCAGGCGGAACAGCGTGCGCATGAGGTAACTTTGGTCCAGGTTGAGACGCTTCATATATTCAATTTCTTTCGGTCAGGAAAAGGTTGTGGGATGGGCCGGCCCCTCGTGCGTGTCGATGCGGGTTTGTGGAAACAGCAGGTCGATGAATCGTTCTGCCGTGGGCTGGGGTTCGTGGTTGGCCAATCCCGGTCGTTCGTTGGCTTCAATGATTTTGAACTGCTCGCCGTTCACCGTGGGCACCATGAAATCGAAACCGACCACGGGGATGTGGATCGCTTTGGCCGCGGCCACAGCGGCTTCGGCCAGTTTCGGGTTCAGGTCGGCGGTGACGTCGAAAATGGTGCCGCCGGTGTGCAGGTTCGCCGTCTTGCGCACGGGAATCACGGTGCCGGATTCAGGAACGGAGTCGAAGGCGTACCCCGCATCGCGGATGCATTGCTCCGTCTCCGCGTCCAGCGGAATCTTCGCCTCCCCTCCGGTGGCGGCGGCGCGCCTTCGGCTCTGCTTCATGGTGAGCTGTTTGACGGTGGAACGCCCGTCACCGATGACCTGCGCGGGATGGCGCACGGCGGCGGCCACGACTTCGAAGTTGATGACGATGATGCGCAGGTCGATGCCTTCTACGAATTCCTCCAGCAGAACGTGGTCGGAGACCCGTTGGGCTTTGTCGATGGCGGCTTTGAGTTCCGCTTCGTCGGCGGGCTTGATGGTGATGCCCGCACCCTGCTCGCCGTCGGCGGGTTTCACCACAATGTCGCCGTGCCGGTTTAAAAACTCGCGGTTCTTCTTTGCGCTCCCAGCAGGGATCTGGTCCGGCGTGGGCAGGCCCTGGCGGTTCAGGAACCGGCGTGTCACCGCCTTGTCCGCACACAGGCTCATGGCGATGGAGCTGGTCAGCTCGCTCAGCGACTCGCGGCAGATGAGGGTGCGCCCGCCGAAGGTGAGCGAAAAGTACCCCGCTTTTTCGTCGAGGACATGGACGCCGATGCCCCGCCGCCTGGCTTCGTTGATGATGATGCGCGCGTACGGGTTGAGGTTGCTCTCCGGCAACGAACCGATGAACAGTTTTTCGTTGATCGGGTTTTTCTTTTTGATGAAGAACAGGCGCGCGACTTCGAACCCCAGTTTTTCATACAGGGCCATGGCCTGCTCGTTGTCGTGGATCACCGACAGGTCCATGAAGCTCCGCCCGCATTGCCGAAAGTATTCGGCCACGTTGCGCACCAGCGCTTCGCCGATGCCGGGATGCTCGGCGTGCGGGTCCACGGCCAGCGACCACAGGCTGGAGCCGTTGTTGGGATCGCCGAACGCTTCCGTGTGGTCCACGCCCTGCACCATCGCCAATATTTTCCCGGAGCGGTTGTCCTCCACCACGCGGAAGACCAGGTGCGGCGAGTCTTTGTGCTTCATGGCGAAACTCACCGGAATCTGCACCATGTTGTGCGCTTTGTAAATGCGGTTGGCTTCCTGGATGTCGCGCCGCGTTTGAATGGGCCGGACGGTGAAGCCGCGGGGTGGAAGACCGGCTTCTTCGTAATTGCTGAGCCAGAGGCGCAGGGTGTGCGACGGGTCGAGAAACAGCTCCTGCGGGGCCAGCGACAATGCCACCTGCGGGTCGTGGATGTAGAGGGCGATGTCGCGTTTGCCCTTCCTCTCCTGGCAGATGCTGTGGACCAGTTCGTGGCTGTCGGTGAAGGTGTTGGCGAAAACCAGACGCCCCCACCCGCAATCGAACGCAACATTGCGCGGGGCTTCTGCTTCCGAAACCTTCTTGTGGACGTCCCGAAACTCGCTGATGGGAATGAAACGCCGCGGAGTTTTTTCCGAGGTTTTCATCATAGATGAGGAAAACGTTCCTTTATGTATTATAACGCACCTGCCTTACTCATTTCTGGTGAATCTGCAACCACATCTCCAACAGGGCCATCTGCCACAGTTTTGATCCCTGGAGCGGGGTGATGTGCGCCTCAGGGTTTTCAAACAGCCTGTCGAGATACGGTTTCTTGAACAGGGCGCGTTGCTGTGCCGCGGGTTGGGCAAACACGTCGCGCACGAAGTCGAGGTACTCGCCCTGAATGTACTTGAGTGCGGGCACGGGAAAATAGCCCTTCGGCCGGTCGATGACTTTGTGCGGCAAAACATCGCGCCCCACGTCTTTCAGGATGCCTTTGCCTTCGTCTTTGATTTTCAGCGCCGGAGGAATGCGGGCCGCCAACTCCACCAGTTCATGATCGAGAAACGGCACGCGGGCTTCCAGCCCCCACGCCATGGTCATGTTGTCCACGCGCTTGACGGGGTCGTCCACCAGCATCACCGTGGTGTCCAGCCACAGCGCCTTGTCGGTGCCGCAGGCGGCGTCGGTGGCGCCGAAGCGTTTTTGCAGAAAGGCCGTGCTGTGGTCCTCCGTCACGTACTTGTGGTGAACGGCGGTGCCGTACTCCTCGTGCGAGCGGTCGAAAAACAGTTTCGAGTAATCGGCGGCCGGGTCCTTGCTTTCCAACAGCGGTGGATACCAGAAATAACCGCCGAACACTTCATCCGCGCCCTGGCCGCTCTGCACGACCTTCAGGCTTTTGGCCACCTCGCGCGACAACAGGAAGAAGCCGATGTTGTCGTGGCTGACCATCGGCTCCGACATCGCTTCCACGCAGTGCAGAAGGTTCGGTAACACTTCATCCGTTTGAACGAAAATCTTGTGATGGTCGGTGGCAAAGGTGTCGGCAATGAGGTCCGAGTATTCGAACTCGTCGCCCAGCTCACCCCCTGCGGCTTCAAACCCAACGGAGAACGTATTGAGTCCGCTTTGCCCCAGCTCGCTGAGCAGGGCAACGATGAGGCTCGAGTCGAGCCCGCCGGACAGCAACACCCCCACAGGCACATCCGCCACCAGGCGGCGGCGCACGGCCGTTGTGAGCGCCTGCATCACGCGTTCCTTCCATTCGACCTCGTCGCAGGCTTCATCTTCCCTGGTGCGTGCGTAGGAAAGCGACCAGTAGGGTTCGATCTTCTGTGCACCGCCGGGAGTGATTTCCATCAAGTGCCCCGGCGGCAGTTTGCGCACGCCTTGAAAAATGGTGTGGGGCGGCGGCACCACGGCATGAAAGGTCATGTAGTGGTGAAGCGCGATGGGATCGATGGAGGTGTCCACCTGGCCGCCCGCCACCAGTGCGGGAAGACTGGAGGCAAACCGGAAGCGTCCGCCCGAACTTGTGAAGTAAAGCGGCTTGATGCCGAGCCGGTCGCGGCCGAGAAGCATTCGGCCGCTGTCGCGTTCCCAAAGGGCGAACGCGAACATGCCGTGAAACCGCTTGACGCAGTCCTTGCCCCATGCGTGATACGCCTTCAACAACACCTCGGTGTCGCCGTGGGAGAAAAAGGAATACCCCTTATCCTGAAGCTCTTTTCGAAGTTCCTTGTAGTTGTACAGAATGCCGTTGTACACGACGACGAGGCCGAGCGCGGAATCGATCATCGGCTGGTGCGACGCTTCCGACAGGTCGATGATTTTCAGGCGTCGATGCGCGAACGCCACATTGCGCTGTGAAAAGTTTCCACTGCCATCCGGACCCCGCGGCGCCAGGGCGTCTGCCATCGCCGCCACCGCACGGGTGTCGGGAAGCGCCCCGTCGGTCCGGTACTCACCACAAATGCCGCACATGCACAACTCCCGTTTTGACAAGAAATGAAATGGAACCTCCGACGGCTGTAATGAAATGAAACTCCCTGGAGGAGCCGCCCAAACATGCGGATGCGACCGATGGGTTCGGCCCGATCCACGGCGATTTCATGGGTAAAACAGCCGGTTCCATTGAGAAATAAGTCCAATGAACCGATGACTCGTTAATTTTGGCTTTCTATTATGCCTCACCCTATGGATAATAAAAACTGAATAAACTTGAAGGTATGTATCATGAAATTTGAATGTATTGAAAATGACTTTAAAATAAAGGGTTTCGAGCATGCGCGAACTGCCCAACTTCCGGCACCTTTACCATTTCTGGACGATTGCGCAGGAGGGATCGATCAAGAAAGCCAGCGAAAAACTGAATGTCAGCCCTTCCGGCATGAGCACGCAGCTGAAGGAGGTTGAATCGTTTTTCGGCAAAAAACTGTTCGAACGCCGGGTGCGCCGGCTGGAATTGAACGAGGCGGGGAAAATGGTGGCCGATTACTGCACGACCATCTTCCGCCAGTGCGATGAAATGATCGAGTCCGTTCGCCAGGCCCGGCCGCGCAAGCGCCAGCACATCCGGGTCGGCGCGCTGCCTTCGCTGTCGTCCATCAACGTGCACGAATTTTCTCTTCCACTCTGGAAAGAACGGGACATTTCGTTGAGTGTGATCGAAGGATCGCTGGATGAATTGATGTACCAGCTGAACAACGGCGGATTGGAGATTGTGCTTAGCGACCGCAACGTCGAACCGCGGGAGAAAAACGTGGTGAGTTACCGTTTGAAGCCGCAGAAGATCATTGCCGTGGGTGCAGAGAAATTCGCCTGGGCTAGAAAGCGGTTTCCGCGCTCACTGGGCGCTGTGCCCCTCATGCATCTCACGGGCAAGAGCCAGTTGCGGGTGGAGGTGGACCGGTACCTCGCGCGGCACGAAATCCGCCCGCAAAGCGTGGGCGAGGCGGACGACATTGCCTTCTTGCGTCTTGGCGCGGAGCGCGGCCTGTGCGTGGCGATCCTGCCGCAGAACAGCGTGCAGGATTCCATTCAGAAAAAGCGTCTGGTCAAGCTGGGCGAACTGAAAAACGTCACCTCTGAAATGTGGGCGCTGGTGCGGCGCGACACCAGTCGCCTTCCCATCATCAAAAACACCCTCTATCGGTTCCAGAACCGGGGATGACCGCATGGTTTCGGAACACGCTCCTGCGGCGGAGGCGGGAAGCGTGACTCTTGCTGTGAAAATGCACCTTCACCCCCGCAAAACGGACCCGCTCGATCCCCGGCCAGGCTTCACGATTTCGTTGCGGTCCGGCGATGGGATGCCCATATTGATTGCATAGGAGTGGGGACACGGTTTTCGCACACCACCTGCTGGCGCTCTCCCTCGCTGATTGCTGTTTTGGTCCGTCTCGTCCTGATTGCGCAAACGCCTTCCCCCTTTCTTCCCAATCACACGCTCAGGGAGGTCATCCCATGAGATCGAGATTACTGACAGGCATCTTTGTATTGGCGGGTTGCCTTGGGTTATGGCTGGAAACCGGACCGGCGGCGGAACCGGAGATGGCACAAACCAATAAAGGTGTCCGCGCTCACATTGCGGTGGATTATATTTATTCGGTCATTGAGGCGGGACGGACAGCGTATTCCAGATTCATTGTGGATCGGTTCAGCCAGGACGGCACGTTGAAAGTGACGGAAAACTGGAAAGAAGAAAAAGGACTGTTGCTACCCGCGCAGTTTTTAAAGCTTTCATCCAATGAGACCAACGCGAAGGGCATTGGAATGCGGTACCGGTTGAGCAGTGTGTGGCCGTTGAATCCTGAAAACATGCCCAAATCGGAAACCGAAAAGTCCGGCTTGCTGGAGGTCATCCGCAATCCCGGCAAACCCTTTACCTGGATCGTGCAGAAAAACGGATTGTGGTATTACCAGGCCATTTATCCGGACAAGGCGGTTTCTCAAACCTGTGTGGAATGCCACAACCAGCACCCGGCCAGTCCGAAGCGCGATTTCAAAATAGGGGATGTGATGGGTGGCATTGTGATCGACCTGCCGCTGGGAAGCCGGTTTCAGAAGAAACCGGATGAAAGCATTGCCATCCCACCCGAAGTGGTGGCGGACTACGTGCATGCGGTTTTGGAATCGGACAGAACGGTTTATGCTAACCACGTCGTCCAGCATTTGGAAGACGGCAACATCTTGCAAGCCAGTGCGGCCGTTCAATCGGAACATAAATTGATGTTGCCCGCCCAGTTCCTCAAAAAGGTTTCAGAAATTGCGGCGCGAAGAAACACAGGCGTGGAAATGAATCTCCTCAGTCTGTGGCCGATCAATCCACAAAATGGCCCGAGCAATGAATTCGAGCGCGACGCCCTGGAATGGGTGACCATTCACCCCATACGGCCTTTTATCCGCTGGACCCGGGCGGGGAATGTGAGTTACTTCAGCGCGGTGTATCCGGATCACGCGATCTCCGCGGCATGCGTCGAATGTCACAATCAGCATCCCAACAGTCCCCGTCATGATTTCAAACTGAACGATGTGATGGGCGGATTGCGAGTGAGCTTTCCAATAGAATGAAATGAGGTCCGAAAATAAAAAACCCACCGGGAATACCCGGTGGGTTTTTTTGCAGAAACCGATCGGCACACCTGTTACTGCGGTGTGCTCAGATGGGTCTGCAACACGGGGGAGTTGAGGATCAACTGGTTGCCCCGCGCAAGTTCCTTCGCCTGTTCAAACCTCAATGTCGCCTCGCGATGCCGATCCAGCTTATCCAGCGTGATGGCTTCGTTGTAAAGCAGAATGCCATTGCCTGGGGCCAGCTGGGTCGCCATCTCAAAATGGTCCAAGGCGTCCCGAAAGCTCCGGCTCAAAAAGGCGTCGATTCCCTTTTCGTTGTGCAAGCGAATGTCTTCGGGGACTTCGCCGAACTTATTGGAAGGAAGCGGCAACGGCCCTTCCCCCGGCTTGAACCAGTATGGGGAGTTCTCCGTGTTGATCTGATGCGGATCCTCTCCCGCAGTGACCATCATGGGAACTCCCAGTAACAGCATGGCTATTAAAGAAAATCCGAGGATTTTGGAAAACAGTCTCATTAAAACCTCCTTTTCTTGTGAGCGCCCCGGATTTCAAGAACCGGAGCGCTCAACAGTTTGGAAGCACATCACTGGCATTCATGTGCTTCCAAAGATGCCTGCAAGTTTTGGCCTCTTTCTACTGGAGATGCAGAAGGCGGCGGCGAAGATTTAAAAAACGATTTGCAAATTAAGTCACAATTGCCGAAATGTGCTTAAAAAATAATAAGTCTGAATGGGCATGTGTATAAGTGGACTGATAGTGTGAGTTAAGGGGTGGCGAAATACTGCCGGGAAGGCAAGAGGCAGTGAACAAAAAAAGTAGATGGGACGGTGGTTGCGGGGTGATTCAATAATCAATTTCAATTAGCGACCATCATCATTACAGCGTTGATTTCATCAGGGCGCTTTTCCGGTGGGGTTGCGGGAGGCGTGCGTGCGTTCCCGAATTCTGGAAGCCTCCTTCACCAAAGCCGAAAACAGCTTTTGCTGGCGATGCAGTTGAGGCAGGTATTCCGGGTGCCATTGCACACCGATGCAAAACGGCTGGTCCTCAACCTCGATGGCCTGCACGATGCCGTTGTGGCTCTCCCTCGCAACGATCCTGATTCCCCGGCCAAGCCGGTCGATCGCCTGGTGGTGCAGGGAATTCACTTTTGCCGTGGTCGTTTGCAGTACAGCGGCAAGGTGGCTGTCTTCGACGATGTCGATTTCTTTTTTCGGAAGCAGGGTCCACACATGGGGTTTGTCCACATAAAAATTGCGGATGTCGCTGTGCAGAGTTCCTCCCAGTGTCGTGTTCAGGATTTGAGTGCCGCGGCAAATGCCGAGAAGCGGCAGGTCGCGGTCCAGTGCGGCGTGGATGAGGTCCTTCTCCATCCGGTCGCGGTCGGGATCGGGGCTGGCGACGGCGGCGGCGGTGAACCAGCGGAACAGAAAAATGAGCGGCGCGAGAATGAAGTCGCGCCAGCGCAGACCGCGTTCCTTTTTCAACTCGCCCGGTTGCGGCATGTCTTCGATGGGAAGGGGATCGGTTTTGTCCGGCGCCACATCCGCGCCGCCGCCGATGATCAGTCCGTCCAGCCGGTCGGTGGTGACGGGTTTCTGCGTGTGGATGCGCTGAGCTTTGGCGCCGGCACGCCATAAAGCCAGTTTCGTGAACACCCAGGCCGCCGTGCCGCCCTGCGTCGGTCCTGTCACTCCAATCACGGGTTTGCGTTGCATGGGATCCACCTCCTGAGGAAATGGTTCTTTAAAGACAACGTTCCAATGCCGCGACATGCTGGTAGATTCCCATTTTATGGCAGAACAGTGGAGGGTGGCAACCGGTCGCGTTGAAAGAAATCGCTTCCTCATAATATGGGGGAAGTTGGGGAAGGAGGGCGGTCGGGACGAAAAACCGAGCGAATGTGGAAACGAAAGGGGATTATGCGGTTTTGTCCGCCCAGTTTTGGATCAGTCGATGAATCTGCGCCACGCCGTCCGTCAGCGCCGCCGGACCGGGTTGCAGAATGTTGGCGGATTTGATTTCGTAAACGTGTTCCCTCTGCACCGCGGGGATGGCATCCCATCCCGGCCGTTCCTTCAATTTCTCCGGACGGAACCGTTTGCCGCACCAGGAGCCGATGATGATATCCGGCGCGCGGCGAATGACTTCTTCGGGATCGTGGATGGTGCGTTGGGAAGCGAAGGAACAGGCGGCAAGTTCCGGGAAACAGTCTTCACCCCCGGCGATGGAAATCAGTTCCGACACCCAGCCGATGCCGGAAATCAACGGATCGTTCCATTCTTCGAAATACACGCGCGGGCGGCGGGGAAGTTGGGCGGCGGATTGTTCGATCGCGTCCAGCCCGTTTTTCAGTTCGACCATCAACGTTTCGGCTTTAGCGGCCTCGCCGATCATCGCCCCCAGCATGCGAACCATGTCGAAAATACCGGCGACGGTGCGCTGATTGAACACGTGCACCGGAATCCCCGCACGCACCAGTTGGGTGACGATGTCCGCCTGCAGATTGGAAAAACCCAGCACCAGGTCCGGCTTCAGGTCGAGGATTTTGTCGATTCTGGCGTTGAGGAAAGCCGACACCTTCGGTTTTTCTTTGCGCGCCTGCGATGGGCGCACGGTGTAACCGGAGATGCCGACGATGCGGTCCTGCTCCCCGATGCAGTACAGGGTTTCGGTGGTCTCTTCGGTCAGGCAAATGATGCGCCGAGGCGTTCTGTGCAAATCAACGTTCATGATTCGGTCTCATGTGTTTTAAAGGTTTTGTTTTTCTTTTGAGGACACTCCGGCCTGCTCGAATGTGGCCATCTCGTTATACACCTTCACCGCCGCTTCGATGGCGTTCATCGCCAGCACCGCCCCCGTGCCTTCCCCCAGGCGCATTCTGAAGTCGAGCAGGGGTTCCAGTCCCAGCAACTCGAATCCCGCGCGGCACCCCGGTTCCGTGGAGCTGTGGGACGCGAACAGGTAATCGCCAACGGCGGGGTTGAGCCGATGCGCGATGACCGCACCGGCAATGGAAATCACCCCATCCAGAATCACAGGAAGGTGGTTTGCGGCGGCGCCGATGCAGAACCCGGCAATGCCCGCGATCTCGAATCCGCCCACCCCGGCCAGCACGTCCACCGCATCGGCGGGATCGGGCCGGTTACTGCGAAGCGCGTCTTCGATGACCGTGATTTTATGCTTTAGTGCATTGTCGTCGATGCCGGTGCCATGGCCGGTGGTTGCGGCGGGGGGCCGCCCGCTCAGTGCCGAAAGGATCGCCGCGCTGGGGGTGGTGTTGCCGATGCCCATGTCGCCGGTGCCGAGGAGATCGAACCCATCCCGCTTTGCCTGCACCGCCAACTCGACGCCGACCATCAAAGCGCGCTCGGCCTGGCCGCGTGTCATGGCCGGGCCGCGGCGAATGTTGCCGGTGCCCTTTCCGATCTTTCTGGAAACCAGATGGAGGCCGGGCGCAAAGTCGTGGTTCACGCCCATGTCGATCACCGTCACCTCCGCGCCGCCGTGCCGCGCCAGTACATTGATGGCCGCGCCGCCGTTCAGAAAGTTGTGGACCATCTGTGCAGTCACTTCCTGCGGGTATGCGCTGACGCCTTCCGCCACCACGCCGTGGTCGGCGGCAAACAGAAACACACCGCGTTTTTGAATGCGGGGTTGATTCTCTGGATGCATCGCCGCCAGGCGGGCGGCAATTTCTTCCAGCTTCCCCAGGCTGCCCTGCGGTTTGGTCAACGAGTCCAGATGCGTCTGCGCCTTTTGAATGCATTCGTGCGATACCGGCGTGACGGCGTTCAGTGTTTCGGTCAGAATATTTACGGGTTGTGTCGTCAAAACTCGATGCCTTTCTGCGCCGGAATCCTTTGCTCCTTGAAAGGATGCTTGACGCACTTCATTTCCGTTACCAGGTCTGCCAACTCGATCAGCGCCTGCGGGGCGTTGCGTCCCGTGCAGATAACGTGCACCGACTCCGGCTTGTTGCGAAGGGTGTCCAGCACCAGGTCTTCATCCAGAAACCGGTAGCTCAGCACGTAATTGATCTCGTCGAGGATGACAACGGAGTAATCGCCGCTCAGGATTTTGGGTTTGACGGTCTCCCACGCGTTGCGCGCGGTTTGCCGGTCCTGCTCGGGATTGTTCGTATCCCAGGTGAAGCCGTCGCCCATCGCCGTGTATTCGATCAGGGGTTCCAATTGGCTGAACATCTTCCGTTCGCCCGCCTTCCATTGCCCCTTCATGAACTGGAGGATGAACACGTTCATTTTGTTTCCGGCGGCGCGCAGGGCCAATCCGAAGGCCGCCGTGGATTTGCCTTTGCCCTCCCCGGTGTGGACGATGATCAATCCCTTGCGTTTTCGAGGGTCGGAGGCGGCGCGTTTTTTCATGGGATGGTTCTCCTCTTGTTTTTGAAAGGAAGGATGCAATGGTTTAAAAAATACTCCCACCAGCCCGGGGACCCAGCCCAGTGAATATGAGAATACAAAGCAAACGCATTTTTGTTCCGGTAACCGTCGTGGACCCGTTGCCCGGTGTCGGCGTTGTGATGGACCATCAACGGCGATTCGTTGTTTTCCTCAAACGAAGAAAAATGAAACTCATGACCCCTGAGAATCAAGGTCGCGTCCGGCGGCGCCCCGGTTTTAAATTCCAGGGCGCGGTAGCCGAGGGTCAGTTTCCTGACGTTGAACGTGGTGGAAAAATCGAACACCCCGGACATGGGATGCGGGGTGCCCTCGCCGTCGATGAGCGTTTTGCCCAACAACATCAACCCGCCGCACTCTCCCGCGACGGGACCTCCGGCGGCGGCAAACTTGTTGAGGGATTGCAACAGTCCGGTGTTTTGGCTCAACCGCTCCGCATGCAGTTCGGGATAGCCTCCCGGCAGGTAAACCCAATCCACACCGTCAGGAAGCGTGGGGCATTCCAACGGTGAAAAGTATTGGACGATCCCGCCGGAGTTTTCAATCAGGTCAAGCGTGTCCTGGTAGATAAAATGAAAAGCCGCATCCTTGGCGACGGCTACGGAGTAGGGTTCGGCCGCATCCGGGTTCAGTTTACTATGAGAGATTGCGGCGGGCCTCGGCTTGCAAGGCCGCTCCGGAAGCGCGTCCAGCAACGCGGCAATATCCAGATGCTCTTCCAGATAAGCCGCCCATTGTTCGTAAATATCCTCCTTCTGTTCACCGGCCAGGTGCAGGCCCAGGTGGCGGCTCGGCATCTTCAAGGTTTCCTTTACGGGAAGGTGACCGATGAACCGCGCCGGGGTGGCGTGTTCGATGGCGTCTTTTAAAATCTTTGCGTGGCCGGGAGAGTTCACCCGGTTGGCGATCACGCCAAACACGTTCACCCGCTCGTCGAACTCCATGTACCCCTTCACCAGCGCGGCGGCGGAGCGCGCCAGCATGGAGCCGTCGATGACCAGCAGTGCGGGCACATCCAGCAAATGCGCGACTTCCGCTGTCGATCCAGCCGCCTTCGTGGCGTGCGCGCCGTCATGCAACCCCATCACTCCCTCGATCACAAAGCGGTCGCCGGGTTCCACGATCCGGTCAAACAGGTTGCGGACGTATTCGGCCCCGCCCATCCAGGAGTCGAGATTGTAACTGGGGTTTCCCGATGCACGGGTGTGGTGACCCGGATCGATGTAATCCGGCCCCACCTTGAAGGGCTTCACGTTGCATCCGCGGTTGCGGAAACAACGCATGAGCCCCATGGAGATGGACGACTTGCCCACCGAGGTGTGCGTGCCCGCGATGAGGACGCCACGGGCGTTCTGGTCTGAGTTTGGCATGTTGTCCTTTTCCATGGGTTCGTGCTTTTTCGGATAAGGTGACAATAAAGGAAACGAATTAAAAGTTGTACACGAATCCCGCGTAGCCGGAAATACCTGCCGTCCCGAATCCGGGGATCTCCTCGTAATTTTCGTCAAACAGGTTTTCTCCGCGCACCGTCAGTTTCCAGCGTTCGTTAACGGTATAGTCCATCGCCGCGCGCACGACGATGTAGGGATCGGTCCCCGTTGCGCCGTCCAGGGTTTTGCTTTTGTGCGTGACGCCGATGAGCGAGTGCAGGCGGTTGCGCCACCAGTGGTGGATGTTGACGTGGAACTTGTGTTCGGCACGGCGGCGCAGTTGCGTGCGCGTGGCGGTATCGAACGCCTGGTTCCAGGTGTAATTGGCAGACACCTCAAAGTCCCAGGGCAGGCGGACGGTCAGGGTGTTTTCCAATCCGCGCGATGTGGCTCTGGCCACGTTCTCCGGCCGAAAGGTGGCGAGGCTGAACTGGATCAGGTTTTCAAACCGCGCGTCGAAGAAAACGGAACTGAACGTGATATTGCCATCAAGAAACGTCTGGTCGATTCCGACCTCCCAACTGGTATTTTCTTCCGGCTGCAGATTGGGGTTGGAAAATCCGGGAAAGAACAGGTCGTTGATCGTCGGCGCGCGAAACCCGGTGCCGTAAGCGCCGCGAATACGGGTGCCGGTCTGTTTGAAGCGGTACGCGGCTTCAAATTTGTACGTGGTGACATCGTCGAAGGAATCGTTGACATCGTGACGAAAGCCGGCGGTGATGACGACGGTGTCCTCGTAATCGAAGATGCCCTGCATGTAGGCGCTTTTGTTGTCCAGCTTGCGGTCCATGCCGTTGGCAATGTTCTCCCCCGCGCGCACCTGGTACTCGCCGCCGACCAGAACGTTGTAATAATCGCCCAGGGTGAAGTTGTTTTGCAGATCCAGCGTGCTCGTGCGGCTGATGATGGTGGAATCGCCCGAAGGCTGGTTGCGGGACTTCACCTGATCGTATGCAAAATTGGGATTGAGGCGGATTTGCCAGAAAGGCAGGACCTTGTAGGACACGGGAGCGGCAAGGTAGTATGAATCCTGGGACGTGTATGGCGGACCATCCACCTGGCCGACGCCAAACACGAAGCTGTCGAAATCGATGCGCGCGTCGATGTACTGCCCGATAAAATCGGCGCGGCCGCGTTTTTCGGCGAAGTCGAGCCCCGTCCTGAGGGAAAACGAATTGTTGTTGTAACCGTCCTTCTCCGTGTTGCCGTTTCGCTCGTTGGCGGAGGAAAATCCTTCGGCGTCGGTGCGGGAGGCGGTGAAGGCGTAATCGAATTCATCGAATGCGCCCTGAGTGCTGAATGTTTCTTTGAACGTGGCGTAGCTCCCGCCTTCAAACGAGAACCGGTGGGAGGGAGCGCCGGTTCCTTTGCGGGTGACAATGTTGATGACGCCGCCCACCGCATCGCCGCCCCACAGGGTGCTTTGCGGACCGCGCAGGATCTCGATGCGCTCCACGTTGTCGGACTGAATGTGTGCGAAGTTATAACTGCCCAGCGTGTTGGAGTTCACCTGAACGCCGTCGATCAAAACGAGGGTGGAAGACGAACCTCCACCGCGCATGAAGATGGTGGTGCTGGAGCCCAGCGTGCCGTTCTGCAGAACATCCAGTCCCAGTTCTTCTCTCAGCATGTCCTCGACGTTGATGTATTTTTTTTCTTCAATGTCCTGGCGGGTGATCACCGTGGCGGAGGTCGGCCGTTTCTTCAGTTCCAGAACATCGCGTGCCGCATTGACGGTGATGGGTTCCATGACTTCCGCCTTTTCGGTTTCGGCGTACAAAGCGGGGCCGTTGAGTGAAATTAAAAACAGATTGCAAACCACGAACATAAGTAAACGGATAGACATCTTCTTACCTTTCTCTCGAAGGACGAAGGCATTTCTCGGCCAGATATCCTGACTCAGGGTGTAAAACCGCCGCGCCTTCCCATCCCGATGGACAGTGGCATTTTGCGGCGTCTTCTCCCATTACAGTTGCGGGACAGTGCCGGATTCACACCGGGCTTCCCTGGCAAAGAAATTGGTTGAAGGGGATATGAAATTTAATTACGAAACCAAGAGTTTGTTATTGATACGTCTCCTTATGGAATTGAAAACATGACATCCCAGATGATGCGGACGGAAACAAACGCAACGAGGGCGAACCCCGATGCGGCGAACAGCAGACGATGTGTGCGGACGATGTCTTCCGGCTCCAGTTCCCTGTTTGCCCGGCCCAGCGCGGGTTTTTCGATCCACACTCCCTGGTAAAACTGCCCTCCGCCCAACCGCACGCCCAGCGCCCCGGCGGAGGCGGCTTCCGGGATGCCTGCATTCGGACTCAAATGGTTTTGTCCGTCTTGCCGCATTGTGATCCAGGCGCCGCCTGCGCTTTGGCCCGTCACCCATGCCGCCAGCACCAGCAACAGGCCCCCGATGCGGGCGGGAATCCAATTCGCCGCATCGTCCAGCCTTGCCGAAGCCCAGCCGAACTGCCGGTACTTTTCGTTGCGGTAACCGAACATCGAGTCCAGCGTGTTGATGCACTTGTAGGCCAGGGCCAGCGGCGCCCCGCCGATGCAGGCATAGAACAAGGGAGCGACCACACCATCCACCGTGTTCTCGGCGACGGTTTCCACGGTGGCCCGGATGATTTCCTTTTCATCCAGGCGGGTGGCGTCGCGACCGACAATACAACTCAGGCTTTCCCGCGCGGCGCGCAGGTTGTTATCTTTCAAATGAACCAGCACCGGCCGACTTTCGTCATAAAGACCGCGTATGGACAACGTGGTGTAAATCAAAACCGTCTCCAGGCACCAGTGCAAAGCAGGATGAAAACCTTCAGCGATGTCCAGCGCCAGCCAAACCAATCCAAACGTGCCCGCGACCAGAACGATGACGGTGGCCACCCCCGCCCGTTCCGGAGTGGCGAATGTGCGCCGGGTGGCGGTTTCCAAAGCCGTTGCGGCTGTTCCCATCCAGCGCACCGGGTGCGGCCATGATTTGGGATCGCCCAGCAACAGGTCGAGCACAAACGCCGCAAACAGCATCGACGAAAACCCCCACATCAAGGCTCACTTTCCCGCAGCTCCTCCAGACACTCGTTGAGCCTGGCCACAAGCATTCGGTTTTCCTGCGGCAGGCGCACGGAGGCACGGAAGTAACTGGCATCGAGTCCTTCAAAGTTGGCGCAGTTTCTAATCAGAATGCCTTTTTCCAGCAGGCGGTAGTACAGCTTGAGCGCCAGGGGTTCTGTCGCGTGAACCAGCCGGAATAAAATGAAATTCGCATGCGAAGGGAAAGCCTCCACCCCGGGCAGGGCGGAGAGCGCTTCAAATAAGTCCCGTGTTTGCTCGCGAATGAACTTGCGCGCCTTTTCGGCGAAAGCCCGGTCCCCCACCGCGGCCACTCCCGCCGCCTGCGCCAGACCGTTCACCGACCAGGGCGGCTGAAATTCGGACAAGCGGCGCGCCTGATTCGGAGGCATGACCGCAAAGCCCAACCGCAATCCGGGCAGTCCGTAGAACTTTGTCATGGAACGAATGCAGATCAAATGCGGATGGCGGACGTATTCCGGCAAAATCGATACTTCCGGTTCGCAGAAATCGATGAACGACTCATCCACGATTAACAGAATACGTTTTTCCTCGCAGACACGGGCAAGGCGGACGAAAGCATCGCGGGGACACAATTGCCCCGCCGGCGAGTTGGGATGGCCCAGCACCACCGCGCCGATGGAAGGGTTTGTGTCGATGCAGGTCAGCAGGTCTTCCGCCGACGGGGTGAAGTGCGTTTCCCCTTTACACACCAGTGTGTGTACGGGAATCCCGTGCACGCGGAACGCTTTTTTGAATTCGGAAAAAAAGGGCTCGACGATCAGCACGTCCCGCCCATGCGGTATCAGGTGCGGAAGCAGGTGGATCAATTCCGTTGCGCCGTTTCCCACCATCAATTGTGATTCGGAAACGCTCAGCGTTTCACCCAGCGCCCGCTTGAAATCCGCGGCCGAGACATCCGGGTAACGATGCACTTGTGCCAAGGCCCCTCCAATCGCTTCGCACACCCGCTCGGAAGGGCCCCAGGGATGGATGCTGGTGCTGAAATCGAGCCAAGGGCCGTCGTGACGATGATTTTTCCAGAATGGGGGCAGGGCACCTCCGTGTTCGGGGAGGAAGTAGGTCACTGGATTGGACCGCGCACAGGTGCCTGCGTCCGCCGGTTCCTTCCTGCGGGAAAAACCGGAATGGCTGAAGTGATGGTTCATGGCCGCTTCTCCACCGTTCGCCCCCAGTGGTTGAAAAAAACCACTTCCTCCAGAGGAATGCGTTTCGCCCATCCCTCTTCTTCCAGCATGGGCTTCGCATAGTCGGCGGCAGGATACCCCAGGCACAGGTAAGCCACGGGCTCGACCGATGCCGGCAATGCGAAGTCCGCTTTCAATTGATCCATGGACAGAATGCTCACCCAGCCGACGCCCACCCCTTCCGCGCGGGCGGCGAGCCACAGGTTCTGCACCGCACAGCAGGTACTGAACAGATCCGTTTCGAGCACTGTGTTGCGTCCAAGGACATGGGGTCCGCCCCGTTTGCGGTCGCAGGTGACAAGCACATTGACCGGCGCTTCACGAATGCCTTCCAGTTTGAGTGAGGAATACAATTCCCGCTTTGCACCGGAATAATTGTCTGCCGCCTCGCCGTTGGCATGGGTGAAATTCTGAAACACCTTCTCCCTGATCGCCGGATCGTCGATAACAAGAAAATTCCACGGCTGGCTGAATCCCACGGAACCCGCATGATGCGCGGCGCGCAAAATGCGTTTCAATGTGTGTGCGGGAACCGGGTCGGTTCGAAAATGCCGCACGTCGCGCCGTTCGAAGATGGCCTTGTACAACCCCGCCTTGTCCTCGGCCGAAAAAGGATTCTTGAATCCCATTCCGTTCCCGGACGGGGAGCTTTCTTTGCGGTTGGATTTCAGGATCGTGGGGATGCCGGACACGGTGTGTCTGACTTCATCGAAGCGGGCGGCGATACGCTGGTTGGCCTCCCCCGCAAGGTCGCGGAACTCGCGTCCCAAAGCGGTGTCCGGCACGATGCCCGCACCGACTTCATTGGTGATGACGAGGACGGTGCCATCGAATCGTTGACAAGCGTCCAGCAATTCATCGACGCGCCTGAGGATGTCCTCGCGCGGGCGGGATTCCAGGATCAGGTTGCTCAGCCACAAGGTGATGCAGTCCAGCACCACCAGCGAACCGGGAGCGCAGGCGCCGCTCTTTAAAATCGACCCAGGGTTCAACGGCTCTTCATGCGTGGTCCAGCCGGGACCGCGTTCCTGTTTGTGCCGGGCGATGCGTTCCTCCATCTCTTCGTCCAGAGCCTGCGCGGTGGCGAGAAACACTTTGGGGCCGGTGTGCCGTGCGGCGAGTTCCAGCGCATGTCGGCTTTTGCCGCTTCGGCAGCCGCCGGTGATAAGGATGGTTTGGTTCATGGGGATATGGCCTTTCCTAAGATGAATCCTCCAGAGGAGACGGAAACGTGGTGGAACGCCGCTCCGGCAACCAGGATGGCGGTTTCCACCAGTTCCGAAAGCGCGCCGAAGGTGTCGCCGGTCATGCCGCCGATACGGCGATAAAAATAAATCAATACCAGTGTGGTGACGACAGCGAAAACCAAAACCGAAGCCACACCGATGCGAACATCGAACACAAACGGCAAGCCGAGAAAGAGCGCGCATCCCATAAACGCTGGTGTTTTGGAGGATGCGTAAAGCGGCGCGCCCATGCCCGCACCGCCGCGTGCGTCCGGCATCGTGGTCAGCGCAATCACCTGCGCCGAGCGGGCGAGAGTGGGAGCGGTCACCAGCCACAACCACGTCATCGGACCGGACAAGCCGTGCAGTGCGCCGATCTTGAGTGCGAGACACAGCACCAGCGTCACCGCACCCATCACCCCGATGCGCGGATCTTTCATGATGGCCAGTGCTTCCTTGCGCGGCCGGTGCGAGAACAGGCCGTCGGCGCTGTCGGCCAAACCGTCCAGGTGCAATGCGCCTGTGATCCCCGCCAGGAAAGCGACGTCCACGACCGCGCGCAGAAATGGGGGGAACAGCCAGGAAGCAATCACGTCCACGGCAACGAGCATTCCGCCCAACAGCAGTCCGACCACCGGGAAATAGAGCACCATGCGTGCGTCGAAAGCGCGGCGCATCGGACCGGGCAGGATGGACAGAAACGACAGGGCGGAGAAAAAGGCGTTCATCGCGAACGTTCCTCCGTTGTGCGCCAAAAATTTATTTTGAAAAATGAAAACGCGGGGTGACGCAATCTGATGCGCGCCGGACGCGCGGGGGGAGGGCCTCCCCAAGCGGGGCGGATGGAATACAAATGGGATGCAATGCAACAAGCTTCCACCGGAAATCCTTGCTTCCAGTGAGAAGTCGGGCAAAAAAAAATCCCAGCCTAAAAAGGATGGGATAGTCGATCTACCCTCAACCTCTCAGTCCACGAAGAGTTTGAAAACCGTTCGTTCAACAAGGTCTTCTGGCTTCCGGATCGATCTACTTGCCTCCCCCTTCCCATTCTCAGGAACAGTGGTGTGGGAGGGTTTCGTCCCCGGTTACAGCGGCGGGCCCGCGACGGATTCGCACCGTCTTCCCTTTTTTGAACAAATCATTGATTCGAATGTGGACTCATAAATATCAGATCACCGTTTTTTGTCAAACAAAATCACTGGGGCCTCGCAGGTGGTGGATTGAAACGCCGCGATTCAGTGGGGAAAGTTGTCTCCCCGAATGAAATGCACGAAAGCGAACCGGCGTCCATGAGGAACCAAGGTCATTCAAAAGAAGGAGGCTGGATGGAGGTGGGAAAAACAATTCTATTCCGATAAAAAATTTGTATAAGTTCGGGATTGTTTAATAAATTTTATGTTTATTCAAAAAAAATAATTGCGGATCTTACGTATGCAATGACATTAGATTCAATGAATTTGAGTTATAAGGCCCGTTTTTTTGCTTTTTATGCAGATTTCAGGATGTTGACGCGGGCTGGTGTATGGAGTATCTTTAGCTTGCCTCAAATCGAAAAGCCGAACCAAGCCTCACTACCTCTTTCAGCAGATCTGGCGAACCTTGATCCGGTCGTGAACTGGTTCCCTGCAATGAACATATTGGAGGACAGGCTATGATCCCAGCGACGGGTAAAAATAGCACGGCCCCTTCGCGCCCTCCCGCCCCCCCTTCGATGACTTACGATCCGTTGGATGAAATCGGTCTCATCGGGCAATCCCGCGAGTTCCAGCATGTCCGCGACCTGATTCAGAAACTGTCGCAGTTCGACGCGCCGCTTCTTGTTCTCGGAGAGACCGGAACCGGCAAGGAAAAAGCCGCGCGTGCCATTCATTACCTCGGCGCGCGGCAGAATTATCCCTTCATCCCCGTCAACTGCGGTGCGCTTCCCGACACGCTGGTGGAGAACGAGTTGTTCGGCCACGCTTCGGGTGCGTTCACCGACGCCAAAGGCGAACAGCCGGGGCTCATCGCGCAGGCCGAGGGCGGCACGTTGTTTCTGGATGAAGTGGACACGTTGTCGCCGCGCGCGCAGGTGACCTTGCTGAGGTTTCTGCAGGATCAACATTACCGTCCTCTAGGCGGCAAGGAATTTCTCCGCGCCGACGTGCGGGTGATGGCGGCGAGCAACCGTGACCTGCATGCGCTGGTGGAACAGGGCGTGTTCCGGCAGGACCTGTTGTTCCGGCTCGACATCCTCGATCTGGTCCTCCCCCCCTTGCGCCAGCGCGAACACGACATCGAAACGCTGAGCCGTCATTTTCTCGAATGCTACCGCACCCGTTACAACCTGCCGTTGCGCAGTCTGCATCCCGAGACGCTGGAATGGATGCGGACCTACCCCTGGCCGGGCAACATCCGCGAGTTGGAAAACTTTCTGCATCGCGCCTTCCTGCTTGCGGACGGCGACCAGATTCGCGTTTCGCCATTCTCGCGGGGTGCGAAGGGCAGCCAGCCCGATGCTCAGGCCCAGCCACCGCGCCCCATTACCGAGGTGCCGTTTTCGCAGGCGAAGGCGCAGGCGATCGAGGAATTCGAAGTGCGGTATCTGAGCGAACTGATCTATGAAACCGGCGGCAACATCACCGAAGCCGCCCGCCGTTCCGGAAAGGAACGCCGCTCGCTCGCCCGCCTGCTCAAAAAACACAGTATCGACCGCACCCGGTTCTGATTCATTCCGCTACCTTGAACTCCGTTAAAAAACGTCTCCTTATATGAGGAGGCCGTTTCATCATTTCCTGTTCTTCTTAAATCGCGCATGGGGGGTGGGTTGTTTACGCCCCACCCGGCGCCATGTGCCGAATCGCTGACAACCATTTGCAAACCCGCCGGTTATCTGGATTTTGCGCCTTTTGAGGTGGGGCAAAAACAGCCCATCGGAATCATTCCGAATGCGCGCAAACTCCATTGAAATCAACCTCTCACCTCGGTTGCGATCTGTGGCACAGGCTTTGCTGTCTGACTTCCGTTGTCAACTTTGGAAGCCTGGTGTGGATCCATACTCTGCAAACGAACTTTCGAGGATCATCCTGGATATTCAGGGTTATTTGGAGAAACATCCGCGCGCCTCGGACACGCCGGAGGGCGTGATGCACTGGCTGGCGCGGCAACGGTACGAAAACATGCTGGAGCTGGTCGGGCAGGCCCTCGATCGGTTGGTCCAGGAAGGTGTGATGGAAAAAAGAAAAATGCCGGACGGCAGGTGGGTTTACAGCCTGGGGCACGAGGGCCCGAGACCGGCGAAGTGAAGAACCGGTGCGGGCCGGCTTTCCGTGTCCGCAGCATTTCGTTTTCAGCGCAAGGAGCGGTTTATTATGCCTACATATCTGCACCCCGGTGTTTATGTTGAGGAAATTCCCAGCGGGTCCCGTCCTATAGAAGGCGTGTCCACGTCCAACGCGGCGTTCGTCGGTGCCGCCTATCGCGGCCCGGTGGGCAAGGCGGAGCTGGTTCACAGCTTCGACGAGTTCAAGGAAATCTACGGCGGTATCGAGAAAAAAGCCGTAGGCGATGCGCTGGGCGAGCAGGAAAACGCCATGGTGCTCGCGGTGCGTTCCTTTTATATGAACGGCGGCAAGAACGCCTACATCTGCCGCCTTGCGAAAAGCGGCACATCGGTGGCCGCGTTCAAGGATGTGGCGGGCGAACACAGCGGCGGCAACGTGTTGAAGATCAAAGCCAGCTCCGTCGGCGCCTGGGGCAACAACCTGTATATACGCATCCTCAAGCCGGACGTCGATCAGGCCGGAGTTGATATTGAAGTGGGGCATCACGATGCCGACGGCAAGTTCGTGACGGACGAGGAGTTCACCAATGTCACGCTGAACTCGCAGGACGACGATTACGTCCTCACCCGCATCAACGATGTGTCCGGACTGATCAACGTGAGCCTGCTCACCGCCGCCGACCCGGAACACGTCAGCAACCAGTACGAGAAAGCCACGTTGACTGGCGGGCAAATGGATACGGGCGCGAACTTCTTCAACACCAGCGTCGCCGATACCATGTCGATGCGCATCGACATCGACCGCCGTGGCCCGAAGCTGATCACCATTAAGAAAGCGGACCTGGAAGCGGAAGGCGACTGGAACAGCAACAACGAAAAAGAAGGCAAGGTGGTCGCCGCGCATGTGCAGAAGGCGGTGCGCGATCTCGGCGGTTACACGGGCTACCTCGACTTCACCTGCGAGTACAAGGATGTTGGCGGTCTATCCAAGTTCGTGCTCACTTCCGGCATGGACGCGGATTTCTCTTCCGTTCAGGTGTTGGACGGCGACGAGTCGGCGAACGACCTGGCCCGATTCCTGCGGCTGGACTCGGCGCAGAAAGCCACCCACACCGGCGGTGCGGTGGCGGCGGGAACGAACGTCCGCACCCAGTTTCAAACCGAGATGGTGCTGACCATGAACCTGGACGGCAAGGGCGAGACACAGATCACCATCAAGAAAGAAGACATCGCCTTCACCGACAACGACGTTTCCAACCGGGTGAAGATCGCCGCGGCCATTCAGACCGCCGTGCAACAGCACCAGCCGAAGATCCCTTCTTTCGCCGAATTCACCTGCGAATACGACGATACCGCTCGCAAGTTCACTTTTACCTCGGGAAGCAGTGCGTCGCGGACGTCGTCGATCGTCATCAACGGGGCGAACCCCGCGGGCAATACCAACTTCGCCTCGCTCCTCAAACTCACGACCAGCCCGGTCACGTTTTCCGGCCGGATCATGCAGGATGGAACGTGGAAGGTGATTCCGAAGGCCGCGTCCGGCGTCGGCAACAACGGCGAGCAGTTGACGAGCGGCAGTGCCGAAGCGCCGGAAGCGCCGGACTACGGATCGTTCTTCACCAGCGTCCTGCGCAAGGTGCGCGATGTCAGTATCCTCCTGCTTCCCGGCATGCACTGGAACAGGGAACTGGGCAACATGAAGATCAGTCACGCGCTCGCGCATTGTGAAAACACGAAGAGCCGCGTGCTCATCATCGATCCGCCAAAGGATGTGGAGTTGGAACAGGGCGCTCAGGTGCAGGCGCTGGGCCTGCCCACGTCCACCTATTCGGTTCTCTATTACCCGTGGGTGGAGGTGCCCAACCCGCTTTACAACGCCGACACCGCGCCCAACGAACCGAAGACGCTGAAGACCGGCCCGGGTGGGTTCGCCGCCGGCATGTGGTCGAAGATCGACGGCACGCGCGGGGTGTGGAAAGCGCCCGCCGGCACCGAGGCCCAGCTCATCGGCCTGGCCGGGTTGCAGTACCAGGTGGAAGATGGAGAGCAGGATCAGTTGAATCCGCTCGGCGTCAACTGTTTCCGCAGACAGCCGGGTTACGGCAACGTCATCTGGGGAAGCCGCACCCTGTCCACCAAGGCGAATCCCGAATGGCGTTACGTTCCGGTGCGCCGCACGGCCATTTATATCGAGCAGAGCATTTACAACGGCATCCAGTGGGCGGTGTTTGAACCGAACGACGAACCGCTGTGGTCGTCGCTTCGCGGCAACATCGGCGATTTCATGAACGGCATGTTCCGCAGTGGTGCGTTTCAGGGAACGAAGGCCTCGGACGCGTATTTTGTCCGTTGCGGAAAGGGCGACACCATGACGCAGGGCGACATCGACCGCGGTCAGGTGATCGTGCTTGTCGGGTTTGCGCCGCTGAAGCCGGCGGAATTCGTCATCGTTCGCATTCAGCAGAAAGTTCAACAATAACCCCGTAAGAGGAGGCGCTGACTATGGCAGCACCGATGTTCCCCGTCAACGCGCACCGGCACGACCCGTACCGCACGTTCAAGTTCCGCGTCATCATCGACGGCAAGCCCGTTGCGGGCATGCGCAAAATGACGGCTTTGAAAAAGAAAACCGAACCCGTGAAATGGCGCACGGCAGGCGACCCGTCGCACGAGCGCATCATGCCCGGCGGCACGAGTTACGAGCCGATCACGCTGGAGCAGGGCCTGACGCACGACCCGGTGTTCGAGGAGTGGGCGAACCTCGTCAACAACATCGAAGGCGACTCCGCCATGTCGCTCAAGAACTTCCGCAAGGAAGTCATCATCAGTCTGCTCAACCTGCAAGGCCAGGTTGCCATCAATTATGTTCTGCATCGTGCGTGGGTGTCGGATTACCAGGCCATGCCGGACCTCGACGCGGGAAGCATGAATGCCGTCGGCATTCAAAGCATCACGCTTCAGCACGAGGGCTGGGAGCGGGATACTGCTGTGAACGAGCCGGCGGAGTCGTGAGGAGGGCGGTATGGCTTTGCCCGGCGGCGTGTGGAACGGAAAAACTCTGGATCGCGGCTTCCGATTCCGCGACGTGACGGGTGCATTGGAGCTGGAGCTCGAGGAAGCGGTCCGGCAGGAACGGTCCGCTCCTGACCGGGTCACGCATGTCCTTGCGCTGGCGTTGCAATCGGTGGGAGGGCGCAAAGTGGACACTCAGTCGGTGCGGAATTTGAGCGTGGCGGACCGTCAGTTTCTCATGCGCCGTCTCGCGTGTCATCTGAATGCGGAGCGGGAGTGGCACTCGGCGCTCTGTCCTTCCTGCAAGGCGGTGTTCGATGTACGCCTGCGTCCTTCGGAATTGCCGATCAAACCCGCCGGAGACAGTTTTCCATTCGTCACCGTGCCCACGCGGTACGGTCGCCTCCGCTTTCGCGTTCCCAATGGCGCCGACCAGGAGTGCATCGCCGCCCTCGATGACGAAACGCGGGCCGTGCCCGTTCTCCTGCAACGCTTGCTGGTGGAAGACGAAAGCAATGCGGCGGCATTGGAATTTTCGGAAGATGACGCGGCCGCGATTGAGTTGGCCATCGAGTCGGTCGCGCCGGAACTGGTGGTGTGGGTGCCGACCGAATGCCCGGAATGCAAAACCGAAACGCGCGTGGAGATCAATCCCTACGCCCACCTGCAAAGCGGCCGCAACAGCTTGTTGCGTGAGGTGCACCGGCTGGCCAGCGCGTACCACTGGAGCGAGCGGGATATTCTGCAGATGCCGCGCGACCGCCGCCATCGTTACCTGACGCTGGTGGAGGAAGCCCGCGGCATGATGCATTGAGAAGTGGGTTGAGGAACAAACTCGGGGATCAGTTCGGATACGACGATGGGTTACTTTTCTGAAATCATACGCGACAGCCGCCCGGCCCATAAGCCGATCGGCGTGCGTCCGCAAACCATGCCGATGGCGGAAGCTCCGCCACCGTTGGCGGCAGGGGAAGGTCAGGACGCTTCCGTCCGTCCGCCTGCCTCGAACGCGGTTGATGGGACCCATGCGCTGGATGCACGGGAGATTGCGGTTGCCCCCGAATCTTCCGGCGATGAGTCCATCGGCTCACCTGCGGCGGAACCGGAAGTCAGCGAAACCATTCGCGATGTGAGCGCGGGCGATGTCGAGTTCACTGTGGAACCGGACACCCTGCAGAATCCCGCCGCACCGGTGCGGCACAGCCCCGGATACCCTCATGAGCAGGGACCTGCGCCCGTTTTCGATCCTCCTTTTCGATCCCAGGAAGAAGCGCAGTCTTCATCGGCGCCTGTTTTTCCCGGCGCAATCGATGAGAAACCTTTGCAAGCCGATGCTTCCTCCGTTCCCACAGTGCCGAACGAAGAGTCTTCATTCGCAAGGCAGGGCCGGCCGGAATCCATCGGGGAACCCGCCGTTCCTTACCGGGGTGAAGACGGCCGGAACGATAACGACGCATCCTTTCCTGTATCCACGCCGGGTTCCAAGGCCGTTTCCGAGGTGAGTGAGATCGTCGAAGGAGATAAGGACCCCGCTCCGCCGTATCCATACAAGGAAGCCCCCACCGGGGAGGTGGAAGCGGAGGGAGACCATGAACCGGTTCCGCAACAGTCCAAAGTGAAGGCAACCCGGAGCGTAGAAGAGAAGCCGGTACGCGAACAAAAACCGCATGTGCCGGAAGCGCCTGCTTACAATTATGAGCAACCGATGCACCCTGCGGAATCGTTGACGTCTCCACCCGCCCGCACGGAACCGGTGCGCGTGCCCGAAACCAACATCCATATCGGTCAGATCGATATCGTCGTGCAGGCCCCGCAAAAACCGGCAAAGCCGCAACCCCCTGCTTCCTCCAACAACTGGACGAGCCGTCTGTACTTGAGGAGGGTGTGATTCATGGAAGTACCGTCTTCATTGTCCGTTCTGTGCAAGTCGGTTCTGGATTTCGTGAGCGCCGGGTTGAAGGACCTCGACGACAACGTCGAGGTGGTGATGGGCGCGCCGGCGGAAGCGATGAAGGGAGATAAAAACCGCGTGAATCTGTTCTTTCATCGGTTCGAGCCTTCCGGTTTCCAAAGCGATCTGCAACCGGACGAGCCGTGGTGGATTCGTCTGCACTGCCTGGTCACCGCGTTCGGCGTCACGGAATCGAACGTGAACGGCGATGGCGTCTCCGCCGGAGAATTCGAACTGCGCCTCATCGGTCACGTCATGCGCCTGTTTCACGAAACGCCGGTGTTGGAGACGGTCAATGTGAACGGCGAGTCGGTGCGCCTGCAAACCATTTATCATCCCTTGACCAACGAAGACCTCAACCACGTGTGGGCGACGCAGAGCGAAGTCAGCCTGCGCCCGACCATCGGCTACGAAATGGCGCTCGGTCCCATCGTGCCTTCCAAGCGAAGCCCGGGAAAACAGATGACCGGCGACTTCCGAACCGTGGTCACACCGGGTCTCGGCGGCGCGGGCGGGGTGGCGTCCGCGCCCGGTTCCATCTCGTGGGGTGCGCGTGGTGGAGAAGTGGACACGGCGCGCCTCGACTGGGCGCCGCGCTTGTGTTTTGTGCTTGGCGAGGAAACGCAACCGCGTTGCGTCGAGAGTCTCGGTTTCGAAGCCGACAGCGATGCACTCAAAAACTTCACGCCCAGCATCTGGGTGGCGGGCGATATCGCGGAAACGGTTTCGTTGCGGTGGGAGGTGTGGGACCCCGCTTCCGGCTGGCGGTCCAAAGGCGCTTCAAAAGATGTGCAACCGGTAACGACGGGGATCGACCCCGACAACCCGCCGGATGTGGGCGACCTCGCCGCGTTCGCCCTGCCGTTCGATCCGGAGGGCGGGCCGGTCGATGATCCGCCTGAGTTTTCACCGAAGGTGCGCGGGCAGGCGGCGGTGTATGCGGAGCGGCAGTACACGCGTCCGTCCGACGGTGCCGTGCTCACGGTGCGCAGTCAGCCGCTTCTTATCAGCATTCATGAAGCCGCGAGTTGATGTGATGGAAACGCAAACGGATTACATGGAAAACGCAATCGACGTCGCGACCCTCGCCGACGAATGGGAACGCATCGAGCTTTTGGTGCAGGGATTGAAATCATCCAGGCAGGGGCAGGATTTCAGCGGCGCGTTGCTCGACCGTTTGACCGCACTCAGTGCGCGCGTGCACGCGGGCCGCGCGGCGAATCCCTACTGGAAGCGGCTGGGCGCATTGGCATTGACCGAACTCGATCACGATGTGCTCGCCTGCGTGGTTGCGGCGGAGATGCATCCGCGCCTCGGTTGGCAGTACCTGGAACTGCAACCGGGGGTGTCGCAACCGTATCCCACGCCCGCCTTGCTTCACGAACTGCTGGTTCTCGATCACGATGAAATCCCGATGTTTCACATGGCGTTGAGCGTGGATGGAGTCCTGCGGCGGGAAGGTTTGATCCGCATCGAGGGCGACGATCCGTATTCGCCGATCAAGCCTGCGCCGGGCCTCACCTCGAAACTTCTCGGTTTGCAACTGCCGCCGCCTCCGCCGCCGGGTGCGATTGCCGTGCGTCAGCAGGCGACGTGGACCGATCTGGTTCTGCCCGCCAACCAGGTCACACACCTGCGCGAGTTCCTGTTGTGGTTGCGCCACCGCGAAACGGTGGAGGGGCAATGGGGCGGGCGCATGGGCGGCGGTCCGGTGGCCTTGTTCTCCGGTCCGTCGGGCACGGGCAAAACGCTGGCGGCCTCGGTCATCGCGCACGAACTCGGTTGGCCCTTGTACCGCATCGATCTCGGCAAACTGGTGAGCAAGTACATTGGCGAGACGGAAAAGAACCTGAATCAGTTGTTCGATGCGGCGCACGGCCGCCCCATGGTGTTGCAGTTCGATGAGGCGGACAGCCTGTTCGGCAAACGTGGCGAGGTGAAAGACGCACGCGATCGTTACGCCAACATGGAGGTGAGCCATCTCCTGGCGCGCATCGAGGAACATCGCGGACCGTGCATCCTGACCACCAATCTCCACGAGCATCTGGACACCGCGTTCGTGCGGCGTTTTCACGTAGTCATCGGTTTCCCGCGCCCGGACAAGGAGGCGCGCGTGCAGTTGTGGAAACGATTGCTGCCACCGCGCGCGCCGAGGCATGACGACGTCGATCCGCAATTCCTCGGCCAGGCGGTGAACCTGACCGGGGGCGGCATTAGAAACGCCGCATTGTATGCCGCGTGCCTGGCGGCGGAAGAGGGAGGAGCGATCGAACTCCGTCACGTTGCGTTGGGTGTGTGGCGAGAGATGGCGAAAGATGCCTCACCGCGGTCGCGCGCCGACCTCGGTGCCCTCGCACACCATTTGCCGGAGGCGGGTTCGGTGTTGACGGCTTCGTTGAAAGGCAACGGCAATGGCAACGGCCATGGAGGCGGTGCATGAAGACACCGGTGAAACACAACATCGTCATCGGGCAGATGCGGCTTTCGCTTCCACCCGGATACGAAAACCGCGCACAGGGCTTGGCGCGACGCGTGGTGGATCGGTTGTCCACGTATGTGTGGGAACGGCCGATCCATGTGGAGCGGGTGGCGGTGCCGCCGCTACAAACCGTTCCGGGAGAAAGTGAAGCGGCGCTTGCAGTGCGCATCGCCGATGCGGTGTACCGCCAACTGCGGTGAATTTTGAATTGAGTGCGTTCATTTAAGGAGTCGTCATGTACAACGTCACACGGGGCATCCTGGTGGAATACGCGCTGAGCGTTCCGCCTTTGACGCTGGTGTTCGATTTCAACCCGGAATCGTTGTCGCGCACGCGCGCGGTCACGTTGAAGGAACAGACTGCCCCGGGCACCGCGGGTGGATACGATTTCGCCACGCCCATGGAAACGCCGCGGGTGTCGCAGGGCGTGGAGGTGAAGGCGGAGGAGTTTTCCATCGACATTCTGCTCGACGCCACCGATCGCATGAACGACGACGAACCGATTGCAAAGGCGTACGGCATCGCACCGGAACTCGACACCCTGCGCACCATGGTGGAACCGAAAGCACAGGGGCCCGGCGGCCTGCAGGTGCTGGCCAGCCTGGGGCACGGTGGCGGGCGCGCGTTTCAACGCAACACCAGCGCGTCGGTCCTGCTGTTCATCTGGGGCACACATGTCCTGCCTGTGTTTCTGACCAGCGTCAAGGTCGATGAAAAAGCGCACCTGCCGAACCTCGTTCCGTATCGCGCGCAGGCAACGTTGAGTTTTCAGGTCATCGAGGGCAACAACCCGTTTTACGAAGCGGAGAAGGTGCGGCAGGTGATCGGGGCGGGACTCAACACCGCGCGCACCGTGTCGTCCGCCATTGGAGGATTGTTCTGATGTTCCTCAAGAACTCACGCTACCTGAAGTCGAAGCCGTTTGTTGCCGATGAAACCGGCCAGCCGGTATTTAAGGGATACCGTCCCCGCGCCATCGGTTCCGTTCCCGGTGTCATCGAACACGTGATTCAGGAGGGCGATCGGCTGGATTTGCTGGCGCGGCATTATTACAACGACGACCGTCTCTGGCACCGCATCGTCGATGCCAATCCGGAAGTGCTGTTTCCGCAGGACCTCTCCGGCGACATCGGTAAGGGACGCGTCATCCTCATTCCCCGTGCGAGGGAGTGACGCATGTTGCTCGACTGGTTGCAACAGGATTTTCGAAGTCCGGCGGAATGCATAGTCAAGGTGGGCGAGGGCCGAACGCCCATTGAAGACCTGTATCCGTTTCTGAAAGAAGTGGTGGTGGAGACGAGCCGCGACAAACCTTTCGTCGCCACGCTCACTTTCGACACGCGCCGCGATGAATTCGGCAAATGGGTGGTGCAGGACTCGCCCGAAATCTTTCCCTGGCAACGCATCTGGATCGAGGTGGCTTTCGGCGAGCATGAGGAGGAAGTCATGCGCGGTTACATTCGCGAGGTCAAGGCCGATTATCCGGAAGACGCGGCGACGACCACCGTCAAGCTGGAATGCCAGGACGATTCCATCTTCCTCGACCGCACGCAGGTGCGCAAGGAATGGGGTGCGGAACAACCCACGGCGGATGGATTGATCCTGGGGGAAATCGTACGCGGTTATCCGGGCCTCGCCATGCACATGGAAAGCGCGATGGGGCTCGACGGCCTGGTGGTATTGCAGAACAAGACGGATGCGGGATTCCTGCGTGACCGCGCGGAGGCCAACGGCTATGAGTTGATCTTCGAGAAGGGCGAGGTGTACTTCGGTCCCATGCGGCTGGAGGCCGACCCGCAAAAAACGGTGATGGTGTATGCGGGCGCCGACACACACTGTTACCGGTTCTCCATTCAGGACGATGGGCACAAGCCGGACATGGTGGCGTTCGACAAGGCGGCGGAAAACAGCGACCAGACCGAACGCGAGGTGGTGGAACCGGATCTGTCTCTGCTGGGCCTGGAACCGGCGCGCAGTGTCGGGCAGGGGCCGGACTTCGTCTGGGTGATGGAAGGGCAGGGCGGCAAAACGCCTGAGGAAATGCGCACCCTGGCCCAGCGCAAGACCAACGAGCGTTCGATGAAGGTTTCCGCCGAAGGCGAACTTGACGGCAGTCTGTATGGACGCGTCCTGCGCGTCGGCCACCCGGTGGGCATCGACGGCGTCGGCGAAAAGTACAATGGCACCTATTACGTGGACACGGTGCGGCACGTGTTCAATCGTGAAGGCTATCGGCAGGCATTCACGCTGATGCGCAATGCCTACGGCGACAACCTGGAATCCAGCGTGGACACCCTGCTGGGCGTGCTGTGATCTGAAGAGGAAACCGGAACATGGAACAAACCCTGGTCGATCTCACCAAGCAGATCCAGAACAAGTACTACGGCAAGTACCGCGGGTTTGTGAACGACAACAATGATCCGGACAAGCGCGGCCGCCTGCGTCTCACCGTGCCTTCAGCCCTGGGCGAAGCGGTCACCGGCTGGGCGTTGCCGTGTCTGCCGTTCGGCGGATTGCAGAACCAGGGTTGGTTCGCGGTGCCGGAGGTGGGTGCGCAGGTGTGGGTGGAGTTTGAGGAAGGCGAACTGTCGAATCCCATCTGGACGGGAACCTTCTGGCAACAGCCGGAGCACATTCCGGAAGAAGCGGCGGAACCGTCGGAGCCGACCACGCGCGTGTTCAAAACGCCGTCGGGTCACGTCCTGCAATTCGATGATGAGGAAGGGGAAGAACGCTTCCGCCTGTTTCATCCCAGCGAAGCGGAATGGATCATCGATCCGCAGGGATCGATCACGTTCACCGATGCGGCACAGAACGTCATCACTCTTGATGCGGAAAACAACAGTATGAAACTGGAGGATGCGAACGGCAACACACTCACCATGGACAGCAGTGGCACCGTGGTGGAGGACGCCAACGGCAACAAGATCGAGATGGCCGCATCCGGCATCACCGTCGAAGGCCAGCAGGTGGTGGTGAAGGGCACGCAGGTGATGCTGGGCGGGCAGGGCGGCGAGCCGTTGATCAAGGGGCAGACATTTCTTTCGCTGTTTGCGACGCACATTCATCCCACCGGAGTGGGGCCTTCGGGGCCGCCCATTCCGCAGGGAGAGATGAGTTCATTGACCACCACCAGCACCACGACGTGAGGCGAGCATGGGATTTCTGGGCGACACACCTTATATGAAGTTTCCTTTCCGCGTCGGCGAATCCGGCGTGGCAGTCAGTGATCGCATCCGCCACGTGCGCGAACAGGTGGAGCAGGTGTTGTACACCGACCCCGGCGAACGCGTGTTCCGGCCGGAGTTCGGTGCGGGACTGCGCGCGCTTGTCTTTGAGCCGAACAATTCCGCCTTGCGCGAGCTCAGTCGCAAGCGGCTCACGCATTCGTTGACGGAAGCATTGCGCGGCGAGGTCGATCCGCGCAGTCTCAATATCGAAGTGCAACCGCGTAACGGCGTGGACAGCGAACTGGTCATCGTCATCAGCTACACGCTGACGGCGGTGCGGCATGAAGAACAACAGGAATTCGAAGTCAGCTTTTAGGACCGGACATGGCAGACACCCCTCAATCGGAACTGAAATTTGAAAAAGGATGCCCGGACTGCGCCCGGCGCGAGGCGGACCTCCCGGACCCGTTGCCGCCGCTGGGCGACGACTTCGACTGGGCGGTGCGCGATTACGACGGTTTCCGCATGTTCATGATGGAGGAGCTGGCGGCGCGGTTTCCGGATCGCTCGCGCTGGACTCCCGCGGACATGGAGGTGGTGATCGTCGAAGTGCTCGCGGCCATGCTCGATCAGTTGTCCGACAGCCTCGACCGCATCACGCTCGAAGGTTATCTTGAGACGGCGCGCAGGCCGGAGTCGGTGCGCCGCCTGCTGAAACTCATCGGTTACGACGCGGTGGCATTGGCTTGGGACAAACTCGACCCGCAGGACACCACCGGCATGACGCCGGAGGAAATCGAACTCGCCAAGACGCGAAGTCTGGAGAGAAGCTGGCGCGAACGGCCGCAGTTGATGGAATGGGCCCGGCAGGTGGGCCCACCTTCCCTCCACACCCAGCACCGCATGGTCACGCTGGAGGACTACGCGGTGCGGCTGGAAGCGCATCCGCTGGTTCTCCGCGCACACGCGTGGGCTCAGTGGGGCGGTTCGTGGAACGTGGTGTACGTCGCCGTCATCGGCTGGGACAACCGGCAACTCGACGATTCCATCAGCGATCTGTTATATGGTCCGCCGGGAGAAGAGCTGTTCACCGACCTCGGCCGTGAGGTGCAGCGCTTCCACACTCAACGCACGCGCGACGGCCTGCCGGAGGAAGCAGCGGTGGACATCACCCTGCGCACCTTGTTGCACCGTTTTATCGATGCCTACCGCATGGCCGGGCAGGAAGTGATTTTGCAGGACATCCAGCCCATTGGCATCAGCATGGCGCTATCCATCACCGTGCGCCCGGAATTTTTTCAGTCGGAGGTGCGCCGCGCCGTTTTGCAGGCGTTGGGCCGTGGACCGCAGGGATTTTTCCGTCCTGGCCGGTTGAGCTTCGGGGAAGACCTGCATGCAAGCGACATCGTGCAGGCGGTGATGCAGGTGGAGGGCGTGGAGAACGTTTGTCTCAATCGGTTCAAGCGCGTGGGCGGGGGCTTTCCGGATCAATCCACTTCCGGTCACATCATCCTGTCCGGATTGCAGATCGCCGTGTGCGACAACGATCCCGCGCATCCCGAACGCGGGTATCACACGCTCAAGCTGTATGGAGGGCGTAAAGGATGAGTGCACGTTACGATCTCACACGCTGGAACCGCGCGGGTCTCAGTCGTTTCCGATACGTGGATGGCAACGCCATCACGTTTCTCGAAACCCTGCGCGAGCAGTTGTGGCAATGCTTTCGCGATCCTGCGGGGGAAAAGGACCGGTGGCCGGACCTCAACCGGCAAACCATTCCGCAGGAAGGGCAGGAGGACGAGTACCGCTGGGACCTCTTGCCGCGCCGCCAACCCATCGCCGGCAATGAAAACTCCGTAGATCGGCAGGCGCGTATCATTCGCCAGTATCGCGAACAGCGCCCGGATTACGGATGGGAAATCACGCGCGCGCTGGCCAGGTCGATTCACGTGTTGACGGAGCATGTCGACGCCTACGCCAACGAAGGGTATTTGCAAACGGCAACACAGTGGGAGAACGTGCGGCGGCTGGTCAATCTCTTGGACTACCATCCCGCACCGCCCGCCTCCGCGCAGACGATGCTGATCCTGCTGGCAAAAGAAGGCAAAGGCGGTGTCGTGCCCGCCGGGTTTCAAGTCAAGAATCAGCCAACGGAAACCAATCCGATGGTGATCTTCGAAAACGCGGAAGAGCTGGAGATCGATTCCGCTCTGAATGCGATGAAGTTGAAGAACTGGGACGTTTCCATCGACACCTTTCGCGATCTCGGCACCACCGGCGTGGCGCGCCTCTCCGACCGGCGTGCGGATGTGGTGCAGGGCATGGGACCAACGTATTACAACGAACTCAAAGCGCGTGCGTACCCACCTGCTGAATTCCCCGATCCCGATCTCAACAACGAACAGTATCCCCTGACGCTGGAGAGACTGGCGCAAATGGAAGTGGACAACGATGAAATCCGTTTCCGCGAATTCATCACCAAGGCGCGCATGCTGACTCAGTTTGAACTGGATGCGGAAATGTGGTCGGCTTTGCTGAACCGGACTCTGCTCGATCTGGTCAGTGCAAAAGAATCGGATCTGACCGAGCAGTCGGATCAATCGAAGTATGCGGTGGCGGCATTGCGAGAGTCCCTGCGGCGTGTGCAGATTGCGCTCGATGAGCCGGTGTTCGCAACGCTCACCTTATCGGAACTGGGCGGCGCGGGGCTGGCCGCCGCCGAACCGGTGGCGGTGTGGGTTGCGGACAAAACGCAGAACGTGGAGGCGGGCCAGTGGGCGTTGATGGTGTCCACCTCCCAGCCGTTTTACGCCGCAGTGGTGCGCATCGATTCTGTCGATGAGGCCACGCGCACGGTCGAACTGCAACCGGTGGCGGACCAGAAGGACTGGCGCGACTGGGTGATCGCGGAGACGGTACTTCACATCCGGCCAAAGTTCCGCCGTGTTGCGTGGTTGAACGGACCCGGTGTCCTGCGTCTCGGTTCGGGGCACGGTCTTGCCATGGACAATGTGGTGGCGTGGGAAGCGGGAGATGAGTGGTGGTTTGCCAAGGTGCTGGAGGCCGATGCGCAGTCGGTGCGCCTGTCGGGAGATATCTTTCCAGTTGAGGGGACCGAGGTGTATCACGCCGTGTCGATCCAGCGCGACGGCGAGCTTCTTTTTCCGGTGAATCACCGTATTGTGCTTTACATCGATGCCAATGGAAAATATCGTCCGCTCCAATACGCACTCGATCTCTTGAATAAAAACTGGTCCGATATGCTGGTGGAATCCGAAGAGGGGGAACAGTATTACGAGTTGCCGTTTTCCTGGATGAACGAACTGTTCGTGGTGATGGATTCCGCCTCTCCCGCGGGTACGGTCGAAGCCGTGCCTGCGGGAGAGTTTGCGTTCAATGGCGCGGGCGACGATTTTGAAATCGGCGACTGGCTGATTGGCGAGTACGCCGGGACCGGCAGTGGTCCGCGCTTTTATCCGATGCAGGTATTGCAGAAAGAGGATGCGGTCGGCCACTTCACCTTGCGTCTCGCGCCGGCGCATCATTCCGGCCTCACGTTCCCGGCGCAGGCTCCGTTGCGCGCGGTGCGGGGACCGTTCCGCGACGTCATTCTTCCGACCGGCTACGGCCCCAATCCCAACCCCGTCTCCGGAGCCACCCTGCGTCTCGATGCGCGTACCACGAACGCGTTTCCCGAACTGCTGGTCAAGGGACGGCGGGTGATGCTGAAGATGGACCAGGGTGAAAACAAAGATCCCGTACTGCATGCGGCCACGGTGTTGAAGACGGATCCCGTTCTCTACGAACTCACTCTCGATCCGCCCGTTGATGCCGCGTCGGGATTCACCGTCGGGCACACCGAAGTGCACGGCAACGTCGGTGTGTGGTCGCACGGCGAGACCAAACCAGAACGCGTTCTGGGAAGCGGCAACGCGACGGTCACGCATCAGCAGTTTGAGTTGAAAGTGACCGACGTCACCTTTGTGCCGGATGCAACACATCCCTTCGGCGTACGCGCCGACGTGGAAGTCAAGGTGGGCAACCAGGTCTGGCTACAGCAGGCAACGCTCACGGCCTCTCGTCCCGAAGACCCGCATTACAGCGTGCGCGCCACCGAGGATGGCCATTTGCTGATTGTGTTCGGAGACGGCATCAAGGGACGCCGCCTGCCCACGGGCACCAACAACGTGCGCATCCGGTTTCGTCAGGGCACGGGATTGGGCGGCAACCAGGCGGCGGGATCGGTGGTGAAACCGGTCAAACCGCACCCGGCGTTGAAACAGGTTCAGCAACCGCTCCCGGCGAGTGGCGGTAACGAGCGCGAGAGCATCGAGTCGCTCCGCACCAACGCGCCGTCGAGCGTGTTGACATTGGAGCGTGCGGTGTCGGAAACCGATTTCTCGCATCTCGCCATGCGTCACAGCAGTGTGTGGCAGGCGCGCGCGTGGTTCCGCACCACGGGCTACCGCAGGCAGGAAAACGTGGAAGTCGTGGTGGTGCCCGCCAACGGAATCCGCTCGCCACAGGTGGAACGGGATATTGCGGAGTTCATCAAGTCGCACACTCTGCCTGGCGTGCGCATCGCGTTGCGTCACTTTGAGCCGGTATTGTTTCCGCTGACGGTCACCCTGCGCGTCAAGACCGAGCAGTTTGATAAGGATCAGGTCATGAAGTCGGTGCGAAGTGCACTGGAACAGGCGCTGACTCTGAAACGCCGGCGTCTCGGCGAACCTCTCTACCGGAGCGCGGTGTTCCAGGTCGTGGAAGCAGTGGAAGGGGTGGAGAACTCGACGGTTGAACTGGGTGATCCGGTTTATGCCGAGAATGCGACGAATGCGGTACGGCAGGTGGCGCGCGCGGTCGATGGATCGATCCGCGTCATCCGTCCCGCCTTCAACCAGGTCCTGCATATGGAAGAGGCGAGCACCCTGTTGACCCTGCGTGTGGAGGAATATCTGGTATGACCACGACGACCCGAAAAGAAAATGGAAAGCGGCTGTTCGATCTGCTGCCTGCGGTGTACCGCACCAACGACAACAGCGACCACAACCTGAATCAGGGCCGACGCGACCGGTACAACGGCGACCTTGGATTGTATCTCGACGCCTGCGGTGAACTGCTGGACCAGGTGCAACACACGCTGGAGCAACGGTTGGCGGATCTGTTTCCCGACAACCCGCTGGAAGCCGATCGGTTGGCATGCCAGGAATGGTTGCTTCCTTACTTTGCGAAACTGCTCGACGTGCGCCTGGTGTCGCCGCACGCGCGCGGCCAGCGCGAGGAAGTGGCGAATGCCGTGAGCTGGCGTCAACGCAAAGGCACCTTGCGGGTGGCCGAATTGTTGGCGGAAGCGGTCGGGCAGATGGAAGTCGAACTGCAGGAAGGCTGGAAACGCGTCGCCACCACGCCGCGCGTCGACAAACCGTGCCTGCGGGCCGCGGCTCTTGGTTACAGTAGCGCTTTGGACGAGACGCGTTACCAGAAGTTTCCGCAGGTCGCCAGTCGTCATCCCGCATTGCCCGCGGTGACGGTGGACTTCCGCCATCCGTCCGGCGCCAGGCAGACCGAAGCGCACAACCCCGCCGCACGGGTGAGCCGGTTCGGCGGTCAGTCGGTGCCGTGGCGTGCGGTCAGCCTGCACGGCGCGCCGTGTCGTGCCGACTCTTATGAGGACGTGTCGCGGCGCACGGTGGACATGCGGTCGCCCGACTGGAAACGCGGCCATTACCACCCCAAGCGCATGCTGTTTTACTATCCGCCTCCCGCGGGGTTTTTCGATGCGCCGGTGCATGCCTTCAAATGGGCGGACCACGCAGACTTTCTGGAGGTCATCGAATTTTATGAAGGCGGCAACAAGGTCATCGAGTTCACACGGAAAGAGGTGGAGGGCGTCGATGCGGATGTGTGGCAGGTGGAGGATGCGGTGACGTTGACCGAGCCTGCGGTGTACCGCTTTGCTGATCTCCAGTTTCTCGATGCCCTCACCATCGAAAACGGATTTCTCGAAATGGAGCGCTGTACGGTGAAGTCCCTGACGGGAAAACGGGAAGACCTGGAAAACCCCGTCCTCACCATGCGCGACAGCTTGTTGGAAAATGTCACCGCGAACAAGGGGCTGGTGCGGTTGGAATACACCACGGTGTTGAAGACGGCGACGGTTGGAAAACTTCAGGCCAGCGACTGCATTTTTATGGGACCCGTACAGTTTGCGTTGCCCGTGGCCTCCATCCCCGGCAAGCACTGCATCCGGTTCAGCCGGTTGCAACCGGGACAGGCGGTGAACGGTGTGACCGAATTCAAAAACACGCGCGACAGGGTGCACCTGTTTTCCAGCGTTTATGGCGAACGTGGTTGCGGCGTGTTGCATCCCGCCACGTCCGACGCGGTCACCGCAGGCGCCGAAGAAGGCGGCGAGATGGGCGCGTATCATCATCAATTTCTGGTCCGGCAGAGGCAGGCCATGCTGGATAAATTACAGGATTACATTCCGGTCGGCATGCAGGCGGCGTTGATCCCCGATCCGCGCCTGCTTGTGGTGCCCCCCGGCGACACCAACGGAGACGAGATCGAATCATGAAGACCCAGATTTCCAGAAACTCACGCGTGCCTTCGAACCGGTATTCCGGGGTGTATCAACAGCAGGGCCGCATGCTCACCGATGCCGACTGGAACGAGTTGAGCGATCTGGTGAAAGAGCGCCTGCACCAGGCGTTGACCGACGTGCTGGGCAGTGGCGTGCCGAAAGACCGCGGCATGATCGCACTCAAAAACCAGGACCGGGAGGTGGATGTCCTGCGCTGGGGGCAGGTGTATGTGGACGGCATCCCCGCCGAGGTGCGCCCGCGCGTGGAGGAAGATGAGGCCCCGCCGCAGTCGTTCGAGTTCGACAAGCAGGCTGACCTGCCGCCTGGAAACAACGACGCATTGATCGCTCCGCCCGCCATTGGCGAGCACTGGTTGTATGTGGACGTGTGGGACCGGACGGTCACGTCGCTGGAAGACGACCAACTGCGCGATCCCGCACTGCAGGGTGCGGATACCTGCACGCGCACGCAGACCATGGCGCAGGTCAAGTGGGCGGACAGCGCCGAGGATATCGACGCTCTTCCGGAAAAAGGCAACGCACCGTTGTCTCTCACCCTGCGGCAGGGCCGGACGGAGCCCGATCCGTGCGATCCCTGCGCGGAGGAAGTCAACCTCGATATGGAAATCGGCAACTACCTGTTCCGGGTCGAAGTGCACGATGCGGAATACAACAATGCCGGACGGTTGTTGAAGTTGACGCTCAAGTGGTCCAGTGAAAACGGGGCGGAGCAGTACGAAGTGCAGGAAACCGATACCGATTATCCCCCCGGGTTTCTTGATTACGGGAAATGGACGTACGAATTTTTCAGCGGCGCCGATGCGCTGTTCGCGAGCGAAAAACACCTCGGCGTGTTTCTGCAACGCAACGCTGATTATCCGTTGCGCGGACCGCTGGTGCACGGCAACGCCCCCGAAGGTGAGGAAGACCCGTTTTCGCTGATCCGCCGCTGGGACGGTTACTGCACGTTGAGCCGCGCCAACCCGGCACAGAACTGGACGGTGGAAGGCGCCGACCGCATTTCCCCGCTGTCTACCGCAAGCGGAGCGGATGCGCCCGGCCACGTCGATGTGGACGACATATTGCTGATCGTACTCAGCGCGCTCGACCTGGAGGTGGCTCTGCGCGTGAAGGACGAAGGCGGCATCGAGCGCGATGCCGTGTTCGTGCCCGGCGATTACTGGTATGCGCCGGTGCGGGAGCGGGTGCACACCGCGGGGGATGTCATCCTTCCGGAGCGGGAGCCGGAGGGCATCCGGCATCATTATCTGAAGCTGGCGAAAATCGTTGATGGCGATGTGGTGACCGATGATACGGTGTGGAACGGGCCCGGTCCGGATGGAGAGCATCCGCGCAAGTTTCCATTCCCGCGCCTGTCCGAACTCGATGCGCAGGACGTCGGTTACACGCCCGCGTGCGACCACACGGAGGGCACGCCGGATCTGAAATCGTTCCTGCAAGGCAAGTTGGGTGCGGACTGGCCGGGATTGAACGGCCGCGAAGCCTCGGTGCGCGATGTGCTCGATGCGTTGCTGTGCGAAATGAACGCGGCGCATCTGCCACTCGATGTGGACGATACCGAAAATTGCCTGCTCACGCGTGATGAAAGCCTGGAGACGGTGCAACAGGCTCTCAATCGTCTGTGTGAGCGCATTCGTGATCTCACAGCGGAGGACATCGCTTTCACCCTGCCGGAATGCACCGAACCCAGCCTCAAGACCTGCCTGGAAGACTTGATCGAACCCAAGTGGAAGCCGGAGAATCCGGGCGAGCCCACGGATGTGGCGAAAGTGCTGGAGACGTTGCTTTGCCAGCTCAATGCGCGGCACCTGCCGATGGACCCCACCGATGATCAGTTGTGTCATGAGTTGAAGGAAGACAAAACGGTGCAGGATGCGTTGAACACCCTCTGCCTCATGCGGCGTCAGGGATGCGTCACCCTGTCGCTCGATCCCGCCGATGGCGACATTGCGCAGTTGATCGAAACGCAGATTCAAAACGACACCGCCATCACCGACGTGCATTTGTGCCTGCGCACCGGGGAGTTCCGCATTACCAGACCGATTCTGTTCAAGAACAAGGGACACGTCAAGATCAGTGGCGCAGGCAAGGGAACGCGCCTCACCCTCGGCCAGGGAGAAAAGGTGTTTGAGTTTGAAGGATGCAAGAGTGTGGTCGTTGAGGACGTGAATCTGGAAAGCGAAAAGCTGTCCACGGGATTCCACGGCCGCAACGGCTTGTTGCACGCGTTGAACTGCGGTCCGGTGCAGGCGGAACGCGTTTCCTTCAGAACCGCCGCCGGTGTGCGTACCAAGGCGACCTGCGTCACCGTACGTATGAATGATTCCGCAACCGCAACGCAAATGAAAAATGCCCGCGCGCGCATTCGTGAATGCGAGCTCAATGTGGGGCACCTGCAACAGGGCATTCTGCTGGTAAATATGAAGCGGGCCACGGTCGAGGACAATGTCCTGCGCGTAACACCGAAACCGGCAAACCTCACTTTCGATATTCTCGTGAACAACAAGGCCCGGCGGAACAAGCTGGTGAATCGCCTGATCTCGAATTTCCAGATCGACAAGACCGGCGTGACCGGAACCACAAAAGGCGACGAAAAAACATTTCATATTACAAAAGGCGACACGACTTATAAGGTCACCATGAAGTCTCCGGTTCCAGAGAGACAGTGGACCGCCTACTTTAAGGACAACCCGCCTGCGGATGCGGATATGAAGGATGAGTCTGCATTCATGGCGTACATGGAAAAACAGGTCAATGATGTGGTGGACAACCCGCAGAAACTGCCCGCTTACGAATCGCAATCTAGCCGGATGAAGTCAATATTCAACGCGCGGGGCACGCTGGATTTGTATAACAGCGATGCGATGAAAGCCGCGCGGCGCAGCATGCTGGCCGGCGATACCAAGGTGGAGGTGGTTGAGTCCAAGGAAACCACCTCCCACCAGGTGACGCTGAAAGTGGGAAACCTGCAGGTGCGTTTTGAATCCGAATTACCGGCGGACGTCTGGAAGCGGATGGTGCAGGACATTCCAACCGCACAGAAAACAGAATCGAAACTGGAAGGGGCGTTGCGCGCACAGGCGGAGAAACTGATCGTCGATGCCGTTTATCGGGACAAATTCGCGGAGGTGAAGGCATGGTGGGACCGATTGCGCACGGAGAAAAATCCCTCCGTTGCAATGCAGGGCATCGTCTGCGCCGGTCATCAGGCAGAGGAAGTGCGCATTCACAACAATTCGCTGGAAGGGGTCAACGAAGGCATCCACGTCGGCACCAGCGCCAACCAGAAGAACCCGAACCGGGTTTATCACAGCGGCACCGTTTTCATTTCCGGAAACGTCATGAGCCTGCGCCGTCCGGTGGAGCAGGCCGTGGGCATTTCCGGTATTTTCGTCGGCAACTGCCGTCACCTGACGGTCGAGAACAACCGCATCAAGATCTCCACGTTCAAGAAAACGAAATCGCAACCCTTCCACCACAATTGGGGCATTCTGATCCACGGCTACCTGGGGCGCATGGTGATGGTACGCCAGAACCGCACTCAGCATTGCCGAACGGGTGTTGGCGTGTTCGCCCTGCCGCAATCCGAGTCGGGCAACATGTGGGTGGCCGAGTACAACCTGGCCGAAGGCGCGAGCAGCGTGGTCAGCGCACCGGACTTTATCAGGTCGAACAATATTTCTTGAATGACGGACATGGTTTGCTATAATTTGTTTTGCCACATTGATATCTCGGTGGGTCATCCGGAATTAATGATAAGAGAACCGGCGATCCGGGGTTCGAGTCCCCAGTGGCGAATTAGGACAATATTGGAAGCGGGGCTATGGAAGGCCCGCTTCTTTTTTTTGTCCTGCGTTCGGTCCGTCTCCGGACCTCCTTCCTACCTGCTCAGGCATTCCCTCGTTCGTTGTTGTTATCACGCGTTTTTTGCAGCCCTTCCGTCTTCTTTTGAAGGAGGCGCGTGATGGAAACGGCGAAGGCTCCGGTCCGCAAAAAAACGGCCACTTCTTCCTCGAAAAAAAACGCTTCCATTGAGTACCATCCCGCGGCGGCGGTGCAGAAAAAAAGCCTGCGCCGCGCCATGAAAGGCGAGGCCGGGGGCAACGCCGTTCCCGTCGGCCCCACATCGGATAAGTATGAACGGGAAGCCGACCGGGTGGCCGATTCCGTTATGCGCATGCCCGACCCGGCGGTGCGTTCCATGAACGCAACCGTGGAATCCCCTTCCCAGATACAACGCAATGAAGCCGCTCCCGCGTCCAGTGAAGAAAAGAAGGAAGAACCGCAACCGGAAGAGGAAAAGAAAAACCCCGAAGTTTTAAAGAAGAGCCTTCTCCAGCGTGCCGTGACGGAAGACACTTCCAACCCTGAAGAAAAACCGGAAGAGAAGGAGACGGAAGAAACCGAAGCCCGGATTCAAAGGCAGGAAGCGGAAGGAGCGGGGGCGCAGGAGGAAGGCCCGGCGGAAGGTGCAGGCACTGAAGGCGAGATCGATCAACAGGAAACGGAAGCCAAAGGCGAAGGTGAAGAACCGGTCAGCGAGGAAGAACCGGAAGCCTGGCCGGAGCCGGAACCGGGCGAAATCGAGTCGGTCGAAAAAGTTCAGCGCAAGAGTAGCGGTGGCGGAGTGACGCACGTGGCCGATCCGGGCGTCAACGCCCGCATTCAATCGCCGAACGGCGGACGGCCTTTGTCTTCCGGGTTGCGATCATTTGTCGAGCCGCGCCTCAATCAGGATTTTTCCAACGTCCGTGTGCACGATTCACAACAGGACCGGGAAGACTCCACATCCCTGCAGGCGCGCGCATTCACCTACGGCAACCACATCTGGGTGGGCAAAAACGAAAGCGCCGACGACCGCCGATTGATGACGCACGAACTGGTGCATGTGGTGCAACAGGGGGGTGGCGTGAAACGCAAACCGGCACCCGAAATTTCCAAAGCGCCGAAGCGCGTGCAGGGGGGCTGGTGGGACGATCTCAAATCCGCCGGCAGGGCGATTGTCGAAGCGGTGGCGGACCCCGCCGAAGCTCTGCGCAAGGCCAAGGACGCATTGCTCAGCAAGGCGTCGGAGTTCGTGCAGAAGGTGCCGGGATTCAAACTGCTCACCGTCATCCTCGGCAAAAACCCCATCACCGACAAAACGGTGGAGCGCAACGCCAACAACCTGATCGAAGGATTTCTGGAATTCGTGCCCGGCGGCACGAAGATGTTCCAGAACCTGAAGGAATCCGGCGCCCTGCAAAAATCTTATGACTGGTTGAAGGCGCAGTTGGCAAAACTCAACCTCGGCTGGTCCGTCATCAAGGGACTGTTCCGCGAGGCATGGGACGCCGTCAGCCTGTCCGACATCGCCAATCCTTTCGGAATATTCGATAAATTAAAACGAATCTTCATGCCGCCTTTGATCCGCATCAAAAATTTTGCGGTGGCGGTCGGCGAGAAGATCATCGAATTCGTTTTTGAAGGAGCCATGAAGCTGGCCGGGCCGCTGGCGCAGAAGGTCATCGGTGTCTTCAAACAGGGCAAGGACGTTTTCTCCACCATCATCAACGATCCCGTGCAGTTCCTCAAGAACCTGCTTTCGTCGGTGAAAGGTGGTTTCGGCCAGTTCAAAGACAATATTGTCGAGCATCTCAAGAAGGGATTGTTCGGCTGGCTGTTCGGTGCGTTGGAAGGCGCGGGCCTGACCCTGCCCAAGAAGTTCGATCTCAAGGGCATCCTGTCCATCACTCTGCAGGTGCTGGGACTGACGTACGCGCGCGTCCGCACCAAGCTGGTGAAGGTGATCGGCGAGAAGCGGGTGGCCTTCATCGAAAAAGCGGTCGAGGTGGTGAAGATTCTCGTCACCGAAGGCCTCGCGGGTGTATGGAAAAGACTGCTGGGCTGGATCGGATCGTTGAAGGAAATGGTCATCGCCCAGATCCGCAACTGGGTCATCACGCAGATAGTGAAGGCCGCGGTGAAAAAGCTGGTCACTCTGTTCAATCCCGTCGGTGCCATCATCCAGGCCATCCTCACCACTTATGATGTGATCGTGTTTTTCATTGAGCGCATCAAGCAGATCATCGCCGTAGTGGAATCGATCTTCCAGTCTATCGGCAAAATAGCCCGCGGCCAGTTGAGCGAGGCGAAAAACTTTGTCGAGCAGACGTTGAGCCGCACCGTGCCGGTGGTGATCAGTTTCCTCGCCAGCTTTGCCGGGCTGGGCGGCATCTCGAAAAAAATCAAAGCCATCATCAAGTCCATCCAGAAGAAAGTGGACAAGGCCATCGACAAGCTCATCAACTTCATCGTGGGCAAAGCCAAGGCTCTGTTCGGCAAGGCCAAGGCTGTGGCGGGAAAAGTCAAACAGTGGTGGAGCGAGCGCAAAACCTTCACCGTCGGCAAGAAACAGCACTCCCTGTTTTTCGAAGGTGCCGACATCATGGTGAAGAGCGAAAAGAAGTCTCTGGGCAAGTTTCTCAAGGACGCGAAAACCCGGTTGGGACAGTTGCAGGCCGGGCAGAAGGGGGCGGACAAGGACGACCTCGGCCGTCTGTCGACAATCTATGGCAAGGCCGACCTGTTGTATGCGCAGTTGAAAAGCGCACGCGACAAAACAATGAGCGATGCGCGCAAAGGCAAGGGAGACGCCCCCACCAAGGATGAGGAAAAGAAATATGGGGAATTGCGGGACGCTGTGGCCGCGCTCATGGCGACTTTGAGCAGTGAAGGGGGCTCCACTGCCGAAGCGACGAAGGTGACGTACGGCGGACTGGAACACGGTCAACTGGGAATAAGCGCCACCGCCAATCCGCTCAGCATCAAAGGGGAAGCGGGAAGCGAACCCACTTCGGCGGTCAACACGGACATCTGGAACGCGGTCAGCCAGCGCAAGGAAAGCGGCCGCAGTTTTTACATCCGCGGACACCTGTTGAACGCACGCCTGCACGGACCGGGCGACAATAAAAAGAACATCACTCCGATTACGGAGACCGCCAACAAACAGCACTCCAGCCAGGCCGAGGAAAAAGTGAAGGACGTGGTGTGGAACCGCAAAGGCAGCAAGGGCAAGGATGAGAATCCCGGCGGTGTGGCGGTGTATTATAAAGTGGCGGCGGTGTACGACGGCGGCAACAAATCCACCGCTGACAAATTGATCAAGCAGGTGGACACGACCGACAAATACGACTCGCAGGCCGGGCGTGATACGGCCAAACACATTCTGGAAAACGAGAAGAAATTGCCCACCGCCCTCAAGGTGGAGGCTCACCGCCTGGACGATAAGAAAACTCCGATCCCGGTCATCCCCAGCATATCTACCAAAATGCCCGACGCCCTGCCAGGTGTGGAGGGTGCGCGTCCTACGCCGGTGAACCTGAGCACCGACGATGCCGCAACCATCCATGCCAACACGGGCATCGGCATGGCCAAAGCCACACTGATTGCGGAATCGCGCGCCGCCGACGGGTATCTGTGGTGGGAATCCAAATCCGCCGCCGAGGGAGGCGCAACGGATGGAAAGCACACCGCCATCGAATCGGTTCCCGGTATCGGTTCCAAGACCATCGAAAAACTCAAAGGCATGCCGTGGGTCAAACTGCGAAAATAAAATATTCATCGGCGGCATAAGGATTCGGGACGTCTCCGCGCTGGAGACAGCCTGAAGATTGTGCCATCCGTCCTCATTGACCCAAGTTCCTTCCCGGCAGATTCCCTGAAAAAGCGCGATTTACGAAATGAAGTTTGACGTGCGGAGCCATCACGCAGGGCCTATATTGAAAAGTGCAGGCTGGAGGCTTTGCGTATGGACCGGTATGAAGAGCAAATCACCCGGTACGTCACCGGGCTGAGTTATGAGCGCCTGTCGGACCACGCCATCTCCTGTGCCAAGGAGCGCTGGCTGGACAGCCTGGCCACCGCGTGGGCGGCGTATGATGCGCCCCCTGCCATCGGCATGCGCCGGTTCGCCACCTCGGCCACCGCCGCCCCCGGCGCGACGGTGATGGGCACGGCGCATAAAGCACCGATGGATTACGCCGCGTTGTATCTGGCGACGCTCATCCGCGCGCTTGATTGGAACGACACCTACCTCAACCGCGAACCCGCCCATCCCAGTGACAACCTGGGGGCTGTTCTTGCGGTAGCCGAAGCGGAAGGCCGCACCGGGCGCGACCTCCTTCTCGCCACCATCCTTGCTTACGAACTGCATTGCCGTTTGTGCGATGCGGCGGCACTCCGCAAAAAGGGATGGGACCATGTCACTTACGGGTCGATCTCCTCCACCGCCGCGGCGGCGAAACTGTTGGGCCTGTCCGCCGAGCAGACGCGCGACGCCCTCGCCATCGCCATCACCACCGGCAATTACCTCCGGCAGACGCGCATTGGCACCATCTCGCAATGGAAAGCCGCGGCGTTTGCGCAGGCGTCGCAGAACGGCGTGCGCGCCGCGTTGTATGTGAAGCACGGACTCACCGGACCCAGCGATATTTTTACGGGCAAGCACGGCTTCATCAACCAGATCACGCAGGGTGAGTTTGACCTGGCTTTGAAATTTGGCGGCGAGGATCGGGAAGAGTTCAAGATCGTGGACACATACATCAAGTATTTCCCGGCGGAGTACCATTCGCAAAGCGCCATCTGGGCGGCGCTCGAGTTGCGCGAGGACATCGGCGCGGAGCGGATTGCCGGCATCGAACGCATTCATGTCGAGACCAGCTTTCATTCGTACGAGATCATTGGCAAGGAACCGGAGAAGTGGACGCCGAAAACCAAGGAGACCGCCGACCACAGTCTGCCGTACATCGTGGCGGTGGCGCTGATGGATGGCGACATCACGCTCGAGCAATTCGATCCCACGCATCTGGGTGACGCGGCGCTTCAATCCCTGGTGCAGAAGGTGACGGTTGCGGAGAACAAGCATTACACGGAGATGTATGGCAAGTCGTTTCCGAACAAAGTCACGGTCACCATGCAGGATGGCACGGTGTTCGAACAGGAAGTGCTCGATCCGAAAGGCCACCCGAACAACCCGCTCAAGCCGAAGGAACTGGAGAAAAAATTCCGCGCCGCGGCGGGACCGTGGCTGAGTGTCGACCAGCAGGACCGGGTGGTAGAGATGGTGTGGCGGATGGACGAGTTGGAAAGTCCGGCACCGTTGATGCAAGCCATGGTGTTGCCATGAAACCCCGTGCCTCGTTTCGCGATCTTCTCGCCGGTTCCCAAAAGCCGGTGGTCCTGCCCGGCGTCTACAACGCCTTCACGGCGAAACAGGCGGCGGCAATGAACTTTTCCGGACTCTACCTTTCCGGAGCGGCGCTTTCCAACAGCCTGGGGGTGCCGGACAACGGCACGCTCGGACTCGACGAATTTGCCTGGCTCGGGCGGTGGATTGTGCAGGCCGTCGACCTGCCCGTGTTGTGCGACGCGGATACGGGGTTTGAGGATATCGAGGTGACGATCCGGCGCTACATCGAAACCGGGTTTGCGGGCATTCAGATCGAGGACCAGGTCTTTCCCAAACGGTGCGGTCACCTCCAGGGAAAGGAAGTGGTTCCCGCTGAAGAAATGGTGTCCAGGTTGAAGCAGGCTGTGGCGGTGCGCAACGCGATGGCTCCCGACTTCCTGATCGTGGCGCGCACGGATGCCCGTGGCGCGGACAATGTGGATGTTGGCGGTCAACTTGACGAATGCATCGACCGGGGCAACCGTTACCGGGAAGCGGGAGCCGATGTGATCTTTCCCGAGGCGTTGAAGGATGAAAATGAATTTGCCCGCGTCCGAAAGGAAGTGGCGGGACCGCTTCTCGCCAACATGACGGAGTTCGGTCAGACGCCGCTGATGGGAGCGCGTGAGTTCTCCCGGCTGGGCTACGACTTTGTCATTTTTCCGGTGTCGCTGTTCCGTTTTCATGCCGGATGCACCAAGAGATTTTTCTCGACCTTATCCAAAGAGGGCAGTCAGGAAAGCCGGCTGTCTGAAATGATGAACCGGAAGGAAATAAATGGAATCTTGAACTATGAGCCCTAATACCGAAGTGCTGAATACCGTGGACAACGGATTGGACGGGGTTCCGGTCTGTACCTCCGACATTTCCCTCACCACGGTCGATAAGGACGGCAACCCCATCCTCCTTTACCGGGGGTACAGCATTTACGATCTCATCCAGGGGCCGTTCGAGGAGACCGTGCACCTGATCCTTCATGGAACCCTGCCGAATGGCAAGGAGTTGAATGCGTTCAAGGAGGAATTGAGCCGCCATGCGAAATTGGATGAGCCTATCCTGAGTCATCTCCGGTCTTATCCGGAAAACGTGCACATGATGGACCTGCTGATGACGTCGCTTTCTTTCGCGCGCATGTGGGATGCCGATTACACCAATTCGTTGTGGCAGACGCCGAAGATGGACGAGGAACTCGCCCGCCTGCTTTTGAACGCAGGTGTGCGTCTCGGCGCAAAGATCCCTGCGCTCATGACCGCGGGCTGGCGCATCCGCAAAGGCATGAAACCCATCGAGCCGGACCCACGGTTGCCGTTTGCCGGCAACATCCTGCATATGCTGGACATCCAACCGGAGCCGGAACTGGTGGACGCGCTCAACACCATTTTGATTTTGTACCTCGACCACACCATCAACTGCTCGACGTTCGCGGCGCTGGTGGTGGAGTCGTCGATGACCGATCCGTACACGCCGCTCATCGCCGCGGGCGCGCCGCTCAAGGGAGTACGCCACGGCGGGGCCAACGAACTGGCGGCGATGATGTTCGAGGAGATCGGCACGCCCGACCGCGCACAATCCTACATCATGAATAAATTGAACAACGGCGAGTTGGTGTTCGGTTTTGGCCACCGCCTGCCGCATTACAAGCACAAAAAGGAATCGCGGGTCACCATTGCGGAACGCATCGGCCGCCCCCTGGCACAAAAAAAGGGAATGGGTCATTTGTTTGAGATCTACGACATCATCGGCCGTGTCATGCTGAAGGAAAAAGATCGCGCTCCCAATGCGGATCTGCCCATCTGCATTCTGCTCAAACTCCTGGGCATTCCCCGGGAACTGAACACACCGATTTTCCAGGCCAGCCGCCATTTCGGATGGCTGGCCAACATTCTCCGGCAACGCAGGGCGAAGGGGCCGCTGTTTCGCCCTACGCAGGAATACACGGGACCCGACATCGACGCGATGCGGACGTATGTGCCGCTGGAAAAGCGGTGACGCCTTTGTTTTGCTATCAACAGGACCGGTGCTATGCCACTGCCACGTCATAAGATCCGCGGATTCCTCGGCGTCAAAAGCAACGACGGACACGACGCGCCGCTGTTGATCGTCGCCGATGCTCTGAAAAAAGCGGGAATCGAAGTCATCCTTGGCGGTTACGACCTCACGGTGGACAAGTTTGTCCACGCGATCGTGCAGGAAGGCGTGCAGTTTGCGGGAATCAGTTCTTACAACGGAGGACACATTCCCTTTTTCCGCGCTGTACGTGATCGTTTGCAGGCAATGGGGCACCCGCACATCCATCTCATTGGAGGCGGCGGCGCGACGTTCCTCGATCGCGACATCCGCCTGCTGGAAAAAGAAAAAGGCATCGATAAAATTTTTGGAACGGGGGAAGGCACAAAAAGCGTCGCGTACGTCCAGGCGAATTACGGATTTTCCACCGTTCCCGAGCGACTGGACGATCTGCCAAAACGCGCCCAAGGGGGAGAAATTCCCGCCATCGCCCAGCTTTTGAATGTGGCGGAAGAAAAAGCGTGGCTGGAGACACTGGTCGAAACGGCATCGCGGTCCGGAAACGGAGAAGACGCGATTGTGGAGACGGAGGTTGCCGACTGGCAGGAACGCATCCGTTATTTCGGCGATTGTTTGGAGTCATTGAACGGCTCCGAAGCCGGAAGACTCGTGGTCGGTATTGCCGGCCGGGGCGGTTCTGGAAAAAGCACGTTGCTCGACGAATTGCTCCTGCGTTGGTTTCAGGACAAGCGCCATGACGAACGCAAGGCGGCGGTGATCGCCATCGATCCCTCTTCCAAAAGTTCGGGTGGCGCGCTGTTGGCCGACCGCATTGCGTACATGTACGCCACCGACAAGAACTGGGTGGATACCGGCCGCGTCTTCATTCGCAGTGTGGCGTCGCGGGGATACGGCGAGGGGCTGGCGCGGGCGTTGCCGGACATGATCCGCGTTTTCCGGGCCGGCGGCTACGATGTGTTTGTCGAGACCTACGGCATCGGTCAACCGGATGCGGGCATCGCGGACCTGGTGGACAAGGCGGTGCTGGTGACCACGCCGGACCTGGGCGGTCCGTACCAGTTGATGAAGGAAGAGATGCTCAACCGGCCGGATGTGCTGGTCGTGCTGAACAAAAGCGAATTGCCCGGCGCCCGGCGTGCGCACAGCCTGCTCCGTTCGCGTGTTCCGGAACGCAACCTGTTTCTGACCACCGCCACCGAGCACCGCAATCCGGGCGTTGATGAACTGTACCGGGCACTGATGGAATCTCATGAACGATAGCCTTCTCTCCAGGATCGTCTCGGCCAACGAGGCATACCAGCAACGCGTTGAGGATTCCGTGCGCCGCGCGAAGTCGGATCCGGAATACCAGCAGGAGTTGCTGAAACTTTGGAACGACAAAGCCGAACGCATTCAAAAACGCGCCCTGCCCACGGGCGCCGCCATTCCCCTCGTCGCGCTTCCGCAGATCGATCATCCGGCGCAGATCGCGCGTTACCAGGGCGAGTGGGGGTTCCCCGGTGAGTTCCCATTTGGCCTGTCGATCTACCCGCAGGCGTTTTTGATTGTGGAGGGAAAGCGCGGCCACGAGGAGCCGACCCGCCTGTTCGCCGGGCTGGGATCGCCGGAGATGACCAACGAACGCTTTCATTATATTGTCAGCGGCCAGCAGTCGAAACGCCTGAGCACCGCCTTCGATACCAACACCCTGCTGGGGCGAAGCGCCGACGATCCGGATTATTTTTACGACATTGGCGAGGGTGGGGTGTCGGTTTCCACCTACGAAGATGTGAAAATGCTGTATCAGGGATTTTTCAAGGACGAGGTCAGCATTTCCATGACCATCAACGGCCCTTCGTTGTGGATGACGGCGGCGCGGTTGAAAGCGGCGCAGGAAGCAGGGCAGGATTTGAAACAGGTGCGCGGCACGTCGCAGACCGATCCCTGTAAGGAGGATGACGCGCAGAACGAGTTGTTGTTCCCCTTGGACAAGTCCATCCGCCTCGCGATGGATATGTTCGAATGGTGTTTGGAGAACGCTCCGTCCTATTACCCGATCAATGTCAGTGGGTATCACATCGAGCAGAAAGGAGCGACGCCGATCCAGCAGGCGGCCTTCACGCTGGCGAATGGTTTCGTGTATGTGGAGGAGGCGTTGAGGCGGGGCCTCGACATCAACCGGGTTGCGCGGCGCCTGCCCTTCTTCTTTACCTCCGGTCCCGACTTCGAATACATTGCGTTGCTCAGTGCGGCGCGGCGGTGCTGGGCCGTGGCCATGCGGGATGTGTATGGGGCAAGCGACCCCGCCGCGCAGAAGCTCAAAGCCCACATTCAAACTTCCGGACGCAGTCTCCACGAACGGGAATACCTGAACAACATCACCCGCACCGCGTTGGAATTGTTTTACGCGTTGTTGAATTATCCGCAGGCCCTGCACAGCAACTCCTATGACGAGCCGTTCACCATCCCCACGGAGCAAAGCGTGCGCATCGCCTCCGACGCGCAGGCGATCCTTTTGGAAGAGATGGGTGGGTTCAAGGACATGATGGCGTTTTTGAGCGACAGTTCCGGCCGCTTTCAGGCGTACCACACGGTGCTGGACGGCGTCCTTGAATATTTCCGCCGCATCGCTGATCTGGGCGGCATTTTAGAGGCAAAGGCAGAGGGCTTCTTTCGCGATGAAATCGCACAGTCATCCGCGCGTTATGAGGAGCAGGTGGAAACCGGCCGGCGGCGGGTGGTTGCGGTCAACTGTTACCCGCGGCGGGAGACGGAGAGACCGAGCGTGGCGCGCACGGAAATCTCAGACGCCTTGAAGCGGGAACGCGCGCAGGATGTGAAACGGTTCAAGCAGAACCGCAATGCCCTGCGTGTGCGGGACAGCCTGCGCCGCCTGAAAGAAACCGCGGATAAGCGAGGAAACGTGTTCGCCGTCACCTTGGACATCGTGAAAGAAATCACGCTGGATGAGTGGACCCGTGCTTTGCAGGAAGTGTACGGGCTGTACCGCCGCAAACTTTGAGAACAGATCAAATCACTCGTTCGATGCCGAGCGCCACCGCTTCGCCGCCGCCCAGGCAGATGGCGGCCACACCTTTTTTCAAGTTGCGGGCCTGAAGCGCATACAGCAGAGTCACCAGCAGGCGGGCACCGGAGGCGCCGATGGGATGTCCCAGCGCCACCGCCCCACCGTTCACGTTCAACTTTTCCCGGTCCAGGTGCAGGGCTTCGCAGACTGCCAGCATGGCGACGGAAAACGCTTCGTTGATCTCGAAAAGATCGATGTCTTCGATGCGGGCGGGCCACTCCTTCAACAGCCGGGCGATGGCCTCGACGGGCGCGACGGGGAAATGATGCGGGTCTGTGGAGAATGTCGATTGACCCATGATGCGCGCCAGGGGTTTCAACGTGTCGTCCTCGCGCCCGATGACGAGCGCCGCCGCGCCATCGTTGATCTTCGATGCGTTGCCGGCGGTGATGCACCCCGCATCCTTGACAAACGCGGGCGGCAGATTGGGCAGGCGTTCCAGATCGTTGGCGAAGGGCTGTTCGTCCTTATCGATGATCACGGTTTCATTTTTGCGCTCAATGGGGATGCCGACGATTTCGTGGGAAAACCGGCAGTTTTCCTGAGCTTCCCGTGCGCGGCGGTAACTTTCCAAAGCATAATCGTCCTGCGCCTTGCGGCTGTATCGCTGCGAAAGCGCTTCCGCGATCTCGCCCATGTGGCATTGGCCGAAGCTGTCCCAAAGACCGTCCAGAATGAGGCTGTCTAAAATCTGCATGTGTCCCAGTCGGTAGCCCTGCCGGGAATTGGGAAGCAGATGCGGGGCCAGGCTCATGTTCTCCATACCACCCGCGACGATGAAGTCGGCGCGTCCCAGGCGGATGGCATCGTCAGCCAGCATGACCGCTTTCAACCCCGAACCGCACACCTTGTTCACAGTGAGCGCAGCCACTCGTGGAGGCAGGCCGCCACGGATTGCCGCCTGCCGTGCCGGGGCCTGGCCGAGCCCGGCCGAAACCACGTTGCCCATAATGACCTCACCGATTTTGTCCGGCGACACGCCACTGCGGGCCACGGCTTCCCGGATCGCCGCCGCGCCCAGTTGGGGTGCGGGGATGCGGCTCAAAGCGCCGCCGATTTTCCCGATCGGCGTTCGCGCCGCGCCATAAATGCAGGTAGTGATCGGTTTCATGATTCCTCACTTTCCGTTCGCATGGAAAGCGGGCCCGTCGGGATGTCATCCCGAAGTGTCAAAGGCTGCCGCCGCCCGTTTTTCCGTCCACGCCTCGGTGCTTTTCAGCGGCGCGGCGGAGAAGGTTTGAAGCATTCGCTGGTATTTATCCCGCCACCATTCCTCAGCCTGCTCGGTATGAATTTCCTTCACCAGTTCATAGCCGCTGGCCTTGTACGGGTAGGCCGCCGCCTCGCAGGCAGTCTCATAATTTTTTTCGTTCAGCAACGGGATGAGTGACAGCATGCGCCGCCGGTACACGCCAATGGCTTTTTGCTCGTGTTTCCTCATGTCGCTGAACATGTAGAACGGGTCCAGCTTCGTTCCACGCAAAAACTTGAAGTACCGAAGCAGTTTCAACGCCCAGGGGGGGAACTCCCACTTGCCATCCTGCTCGAAACGCTCGCGGATGTAGTTCCAGTCGCGGAGAAGAGGAATCTGCTCGAGGATGGGCGGCCTCAGCAGAAAGCGGATTTTTTCGATCTCCCCTGCGGCGTACATGCGGGTGATGCGGTCCATCTCTTCCGGGCGGGTCAACAAGTCCGCCACCCGGTACTCGTCCTTGTACGCCATCATTTGATAGAGGTGGTCCGCGACGGCCTGGGTGAAGCGCAGTTTCCGGTCGGGGAAGCATGCCGCATCGAAGCGGTAAATCTCTTCGACAAAGTCCACGAACTGTTGTGCATAATTTCCGTTTTGGAACCGGAACAGTTCGTACACCTCGCGTGCGAATTTGGGACGATGGATCGCTTCAAACGGAAACTTCCGCGCGAGAGCCTCAAAACGGGCCCGGTCCCAGAAGGGAAGGTTTTGCTTGAACCCGCGGATCCGTTCTTCGAAAGTCTGCGGTTTGGGAAATGCCAGCGACCGTACCTTTTCCGGATTGAGGGCGTACAAGCGGCCGAAACGGAATGCCAGTACATTGATTTCCACTTCCACGTTGTTTTTACGGATGCCTTCCTCGATGCTTTCGGGATCGTCCACCGGAAAGTCTTCAATGCTTTGAAAGGCCACTCCCAGCAGAAACAGGTTGGTGGGTTTGTGGTCCATGAACAGGGATTCCACGATGTCCGTTGCATTCACGTAGATATTCCGCTCCGCATCGGTGAACGAATCAATGATACCGCGGAGGGATTCCAGCGAAGGGAATTCCGCCTTGCCGACAATCATCGGCATGGTCGGCACCTTGGCGGTATTGATGATGGCGCGGGTTTTGTCCGGTGATGCCGCTCTCAGGTTTTCCGGATTGACCGCACCGATCAGGTCCGAGCAGATATACAGGTCCGCGCCGCCCGCCTCGATTTTGAAGCCTTCGCGCAAGTCGTACCCTGCAGATGCGATCTTCAGGTTATTGCGTACCTCCCCGCCCTTCTGCGACAGTCCCGTATCGTCTTCCTTGACGATGTTCTTGCCTTCTGTGGTGGCGGCGCGGGCGAGGATCTCGTAGGCGGTCATGAGTCCCCAGCCGCCGATGCCGACCGAGAACACTTCGTACACCTTGCTGGAAGCGGGCCGGCGCAACGGTTTTGGCAAATCACGAACATGCGCCTGCAGGCTTTCCAGGTCCGGCGTCTTGAAGGGCGTGCCGGTACGCGTGTACACCTTGACGTATGACGGACAATCCCCTTTGGTGCAGGCCATGTCCTGGATACAGGAGAACTGGTGGATCTTGATCTTGGGGCCGAATTCCGTTTTGGTTTTCCACACGGAACTGCATTTCGCTTCGACGCCACAATCGCCACAGTCCTCGCACACCTCCGGATTGACGTGGACCCGGTAACGCGGCGCCAGTTCTTCATTTCTGCGCCGCTCGCGGATTTTCTCGATACCGCATTTCTGCACGTACCAGATCACGCTCAGCCCCGGCTTTTTCGAAAACTCCTCTTTGACGCGCAGGGTCTCCGATTTCGGGTACACCTCGATGCCGTAGCGTTTTTTGAAATGCCGGAACTCTCCCGGGTCTTCCGCTACCACGGCGATGTGCTCGATGCCTTCGCGCTGGATGTTGACGATGGCGGTTTCCGGATCGTCCTGGCCGACAGGCCTTTGGCCGCCGGTCATGGCGACAACACTGTTGTCAACGTAAAGCAGAGTCTGGTTGGTGTCGTCGATGCCGTAATGCTCTTTCAGATGCTGGATGGCGTCGCGGATGAAATTGATGTTGAGCCGTGACGAATGGAAATAAGTTCCGTCGCCGCATCCCTGGTCGGCATGCATGCGGTAACTGAACGCCGACGCGCCCATCCACAGCAATCCCTCGCTTTCCATCGGGCCCACCACCACTGAGCGGTTGCTGGCCAACGAGTCGATGATCGACATGGTCGAGCAACCAATGCCGATGCCCATCAGGTGCTTGGGTGTGATTTCAATGGTGACGGGGTTGCCGTCGAGATCATGCGAGTGCACCGTGGTCGCGTCCACCGTGCCTTCCCGCAGGTGGTGCCCGGCGATTTCCAGCGCCGTGCGGTGCTGGCATCCGGAGCAGTAAGCGGGAGGACGCTTGATCTGGATCGGCAGGCTGAGTTCCGCATAACGCCGGCGCTCGTTCAAAATCACTTCCAGGTTGCGGTCGCGGAACGCGGGTTTCCGTGCCAGGCGCGGCCCCAGGATCTGCGCGATCCGGTCGGAATCCAGGTTGCCGTTCGCCGGGAACAGCGTCACCCCGTTTTCGTCCTGCTTGCCGACGATGACGGGACGCGTTGAGTCGTTGAACAGCGCGTTCTTGATGTGCGATTCGTAAAATGGACGCTTTTCTTCGATGATGATCAGTTCTTTCTTACCGCGGGCGAACTCGCGGAGCGAGGCCATGTCCGCGGGCCAGGTGATGAGCGGCTTGAAGATTTCGACTTCCTTGTCGTAGATGTTCAGTTCCTTGAGCGCGCCGAGCAGGTCGTAATAGCTTTTGCCCGTGGCGACGATGCCGAAGTCCGATTTCAATTCGCGGTTGTGCCATTGGTCGAGGCCGAAGATGCGTGAGATCTCCGCGACCATGGGCAGTTTGGAATACAGCAGTTCGGATTCGTTGACCAATACGCTGGGGGGCAATAATACGGGGCTGAAATGCCGCGCGTAGTCTTTATTCTTCTCCAGAAAATCGAGAAACTTTTCGGCCAGCTCAAGATCCTCATTCGGGTTCAGCAGAAACTCCTGCGATCCGTCGCAGACGTAGGTTTCCAGCTTCAGGTTGATGGCCAAGCCCGACAGCATCGACACCAGCATGATGCGCTTGCCGGTTTCCAGAATTTCACGCACGTTGCCGGGATAGGCGGTGGGGATGTGGTTGGCGTAATGAATGAAATCGGTCTGGTGCGGCGTGGTGCTGCTTTTGCTCGTGTGGTCGTCGCCGCTGATGAAGTATGCGGCGCAGAATTTGTCGATGCCCGCCATCTGCATGTGATCCTGCACGTCGGCGATGCGGCGCACACCGGGTCCCTTGCCGTACCAGGCGCCGATGACGCCATCGACCTTGGACGGGCCGAACAGGCGATGAATCTGACTGCCCCACATCATGTTGGCGCCGGCTTCCTCGTTGCCACCGGGAACATGCAGGATGTGCCACTGCTTGAGCAGGGAATAGACCTTGCGCAGGTTGATGTCGAGCCCGCCCAATGGACTGCCTTCGTAACCGGAGATGAAATAAGCGAACCGTTTCTCCGGATAGATGGTCTGGACCAGGCGCAGGTTGTCGAAGTTCAGCCGCACCAAAGCCTGGATGCCGGTCAGGTGAAGCGGACCCTCCGTGGTCAGGTAGCGTTCTTCTTCCAGCGAAAGCTGTTTGCGTGGCGTTCGACGGATGCGGGCCGCTTCGCGCACGGGTTCAAAAGATTTGCCCTTGTTTCCAGACTTGGAACGAATCCTCATAATCATCTCCCTTGAGGTCCTGAAGCAGGACTCCCGGTTGGTCCCCACCGACGAGGCGTCTCACCTGCAACTGCCAGGAGGCCAATCCCAACGCGGTGGTTTCCCGGTGGATTTCCCATTCCCCTCAAAGAACATTGAAATGCAAAACGCATTCACCATTAAAGTTAGGCCGTGGCAAAGCGATTCGCCAACCTTTTTACCGTCCCGCAAGGCTTGTAATAGCGGTGTTTAAGCAAATATTGGTAAAGAGAAATTTCAACCTGAATGAGAACCGGTTCCCGTTCATCCCGGGGAAATGCTGTTTCACGTTTGTCCGGGATGCTTCCAAAAACCCTGAGGGTTCCGTTCGGTAAGCGGTTCCGGGTTTGGGCGATGCGAAGGTTGTGGTGCCGCCCGCCTGAAAGGGAATTATGGGCGTGCAGTTTCGTTGAAAACTTTCAGGACCGGCACCATATTACTTAAAGAATGTATGGAGGTACGACCATGGCCGGATCATTACAACGCAACGTGGTGCTTGTCTCCGGCGGCAAGGTGGATCACTTCGCCAAAGCCAACCCGGATTTGATGTTTTATGAAATGACCATGCAGGCGGTGCGGGAGGCCGTGACCGACCTCGGCCTCAAGCCGAAAGAGTTCCGCTCCCTGCTCAAGGAGCGCGGCGGGGTGATCATCAGCCATTTTGCCGATCACTTTGCCGGCCAGTTGCTGGGTGAGGCGTTGACGCGCGACTACCTTGGCCTCAACCCGGTGGAGGCGTACCGCGTGGTGGGCGGCGGCGCCACCGGGGGACTGGGTGTGCAGGCGGCAATTGAAAAGGTGGCTTCCGGCCGGGCCGACATCGTGCTCGCCGTCGGCTACGAAAAAATGTCGGAAGTGGATACGTTTCAGGGAAACGAGTTCATCGCGCTGGCGTCGGACACGGTGACGGATTTCCCCAACGGCGGATTTTACCCCCTTTACTACGCGGCGATGGCGCAGGCCTACCTCGATACCTTCGTCGGCAAAACCGTCTCGGCGAAAGACCTGCGCGCGGCGTTTTCCAAAATCGCGGTGATGATGCGCAACAACGCGCAGTACAATCGCCGGGCCCAGACATCGCACGAAAATCCATACGCCACCGCCTCGACCAGAGGCTTCATCACCATTGACCAGGTAGAGCAGTCGGGCATCGTTGCCACCCCCTCCTATCGGTTGGATTGCTGTTTGATGACGGACGGCGCATCGGCCGTCATCGTGGCGACGGAGGAGCTGGCGAAAGAGTTCACCGACAAACCGGTTCGGGTGACGGGGCTGGGAAACGGCACCGACTGCATGCGCACCGGGGAGCGGCCGCGCCTGAAGGGTGGATTGATAAAGGAAAACCTGCTTCTCCCGCACGAAGAAAACGATCCGGAACGCGTCGCTTATTACGAGTCACTGGTGTACCCGGGACTGCATTCGTTCCGCGCCGGGCGCTGGGCGGCGAAGAAGGCGTACGAGATGGCGGGTATCCGCACCGATCCGTTGGAATACTTCGACTTGATCGAAATCCACGATGCCTTCGTCATCTCCGTCGTGCAGACGATGGAAGACCTGGGCATGGTGCCGTATGGCCATGCCTGCCACTTGTTCAACGAACTGCCGCTCACCGATGGCAGGGTCCCGATCAACCCGAAGATCGGCGGTGAACGCGGGCTTTATGTGAACCCGTCGGGCGGGTTGATCGGGCAGATGCACGGCGTCGGTGCCACCGGCAACGTGCAGGCGGTGGATGTGCTCTGGCAGATGCAGGGAAAAATAAAAGAAAAATACGGACACGCGGAGGCACAGGTGCCGGACGTGAAGCGCGCGTTGTTTCACAGTCACGCGGGAACGGGAAGCGATATCACGGTGACGACCGTGGAGAAAGGGTGGTGAGCGATGCCGGTCAACGATTCGTATCTGGATCCCAAAGACCGGGCATACAACCCGGCGAAGACCGAAGTGGTGATGGTGCGGCGGCAGGTGTTCATCGATTACAAAAAAACCTACGGCGGCATTTCGCCGTACATCAACGGCATCATGGGCGGGACGCGGGCGCGCCTCTTGTTCACCTTCTGTGAAAACGCGGAGGGCCACGATTTCGGCAAGGTACTGCGTTTCCAGGTGCCGCGCGTCGATTGCCCGGAATGTTACGGACGCACGGAATGGGCGGCGCTTCCCGGCGAGACGCGGTTTTTTATCGATACGCTGTCCACGGCAGTGGAACTGGCAGGCATCTCGTTCAAGGACCGCCTGCCGGTGACGGTGGCGTGGGTGCGCGCCCACCTGCCGGATCAAGAGTTCACCGAGCTCGACACACTGGTGGCGGGCATGGTGGAGAGCGAGGATTACAAAAAGCTGAAACGCGACGACGAACTGCGTCCGGTGTTCCGCGACGATCCCATCGCCAATTTCAGCGACGTCATGTGGGTGCGCGCGGGCACGCCCCGGAAAGCGTTCCCGGAAGGTTACGTCGCCAGCAAGCACTATCCGGTTTGAAGATGAAGGGGCAAAACGATGATTCCAAAAATCGTGGGCGTTGTGGGAGCGGGGCAGATGGGAAGCGGCATCGCTCAGGTGCTGGCGGAGGCCGGCCTGGGCGTTCTCCTTTACGATGCCGCGCCCAGGCAAATTCAGAAAGGAATCGAAACCATCCGCCGCAGGCTGGAAAAGGCGGTGGCTTCGAATGAAATCCCGAAGGGACAGATGCAGAGCACGGTGGACCGGGTGATTGGGGTCAAGGGGCTCAAGGAGTTCTGCGACGCGGAGTTCATCATCGAGGCGGTGGTGGAAGACGAGGGCGAAAAGAAAATCCTGTTCGAGGGACTGGGAGACATCGCCTCGCCCTCCACCATTCTGGCGTCGAACACGTCGTCCATTCCCATCACCGAGTTGGCGGCGGTGGCGCGCCATCCGGAAAAGGTAATCGGGTTTCATTTCATGAACCCGCCGTTTCTCATGCCCGGGTTGGAGATCGTGCGCGGCCTGTTGACTTCCGATGCCACGTTCGTCGCGGCTCATGAACTGGCCAGGCACTTGGGCAGGCAGGTGGTGGTGTCGAAAGACCGCGCGGGGTTTGTGGTCAACCGCATGCTGATGCCGATGATCAACGAAGCCGTGATGCTCGTGGGCGAGGGCACGGCGTCGATCGAAGATATAGACCGCGGAGGGGTGGCCTGTCTCAACCATCCGATGGGGCCTTTGGCCCTGTCGGATACCATCGGCAACGACACGACGCATCACATTCTATCGGTGATGCAGAAGGAGCACGGCGAGCGGTTTCGTCCGGCGCCGTTGCTCACGAGGTTGGTGGAGGCAGGGATGTTCGGCAGAAAATCGTCTGCCGGATTTTATGAATGGCAGGGCAACCTGATCCAGCGCGTCAACCCGAGAGTGCTGGAATTCAAAAACGCGGGGTGAACCATGAGCTACGCCGTCAGCGCGCAGAAAGACCTCTTGACCATGATGTATGGGGACGAGACGCATATTGAGATGCTCGACGCCTTCGCCAAGCTGGTGGAGGAACGCGTGCTTCCGGCGGAGATGGCGACGGAAGTGGCGCGCGCCGCCAATCCATTGCACGAGTTTCGTTCGCAACTGCTGGCCGAGGACACGCTCGATAAAAACGCGGTGGAGGCGGTGTACGAAAAAGCCCGATCGAAACGCAAGGTGCCGGACAACGTGTTCCAGCAGATCGTGGAATCCGGCCTCACCGCCATGCCATTTGCCGAGGAGCTCGGCGGACTCGGCCTGCCGTTTCCCTTGTTCATCGCATTCCTGGAAACGCTCGGCAAGGCGTCGCCCAGCATCGGCGTGCGCTATGCCATCTCCAACACGGTAGCGGAGGGTTTGAAGTTCAACTACCACGCGGGACGCTTGTCCGATTACGGCCGGAGCATCCTGGAAGCGCTGGTCTCCGGCGAGCATCTGGCGGCGTTCTGCCTGACCGAGGCGTCGGCGTCGGGCTCCAACATCATGCAGGAGATGGCGACGCGCGCGGTGCTGAACGGCGGCGGCAGTGAATACACGCTGACCGGCAACAAGTTCTGGATCACCAACGCCGAGTCGGCGACGGTGTTCGGCGTGTTCGCACGCACGTCGAAGGACCCGCGCCACGGCGTAAGCCTGTTTATGGTCGAGCGTGCGCAGGAAGGGTGCCGCACGGGACAGGTGTTCGAGAAGTATGTGGTGGAAAATTCCTCGTTCGGCGAGATCGTTTTCAATGAAGTGAAACTGCCGCCGGACCACATGGTCGGGCAGGAAGGCTTCGGCATGGACTACGCCATGCGCATGCTCAACTCCGGCCGCATCACCATCGCCGCCCTGGCGACGGGCCTGGCGCAACGCGTGTTCGAGGAATACCTGGAGGTGGCGATCGAAGGCAAGAAGACTGCCGGGCGGCACTTGATCGAGTACGACCGCACCAAGGCGAAAGTGGCCGAGCTTTCGACGGAAATCAACGCGGCGCGCGACATGACCTACCGCGCGGCGTGGATGAAGGATCAGTACGACAAGAATTCCAACGATGGCGACTTGCTTGCACGTTACGTCATCGCCGCCAACAGCGCCAAGCTGAAAGCGGCGGCGGTGGCGCAGAAGGCGTGCACTTACCTCATCCAGATCTGGGGGGCGAGTTCGGTGGTCAAGGAAAACCGGGCGATGAAGCATTACCTCGACTCGTGGTTGTATTACTTCGGCGAGGCGGTGCCGGAAGTTTTGGAAAACACGCTGTCGCGCATGGAAGTGAAACGCTATAAAGTAAAAAAAGGATTACAGGATTGATATGAGCGCACATGTGGAATCGATGACAATGAAAACCAAACCGCTGGAGATACAACTGCGCACGTTCGGCATGGCGGCGGAAGACAGGCAGTTGGCGGAGATCGCACGGCAGGTGGAGTCGGTGAGTGCGGGCGACATCGTTCTGTTTCCCGAGTACGCCGCGTACACGGCGGAAGGATCGGACATCGCCTACGACGCGTTTTGCCGTTGGGCGCGGGAGAAACAGGCCACCCTCATCACCACGCTCAACCGCGCGGCGGACGACTTGCCTTATAGTGAGGCGGGCGAGCGCGCGAACACGCTGTTTGTGTTTTCCGCCAATGGCAAGGTGAGCGCACCGCAGGCGAAGGTGACGACTCAGTCGTTCGAGATGCGGTGGATGGATGAGAAATCGCCGATCATCAACGTCAAACCGTACACGCACCTCAACCGCGTGGTATTGCGTCACGAAGGGCAGGCGTATTCGGCGCTGTTTCTCATCTGCTCCGATTTGTACCTGCTGAAACTGTTCCCGCCGGAGGAATTGCGGGCGGACCTGCTGTTCTGTCCGGCGAACTTCGGCAACGGTGCGGAGGGCGTCGCGGGGCGGCTCATCGAAACCTGTGTTGAGCGCGGCGTGTTCGGTCAGGCGTTTTATACCAACTGTTACCAGAAGCCGAAGAGCCGGCACGTTCCGCTGACCGTGGCGGTGATGCAAAACTACCGGCAGGCGGATGGCGCTGTGGCGAGGATGGCGACCGCCGACCTGGTGCGGCAGGTCGATGCGTCGTGTCATTTGTACCATGACGACAGCCATCCCAATTTCCTGAGCATGCTGGAGCTGACCCGCCAGGGTGGTTTCGCCGTGCCGCATTCGCGCAGTGTGGAGTCCGGCCTCACCGTGTACTCCGGCATCTACGACCGCGTCATCGAGGTTTAAGTGCGCATCAAAATAAAAAGGGATCGCGGCGTGTTGCCGTGATCCCTTTTCGTTTCTGGTCGGGGCGAGAGGATTTGAACCTCCGACCCTCTGCTCCCAAAGCAGATGCGCTGCCAGGCTGCGCTACGCCCCGTTAAATGTCATGTAACGGTTTCGCATCCGATGATTCAACCGGTGGCGTGGTCATGCCGCCGCGCGGTCTTCCGGACTCAGCCGCCGTGGTGCAGGCCGCCGATCTTCTTGCGCTGGTCGTCGGTCAATACCTGAAGCAGAGCGATCTTGGCGTCGATCATCAACTGGATCGAGGCCGCCTTCACCGTCTTCATGCGCTCGCCGACGTTGCGGATGGCGCTTTCGTCGAACTCACCGCTGTGCACCAGTTTCTCCAGTTCCATGTGCGCGATGCGGTGCTCGGCATGCAGTTGCACACTTTTCTTCTGGTACTCAAACTGCTTGTCGCTGATGGTTTTCAACTGATCCTCAGTGAGTCCCAGCGGTTTGGCGAATTTCAGGAGATGCGAGAACGGATCGCGGTCGCCGTGGTGTCCGCCGCCATGACCGTAACTGCCATGACCTTTTTTATAACCGTGGCCATACCCTTTCGATCCGTGGCTGTAGCCCTCGCCGTGTTCGTAGCCCTTGCCACTGCCCTCTTCCTTGCCATGGTGGCCGGAGTAACCCGATCCATGCGGAGAGGTGCCATGCGGCGAGCCGTGGGTGTAGCCGTGCGGCGATTTCATTTGACCTTCGGTATTACTGCCTTCTTCCGGGCTGGCCGCGGCCAGGGTGACCGTCCCGGTCAGCAACAGGGGCAAGGCGAATCCGTAAACGAGAACGCGGGGAATGGATGAAACGAAATGGCGCATGGGGTACTCCTTTCTCACTCACTTATGAGGCAGTCTGGACTGGGTCCGGAAAGATGGAACCAAATTGGCACGCCCGGCAGGATTCGAACCTGCGACCTACGGATTCGAAGTTAATAACTTATTTTCTAAATAGGAGTTTTTAAACTTATTACAAACCTCAATTTTTACTGTGTTTCAAACTGTGTTATAAAACGGTTACTTTTTCACAACCCGTTCCTTTCTTATGAAACCAAAAATTCCTGTAATTAACAATGGAACGAATCCGTTTTAGAGACGGCAATGTATATCTCTATAAACGGGAGAATAGTCGAAGATGGCAGGCACGAATTAAGCTTAAAAATGGTAAATGGAAAAGAATCTCGACCAAACAAGCCAACCTAAAAGACGCCTCCGAAATAGCATGTAATTTACACGATGAATATCGTGTGCTTCAAAAGCATAATGTTGTTCTAGAATCCCGCCGATTTGTAGATGCTGCCAGAATCTCCATCAAGGAGATGGAGCAAGAATTACAAGCTGGCTATGGAAAGAAAAGTTACTTGGATTATATTCAAGCAATAAATCGCTATTTCATCCCCTATTTCGGAAATACCCTGATCGCAAATATAGATTTTACTGCCATAAAGAAATTTGATTTGTGGCGAAATGAACAAGTCAAGCGCCGGCTTAAGCATTCAACGCTCAACAACCATAATTCGGCATTAAAGAGAGTATTCAATGTAGCCGTCGATAGAGGTTGGATCAACGCTTATCAGGTCCCTGAATTGAGGAACAAAGGCGAGCGTAGTCAAAGGCGACCAAATTTTAGTTGGGATGAAATTAAGAAACTTTGTCGGTTTATGAGGGAATGGGCAAAAGAGGGCCGAACTGAAAAATCTAACATGATGCGGGAATTATTGCAGGATTATGTATTGATCTTGATTCAGACTGGAATGAGGCATGGTACAGAGACCGCTAGTCTGAAATGGAAGCATATAGAGGAGTTCAGTCATAATGGGACGGCCTTTTTGAGATTCTGGGTGAATGGGAAGACGGGAAAACGTGAGCTGATAGCCAAACACAACGTTAGGAGATATTTAAAGCGGATAAAAAAGAGATTTGGCAAGGTTTCAGGTGAAGAAAATGTCTTTCGACTTAGCAATGGAGAAAGTACCAAATGCCTTGACGGAACTTTTAATATTTTAATGAAAGAATCTGGGTTGATGTTTGATAGGCATGGCAACAGAAGAACTTTGTATAGTCTCAGACATACCTATGCAACTTTTCAGATTTTAAAGGGTATCGATTTGCACAGGTTGGCGAGAAATATGGGAACCAGTATTGGAATGTTAGAGGCCCATTATAGTCATTTAACCCCTACAATGGCGGCAAAGGATTTGGCGGGTAGGTGAGTGGCACATGTGCAGGAGGGCGCATCATAGTTTGAAAACCTACCCTGTGAACCCCATGCGATCTTTCCATCGGTTCCAATTTATTGTTTGGTCATCAAAGTTAATTAGTTTAAGAATGGCATCGCATAACAGGGTTTCGCATTTAATATCATAATCGGTTAATTTGTATAATTCAGCAGGCTCCGTTTTTGTTGCCCTTTTTGCCCATTCGTACTTCCCGTTATGAAAGAGTGCATTTCTTAACCCCGTAAAAATTTCCATTTCTCTTAAGGTGGTCAAAAATCCAAAATTCTTTAAAAAACGATTTATAACCTGAGCGGTTGGTCGGCTGTAGTCATTTTCGTTCTTCCTGGCAACAAGCTCGAGCCCAGAAAAAGACAAATAATATGTTATGTCTATAATTGGTTTAGGCAGTTTGTAAATTGTAACGTTTCTATATAAGGCCTCTCGAAAACCAGTATTTTGGCAAAAAGATTCATCTGTCAATTTCAAAAACAAGGTATGTAATAATTTTCTTGTAGAATCCGGATTGAAAGTATCGTTTAAAATTAAAGAGTTCCCGTGGTTTCGTTTATGAAATATGGGTATTGAATTTGGGTAGTCCTTTTTGGTTTGGTTTCTCAAATCAAGGATAATTAACTGTTGTTGTATGAATGTCAAGGAGCCTTCCAAGTGGAAAAAATGATCTGGAGTCGCTGGCACATTGGCTTTTCCAATGCCAGTTAAATGGAGGTTGTTTGTGTCAATTGCAAGTTTATCAATCTCCAATTTGTTTTTATAGATAGGGCTTAATGAAAACCAACGAGTTTCTATGGGTTTGGTAAAGTTGAACCCATAAATTCCAAAAAATTTTGCCATAGTAAGTTCTTTATATAATCCTAATTAGAAATTTAGGGCTTCAATTTACTCCGAACCAGGGCAACCTAATACTTTTTGCGACTGCCATCTCATATTGGCCTTGAAGTGTATAAATCTCGGCAGTTGGATCATTTGGATCAAATGGTTTAAACCTTGCATCACCCTGACATAAAAAGGAAGACAGGGCAAATCTATAGATTAGAGGGGCAACGATAGTAAATGCTTTATGCTGTATATTATTAAAAGGATATATTTGTTCCCAATCAAATGGATTTCCGTGTAAAAAATTACTTCTAGCCTTGTGTAACTCAAAATAAAGGAATTGTATGGCGGTTAAATCAACTTGCCCACTTGAGTATTTACGTTCATTAAGTTCTGGTTTTAAATAATTCAAGTTGCCTATTAACCTAATAACCTTCCATTTATCCACGTCTTCATCTCCGCCTGGATGAACCAGTGTTTCAAAAGCACTTCCCCATAAAGCTATCTGTGTCGCCAAATCAAAAAGAGAGACTCCATTGCGTACTGGCATTGAGCAGGCTTGAAAGGCGATTTGCAAAGAACGAAATAAAGCATGATAATTCCAATTATTGAAGTTTCCGGTAAAAAAAATTTCCTCCCATAACGTTAATAGACCACTTAGTAGATAATCGTCTAATCTATCTAGAAAAAACTCTGGAAGTCCTGGGGATATATGGCCATTAAAATCATCTAAGTCCTCAATGCATTGTAGAGCTGGCGTGGAAGTAACCAGATTTCCACCTTTATCTAAAATGGAAGGGTGGATAATGAAGTTGTCGCTATAAAAAATACCTAGATGGTGAGGAAGTCTTATTCTTGTCTGAATATGAAACAGGATAGAGCTGATCGCGATTATGTTTCTAAAAGTTATAATTGCTTCCCATTCATTATCAATCCTTGTGGTATCCAAGTTTTTTAAAATAACCGATACATCTCTTTTTCTTTTAAAGTCGTCATGAAAATTGAGAATGAAATTTCCCCAAATTGGAAATTGCTCAACAATACCCTTTACTCGCTGATCTGAAGTTGGAGCTAACGAAAAATACTGTGTATCAAATGAACGGGTAAGCTTTAAGTTGTGCAGGACAGCAACAATTTCCCAATTAGTAGCCATCGGATCTTCCAAGAAAAATGGGTTTTATTTGCAGGAAATGCAAGAAAGTGGGTCTAATTTTCGGAATAAAAAAAATGCAAGCCATGAAAATGATATTGGGGAAAAAATCAGAAGTGATGATTTTATCTAAAGGAAGGCTAAACGGGAAGAAAAGTCTACAGATGGGATAAAAATAACTTAAATTGGGAACAAGCAGGAAAAGAAATGCTGGAATGAAAACATATCAAATTGTTTTATTAAAAACCCTCGTTAAACCTTTTATGGTAGGACCTCGTCTTTAGCCGAAAACCTAAAATAAATTCTTTGGTTAATTTCCGCAATAAACCAGAACGAGTTAATTCCTGATTTTGAGATATTTGATCTAGTTGTTCTATTAAATGTACCGGTAATCGAAATGCGACTAACCTTTTATTAGTTACCATTTAAATCCTTTAGTTGATACGTTTCGAGAATTAGAAGATAAAAAATCTTACAATACTAGTGGCCTTCGGCCACATCCTTCGGATGTCCCAGGATATTAATTATTGGTTAGAAGGTAATAGACAAACAATCTTTAATGGAAGAACTTAAGAACAAATAGAAAGAATGTATTGTTTTTGTTCGGTTATAGAATTACCTAAATTAAACACAGTTATTCTAATGCCGTCCCAAAGTACGGCTTTTAAAGCGATATAATCTCAGCAAAAATATCAGTCATAATATAATTGGCTGCGTTGCAACCACCAAAACTACCGTCTCTTGCTGAACTCTGTCGAAATCACGAAATTCTCAAGATTTTCTTCATTCCAAATGTCCTTCACCGAGTAGGACGCGGCTTTTTGCTTATCCTTTACTTCCTTCAATAACTGAAGGTTTAAATCCCCACTAGGTATCAGTCTTTCCCAATACATTGGTGCAAAAAGCTTAAAATCCTCCCAGCGGTCTTCGGGTAACTTTACCAAAGCATGATAATGAAACTGCCCGGTTTTGCCGCCGATTTCCTGAAACGCGATGAAAAATGTTCTGTTTTCGCGTTTGTGTTTATAGAAATATCTGCCAAATAATTTCCGATCTAGTTTTTTGTGCCAACGGTCTAATTGCCGTCGTCCAGCACCTGCACCAGTCTCTCGGTTGAAGTTAAAGGTCAGGAAATAATCAAATTTAAGGCCCTCCAACATGGCCACTAAATCCGGCTTCAGCTGTCCGTAACTGATGTGGTTCATCCCATCCTCGTTTCTACCCGTCCTGTAAAACAGGTTTATACGTATTTATATTTATAAAATGGGTCCATTCAAGGCTGGGGTGAAACCACACAGTTAACGGAAATTGGCGTAAATGCCAATTACACATGGAGTTATCAACAATGGAGGTTATATTATACGTTCATTTAAATCAGAAATCAAGGGAAAAATGACAATAACTCCTTTAAAATTAATATGTTAAGAAATTATTAAAAAATGTCAAAAACATGTTAAAATTAATAAAAAAACATATTTTTATTTAAATCAGGAAAGTTACAAGTTGATTGAAGCGGTTTGGGTTTTTAAGTCTGTAGATTTCATGATTTCCATGGAAATTAACAGGTTTATTGGAGGTTGATTAATGGCGAAACAAGGACGAGCGAGAGTACTCAGTGAGCATGAATTTCGACGTGTGGTCAGAAACCAAAAAGGCGAAAAACATGGTTTCCGCAATATTGCCCTGCTTCATTTTTCGTTCTACCTAGGGTTAAGAGCTAAAGAGATGGCGAGTTTAAAAATCGTGGATGTGATGGACGACGAGGGCAGGTTGAAAGAGGAGATTGTGTTGCGTAAACACATGACCAAAGGGGAAAAGGTGCGTACGGTTTATCTAACCAATACCAAGGTTAAGAAAGCTTTAAAGGTCTACTTGGATCACCGGCGGAAGGTGGAAAAGACATTATTCCCGAACAGTCATCTATTTCGAAGTCAGATTTCGGGAAAATTTTCACCGAATACCATGCAAATGCTATTTTCAAATATGTATGAGAGTGTCGGGATTTATGGTGCATCCAGTCATAGCGGCCGGAGGAGCTTTGCGACACGGTTGTTGGAACAAGGTGTTGGTATTAAGTCAGTACAAACGCTTTTAGGTCATTCCAGTATCACCACTACTTCCATCTATGCTGAGGACAATCCGCGTCTGCTGGCGAATATTTCGAAGAATTTGAAGATATAAGGGCAAAAAAAATGGCACATGACCGAAGCCATGTGCCGAATTTCAGTTTTAGCTTTACGAATTTAATTTTTCAAAAAGCTCCTCTGGTGAATACCTTTGGAGAAGCTCTTGATTTTGCTTTTTTAGTTCCTTTTCTTTTTGCTCCTTTAGCTTTCGCTCCAAAGAGGTCGGCTCAAGTCGTGTTCCATTCATACCCTTAAGAGATTTTTCGATCTTAGATTGAATCTCTGAAAGATCGGCTCGATCCGGGTCGACAAAAATGATTAGAAACTTTTCATTTTCAGGAAGGTTCTTGCTTTTTCCTTTAATAACCCCTTGCTCAGCGTCCCGAAAATCTAATATCTCTTTGCGCTGAACAGTTGGTTTTAAAAGACCTTGAGTTTTTGCCTTGTCAAACTCCTCATTCGATAAGGTACTGATCGCATGAAGAGTCGCATATGAACCTGGTAAAATCTCAATGTGGTCCGGATTTAAAATTCGATTATCTTTACCCACTTTTAAAAGCTTGTAAGCAATGGTGCGGGAAAATGGTAAACGATTACTTATTAAATCCTTCCACTGATCTTTGGTTAAAGCGTTTTCTGCTTCAGACAACAACCTGGCAACTTTTAAAATACCTCCAACAGATTTACGCCAATTTTCAGTGATCTGTCCGATGAAGTCTTGAGGTGTTTGAGTTGAAGTGTTTTTCTGACCTTCCTGCTTAATTGTTGATTGCATTTTAATACCCTACATTAAAGTTTAAAGTTTTCGGCTTTTGCCTTTAATGCAGATGCCCGTTCTATAGCCATTTTTACGTCATTTCTGGCCAAGATTTTAGGCTCACGTGCAACCATTTATTTCATAATATATAGTCTGCAACTGCCCGCTTGGACAGCATGCTTATTATATCAAATTTGCGCAAAATAGTGAGGACTTTTTGATTAAAAAATTGTCCTAAAGCCTTGTATTATAAATGTTAATGAAATGTGAATGGCGAATAGAAAAACAGTATGGGCACTACATAAGGGACAGGATAAAGCCTGCCATTTTGGGCTGGTTAAATGAGAAAACGATGGGTGATTTTGTAATTGAGGCCGACGAATTGGACCCGGAAACCATGATGAGGACGATAACCGTGGTCTTTACGAATCAGGTGGATGCAGAGCGGTTCCGAAAGCTTCAAATCCCTGTGGATTTGTATAGGGAAAAATTCAAAAATTCAGGGGCGAGAATGGGGATAAGGCGGGATGATTGGAAATGATTTGGATTCCTTGGATGAAGAGTGGCACATATGCAGGATTTGGTGGGGAAAAAAGTGAATGATGGAGAATCTAAATTGGTGGATGCGTGAAAAACTTAAAAATACGAACATATATTAATTAAATAATTGACTTTATTTAATTTTCTAAAAATTTCTTGTTTCCAAGAAAGGTATGATATATGGTTGCCATGTAATATTACTTATGTAACGTAGCTTAGGTGTTATATGGCAATTGGTGAATCTGGACGTATTGTTATCGAAATTAGCCCGGACCTCAAAAAAAGACTTTATGCCACTCTGGCATTGGAGCAAAAAACCCTAAAGGAATGGTTTATCTTAAAAGCAGAGCAATACATAAAAGATCAAATACAACCTAGTTTATTCCAAGACGAAAAAGAATTGTAATAACATTGCTCAAAGACAATTATGAATTTTATTGAAAATGAAAGTGCTCAAAAGCTTCGCGGCGGGTACTTTACCCCGTTAGATATAGCTATTTTTGTATCAGAATGGGTTAAGGAAATAAGCCCTAAAAACATTTTAGAGCCTAGTTGCGGTGACGGTGTTTTCTTTGAAGCGTTTTCAAAAGTAATGCCTCTAGATAAATTAAATATTACAGGTTTCGAGCTTTATAAAGAGGATGCTTTTAAAGCGAGGCGGCGATTAAAAGGACCTTCAAAATTTAATATAAAAGTGCATGCCGAGGATTATTTAGGATGGGCAATAAAGCAAATTTTAAGCCCTCGTTTATCTTTTGATGCGGTTGTGGGCAACCCACCTTTTATTCGGTACCAATATTTACCCGAGGAATTTCAAGATAAAGCCGAGAAAATTTTCAAAATATTAAAGTTACCTTTCACAAAGCACACAAATGCTTGGGTCCCTTTTGTTTTATCGTCCGTGGAATTATTACGGCCAGGGGGACGCTTAGCAATGGTTTTGCCCGCTGAGATAATTCATATAATGCATGCGCAGTCGTTAAGAAGCTATTTAGGTTCTACTTGTAGTCGTTTGTTATTAATTGATCCAGAAGAGATTTGGTTTGAAAATACATTGCAGGGGGCAGTTATTCTTTTGGCTGAAAAAAAAGTAAAGTCAACTGATTATGGTTATGGTTTAGGAATTTCAAAAGTTAGTGGGAAAGGATTTCTAAAAACCGATCCTTGTAATTTATTTAATAAGGCACCCAGAATAAATGGCAGGACTATTTTAGAAAAATGGACGGGTGCATTGCTTACAAATTCGGAAAGGCACCTTTTTCAGCAAATTATTGAATTGCCTGAGATATATAAGTTTAAAGATCTCGCAGATGTTGATGTTGGGATTGTTACAGGCGCAAACAAGTTTTTTTTGGTAAATGATGAAACTGTAAGGAAATATAATCTTTTAAACTGGGCCTATCCAATGTTTGGAAGGAGTGACCATTGTGACGGGGTTATATATGATAAAAAGCAACACGAACACAATTCTCGCCTAAACATTCCAAATAATTTCATTTGGTTAAGAGAGGAGAAGAGCAAATTCGATAAGAATGTTAATTCATACATAGAGCTTGGAGAGAAAGAAAACCTGCCAAGTCGATACAAATGCCGTATAAGAAATCCGTGGTATACAGTTCCGTCGGTATATTCAACTAAAGTTGCTATGCTTAAGCGCGCGCACGATTACCATCGTTTAATATTAAATAAATTAGAAGCTTTTACAACCGATACAGCTTATAGAATAAAAACAAAATCCTGTGAGCCAACTAAAATTGTATATTGTTATGTTAATTGTTTGACAGCATTGAGTGCTGAGTTGGAAGGAAGACATTATGGTGGTGGGGTTTTGGAACTTGTGCCGTCAGAAATTGAAAAGCTAATAATACCTTACCCAAAAAAAATTAGGCCCAAGGTTCGAGAGCTTGATGGTTTAGTTAGAAACCTTAATTCTGTTGAGCTTTTAGAAAAGCAAAGCAATGTGGTTTTATCTTCTTTGGGATTAACAAGAAATGATCAACATCAGCTCCTAACGGCTTGGTTACGCTTAAAGAATAGAAGGCAACGTGCAAAAGGTTAATCAATTTCAATTAAAAAATGTTCGGGGTCGCTTTGGCTTGCATAAAGAAAGAGATACCGCCCCAACAAATCGTGTTTTGCCACGTACTTCAAAATAGGTCCCCAATTAATGTGGGTCATGAAGTTTTTCTGTTTATAGGTTGCAGAACTTTTATCTGTGTTATGGGAAAGCATAAGATTAAAAATTCCGTAATTGACATTTTTAATAATTAATTCAAAATTTGCCCTAGCCCTTTCCCATTTCGATCCTTCTTTCTCTATGCGCCAATTCAAATTTGCAAAAACTTCTTCCCTGAAATAATGCCGATGATCTACGCCTTCCAATTTTCCTTTTTTTAAACCCATAGAACCCGTTGAATGAGTCTTTGTGCTTTTAGGGATATTAATATCTCTCCTGGTTAATTCTCCACTTTCCCAAACAAGATTATATTCAGAATTCAGTGTGTCGGTTTTTTGGGGGGATGCTGGTTTCTTTTTTTTGCTTGTTTGTGAAGTTGGCCTAATTTTGGGGCGTGGTTTTGAATGGAGCTTCATTGGAGAAAGTTGATCTCGTTCTCCCTTTCCGCCCGAATTGGTTTTTCGAGGAATAATTTTAGTTTTTTCATCTACTAATCTTCCTTGATTAAGTAATTCTTTAGTTTGTTTTCTGTTTTTAATTTCAAAAATATGATTGGGGAATTTTTTATTTAAATTTGAGAATATATCTGTTGCTTCATGAAGAAATTTTTTATCGGAAGATTGATTTAAGTTCAAGTCAATTAATGTGCTGACCTCGATATTATTATATATTCCTCCAAAAGTTAAATTTGCGCTTCCAATTATTATTTTGGCATTCAAATCGGAGTAGGCTAAGTAAACTTTCGGATGAAATATTTGAGTCCTAGATGCTGTATCAACAGCGAATAATTGTACGCCAATATCCAAAAGTCTATTGATAGCTTGAACGGAAGTTATTTCATTTCTAATTCCAAAGTAAATTTTAGTTATTTTTGAGAGAGGTTTGATATTTTTTTCTAATTCCATCAAACCTTCTTCACGAACGAATGCAACACTAAAAATAATTTCCTTTGGCTTGTTTAAACTTAAAATTTGTTTAACAGCCTCAGCATGGTTTGAGGGAGTTAAAGCTTGAAATAGAAAATTTAGGTTTGCCATATCGTTTTTGTTTTTTTCGGCCTTACTTTTGGAATTAGGGTGCTAAGAACAATTTAGGTAAAGATGAACTTTGTCCCATATGAGCTTAACTTGTCAATTAAGCTCCCTTACTTCGCGGGTTCTTGAAGAAAGAATAATATGCCACCCATTGGCACATGTGCAGGAATTATAGCCAAAATTTGCTAAGCACTTCAATCAAATGAAGAACCCAGAATGTGTTATGGGTGTGTTATGGAACGGGAGAAGTAAAAAAGGGATCACGGTTATTGCCGTGATCCCTTTTCGTTTCTGGTCGGGGCGAGAGGATTTGAACCTCCGACCCTCTGCTCCCAAAGCAGATGCGCTGCCAGGCTGCGCTACGCCCCGTTGAATGTTCTGAAACGGTGTTGCGTCCAATCGATGCAACCGGCCGCGCGGTTAAATTGGTACGCGGCCTTGTGCGTCAACCGCCGTGGTGCAGGCCGCCGATCTTCTTGCGCTGGTCGTCGGTCAATACCTGAAGCAGAGCGATCTTGGCGTCGATCATCAACTGGATCGAGGCCGCCTTCACCGTCTTCATGCGCTCGCCGACGTTGCGGATGGCGCTTTCGTCGAACTCACCGCTGTGCACCAGTTTCTCCAGTTCCATGTGCGCGATGCGGTGCTCGGCATGCAGTTGCACACTTTTCTTCTGGTACTCAAACTGCTTGTCGCTGATGGTTTTCAACTGATCCTCAGTGAGTCCCAGCGGTTTGGCGAATTTCAGGAGATGCGAGAACGGATCGCGGTCGCCGTGGTGTCCGCCGCCATGACCGTAACTGCCATGACCTTTTTTATAACCGTGGCCATACCCTTTCGATCCGTGGCTGTAGCCCTCGCCGTGTTCGTAGCCCTTGCCACTGCCCTCTTCCTTGCCATGGTGGCCGGAGTAACCCGATCCATGCGGAGAGGTGCCATGCGGCGAGCCGTGGGTGTAGCCGTGCGGCGATTTCATTTGACCTTCAGTATTACTGCCTTCTTCCGGGCTGGCCGCGGCCAGGGTGACCGTCCCGGTCAGCAACAGGGGCAAGGCGAATCCGTAAACGAGAACGCGGGGAATGGATGAAACGAAATGGCGCATGGGGTACTCCTTTCTCACTCACTTATGAGGCAGTCTGGACTGGGTCCGGAAAGATGGAACCAAATTGGCACGCCCGGCAGGATTCGAACCTGCGACCTACGGATTCGAAGTCCGGTACTCTATCCAGCTGAGCTACGGGCGCAGAAAAAAATGGGGTGAGCGACGGGATTTGAACCCGCGACCACTGGAGCCACAATCCAGTGCTCTACCAGCTGAGCTACGCCCACCATGATGTCTATTGTAGGGTATTATATAAAAATAAGGAGTGCAGTTTAAACCATTCATTCCGCCGGTACAAGCAAATATTCCCGGCCAACTGCTTGAAAACGGGGGCCTACAGTCGGTCGGGCGGCATCCCACACCGGTGCGGGGGCGTTCTCACTTGATGACGCGCAAATGCGAGCGGTCGCGCTTCGGCTTGGGATCCGTTTCCTTGTCCTTTTCGGCGGATTTCGCGGCGGCGCGGGTTTGCGGCTGAATGGTGGTTTTCCGCGTGGGGTCCGGCTTTTTCGCCTTGGTCATCTCCTCCATCAGGTCGATATCCTGCGGAATGCTTTCCTCCCACACCTGGCCTTCGTTGGTTTGCGGATCGTACATGGCCCAAACCGCGGTGAAGGGGATGATGCATTTGTACGGGCGGCCGCCGAACGACAGGGTGGCGTAAATGCCGTTTTCATCGGCTTCGATGGGACGGCGGAACCCCAGGTTGAGCACCAGGTTCAGCATGGGGTTGTGCTTGTGCTGTTTGGGCACGTCCACATCCGGCTGGCGCGCGTCCAGGCACACCATGGCGTCGCCCTGGCTGAGCAGGTGGTTCAGCATGTCCTGTTTGGTCTGGGCAGGGGTCTCCATGGCCCCAAAGTTACCACAATTTTTTTTCGGCGAAAAGCGGATCATGATACCATTTGCGTTCACACCGAAAGTTCAATCAGATATAAAAGAAGGGCAATCATGAACGCAAGCAAGGTATGGAAACGAGCGGGTTGGGTCTTGGCAATCTGGCTGGCGTGGGCCGGCGTGGCGGTGGCGGAGGAGGCGCGGACCTTCGAGATCCTGCCGCACATCTGGACGGTGCACTCCGAGGGCGGACCGGATGCGAATGCGACCTTCATCATCACCGATCAGGGTGTGATCGTGATCGACACGCGAATGACCGCGCAAGGCGGCCAACACCTGCATGATGAAATCCGCAAGAAGACGGACAAGCCCGTCACGCACGTGGTCAACACGCACCATCACAAGGACAGCGTGCTCGGCAACTCGGCGTTCAAGGAGTGCCCCTCCATCATCGCGCACCTGAAAGCGCAGAAAAACATGGAAACCATGGCCAAACTGGAGGGGTTGAAAGGCCTGACCTACCCGAACCTCGCGTTTGATAAGAAGGTGGAGTTGACTCTGGGCGGGTACCTCCTGGAATTGCGCCACCCGGGTCCGGGGCATACCGACGGCGATCTCTACGTGTACCTTCCCACCTGGCGTACGATCATCGCGGGCGGGCTGGTGTTCAATCGCGTCATTCCGGACATGAATGACAGTTACATCGATCCGTGGATCGATGCCCTGCAAGAGATGGAAGACATTGACGCGGAGCTGATCGTGCCCGGTCACGGCCGTCCCGGTGGCAAGCAGATCATCATCCAGGCGAAGCACTATTTGATCCTGCTCCGGCAGTACGTCAACCGCGAGCTCGATAAAGGATACGATCTCAACAAAACGATCGAAAACGTGACCGCGCGATTGAAGGAAAAGTACAGCGACTGGACGCATGCCGAACGGATGGAGGAGAACATCCGCCGTGCGTTCATCGAGTACACCGCGAAGCGGGAAACCTGATACGAACAAAATAATCTGAAAATAAAAAACCCCTTTCCCGAACCGGGAAAGGGGTTTTTCTTTATCTTTGATGATGCGGCTTACACGTCGATGCCTTTTTTGCGCCAGTACTCGCGCAGGTTGGTGTCCGTGTCGAGAATGGTGTCGAGGTACGTGTGTCCGCCGGGGATCATTGGAATGACGTGGCCGTGGCTCTTGTCGTTGTAAGGATACTTGACGTCGAGCACGTAGGGCCCTTTGTGCTTCATCATACGTTTCAACGCCGGCTCCACTTCCTCCGGTTTGCGGATGGACTCGCCCTTGATGCCGAAGGCATCGGCGATCTCCGCGAAATCCGCATCGCCGATGTAGGTGTGCCCGCGCAGGGACTTGTAGAAGCGGTCCTCCCACTGGGCCACCATGCCGAGGTGTGCGTTATTGAGGACGACGCTTTTCACCGGAATGTTTTCGATCTTGCAGGTCTGCAGTTCCTGAATGTTCATGAGGAACGAGCCGTCGCCGTCGATGTTGACGACGGGAAGGTCCGGCCGCGCCACCGCCGCGCCCATTGCGGCAGGCAGGCCGAAGCCCATTGCGCCCAACCCGGAAGAGCACAGCCAGCGCCGCGGTTGCTTGAACCGCCAGAACTGTGCCGTCCACATCTGGTGCTGGCCGACGCCGACGGAAACGATGGCTTCGTCCCCGGCGATGCGTTGCAGTTCGGTGATCACGTGTTGCGGCACGATGTCCTTGTCGCTCATCTTGTACGTCAGCGGAAACTCCTGTTTCCACTCCTGGACCTGTGTCAGCCAGGGACCCATGTCCTTTTTCTTTTCCGCCATCTCGTTCATCATCTTGAGCGCCTGTTTGACATCGCCCTGGATCGGCACATCGACGGTGATGTTCTTGTTGATCTCCGACGGATCGATATCCACATGGATGAACTTCGCGTTCGGGCAGAACTCGGAAAGCTTGCCGGTGACGCGGTCGTCGAAGCGTACGCCGAGTGCGATGACGAGATCGGCGTGGTTGATGGCGATGTTCGCGTACACCGCGCCGTGCATGCCGAGCATATGGAGTGAAAGCGGATCGTCCATCGGGAAACTGCCGAGGCCCATGACCGTGTTGGTGATGGGAATGCCCGTCTTCTTGACAAACTTACGCAACTCGTCGGAAGCTTCCGCGGAGACGATGCCGCCGCCCGCATAAATGATGGGCCGCCGCGCTTCCTTGATCAGGTGCATGGCTTTTTTCACCTGTTGCGGCGCAGGCTTCAGGTTCGGGCGGTAACCCGGAATATCGAGCCCGACTTTGAAGTCCGGGATCGTTTCCTGCTGTTGGATGTTCTTGGGAATGTCAACGAGCACCGGCCCCGGCCGCCCCGTGGAAGCGATGTGAAACGCCTCGTGAATGATCTGCGGAATATCGTTGATGTCCTGCACCAGGTAGCTGTGTTTGACCAATGGAAACGAAGCGCCGACGATGTCCGTTTCCTGGAACGCGTCACTGCCGATCACCGGCGTCGGTACCTGGCCCGTGATGGCGACAAGCGGAATGGAGTCCATCTTCGCGTCCATGATGCCGGTCAACAGGTTGGTTGCGCCCGGACCGGAGGTGGCGATGCATACGCCCGGCCGGCCCGTCACCCGCGCGTAGCCGCCCGCGGCAAACGAACCACCCTGTTCGTGGCGCGGCAGGACGTGGCGGATTTTCTTGGTGAGCGTCAACGCCTGGTGGATTTCCATCGACGCACCGCCGGGATAGCCAAACACCGTGTCCACGCCTTCGTTTTCCAGAGCTTTCACGAGGATGTCCCGTCCCTTCATGGGCGGGTTGGCGAGATCTTTTTTCCGGTCGATGTTGACGACTTTTTTTGCTGTGGACGGACGCGTGCGGGACATGGCTTATAACTTGTTATAAATTAATAAGATAAATTGAAACCTTAGCCTATAGGCTGGGGCTTGTCAAACCCAAACTCCGAGCGCAAACCGGGCACGGCGGGTGGCCTGCTGTGCTGTGGGTGGTGATGACGGGATTCGGCTCCGGATACTCTGTTATAACGTGTTCAACCGGACCCTATCAATTTTTTTTTCCCCCAGGATATGGGGAGGGTGCCGGCCAAAATTGGACGGTCGATCCAGGGCGCTTCAGCTTGCCCCCGCCCGGCCGCCGAAGGCATCGATCAGCACTCCCTCCCGCAGGCTGTATTCGCTGACCGTCAGGGTTTCGCAGGCGAACGTGTGCATGGTTTCCAGAAGGATGGCTGTGCCGGCGATGATGAGGTCCTCGCGTCCCGTCTCCAGTGTGCGGATGTTCCGGCGTTCTTCGATGGATTTCGCCTTCAGCTCGTCGTTCAGGCGTTCGACGTCGGCCAGCGGCAGGTGCATGCCGTGAATGCGCTCCGGGTCGTAGGGAAAGATGTCGTCGCGCATGGCGGCGAGCGTGGTCACCGTGCCGGCCGTGCCTACCAGCACTTCGGGTTTCGGCGAACCCAGTTTGCGCGACACGTCGGCCAACTCCTCCGCCAGGAAGGCGCGCAGGGGCCGGTATTCGTTTTCCACCACCGGGTGTTGCGTGAGAAACCGTTCGGTGAGCCGCACCACGCCGAGCGACGTGCCCGCCACCGCCTCCACCTTGCGCCCGCGTGAGAAAATGAACTCGGTGCTGCCGCCGCCGATGTCGAAGGTCACCATCGGCCGGTCGTCCTCCGGCAGTTTCCAGAACACCCCGGCCAGCGTCAGCCGCGCCTCTTCCTCCCACGGAATGACGTCGATGGTGAGGCCGAGCTCGTCTTTCGCACGGTTGACAAATTCATCCTTGTTGGCCGCTTCACGCACGGCGCTGGTGGCGACCAGCTTCATCGGCACCTCGCCGTATTGGCGGCACCGCTCCTGAAATCCGCGCAGGGTGTTCAAAGCGAGGTCGATGCGGTGCGGCAGGAGTTTTTTTTCGGTGTGGATGCCTTCGCCCAGCCGGGTGATGGCGCGTTCCGAGGCCACTTCGCGGAACTCACCCTGTCCATTGGCCTGCATGATGAGCAGGCGGATGGTGTTGGAACCGATGTCAACCGAGGCGAAGTGATTCATGGAATGGTCTCTTTATATGGGAAGCACTTTTTCGCTGTCCAGCGTCAGCAGAAGATACAGGCCCAGGGTGATGAACAGCAGGCACGGACCCCACGCCGCCAGCACGGGCCCGAAGGTGCCTTTTTGTCCGAGTGAAATGGAGGTGGCGTAGAAAAAGAAAAACAGAAACCCGATGGCGAGACTGATGCCGATACAGAATAACAATCCACCCCGCCTGCTGGAACGGATGGAGAGCGGGATTCCCACCAGCGCCAGCACCACGCTGATGAACGGATACGACAGTTTGTGATGCAGATCGACGAGGCTTCTCGCCGTGTCGAATCCCTCGGATTCCTTGATCAGGACGTTCTGGTACATTTCCCGCGCGCTCATCTCTTCCGGTCGTTTCTGCACCTTGTTGAAATCCTCCGGTTTTTCCAGCACGGGGAACACCTGCGTCTCGAAAAACTGGGTTTTATCGAGACCGCCCGGGGAGAAAAACCGCATGGCGCCCTTTTCAAACACCCACTGGTCGCCGTTCCACGACACTTTTTCCGCGTCGATGCGCTGGCGCATGACAGGATGCTCGCGGTCGTAATAAAACAGGCTGACATCATACATCACGTTATTGACCGCATCGAAGGTCTCCATGTTCCAGATAGAGCCATTGGGCGATCTCAGCCACAGGTTCTGGTTGTTGGTCTGGTGCATGTTTTGGTGGCCGCGCACTTTCACGTAAAAAATGTAATTCATGTTCTCGCTGGTTTTGGGCGTCACGAACTCATTGAGCAGAACCAGGCCCAGCGCGATGATGAGCGAGGTGCTCAGGATGGGTTGGGTGATGCCCGTCAGGCTGATGCCGCAGGCGCGCATGGCGATCAGTTCGTTGTTGCGGGCCAGGCCCACCAGCGTCACTACCGTCGCCAGCAGCACCGCCTGCGGGGCCATGTAGGACAGGATGAACGGGGTCTTATAAAGGAAGTAGAGAACAAAATCCCAGAATGTGCCGTGCTTGGTGACGAACTCGTCGAGCCGCTCGAAAGCGTCGATGACCAGAAACACGCCGACCATGGCGACGACCATCAACAGGTAGGTTTTCAGAAACTGGGCTAAAATGTAACGTTTCAGGATTTTCATATCGGCGTGGCAGGATTCAGGCGGCGAGCTCCGGGATGGCCGACTCCAATGCGTGGCGCAGGCCTTTCCAATCGTCGTGGAGTTTCAGGGTGGTGCGGATGTAATTCAACGTCGGCGCGATGCAGGGTTCATAGCGGCCGTTGCCCACGGTGTGTTTCTGGTAAGCGAAGGTGCCGATGGCTTTCAGGTTGCGCTGAATCGACATCAGGTCAAACACGCGGCGGTATTCGTCCGCATCCACGTCCCTTTTTTCTTTTTGCTTCTTGAGGCTGATGAAGCGGTCCACCATATCGCTCACGAATTCCTCTGGGAGAACGTGATACGAGTCGCGGAGCAGTGAGGCGAGGTCGTACTGGCTGGGACCCATCCGTGCATCCTGGAAATCGAGGATCACCAGCCCCTCATCGTGCACCATCAGGTTGCGGCTGTGGAAATCGCGGTGCGTGAAGTGGAGTGGTTGCCGGTCGAGTTCGGAACACAGGCGTTGCAGATGGTGACGCAATGCATTCCACACGGTATCGCTCAGTTTTAGGTCCAGCAGGCCTTCGATGTAGTGTTCGATCATGAAGTCCATTTCCCACATCAGCTTGGCCGTATCGAAGCGCAGGTGGTACGCCGGGCAGTCCGGACGGATGCGCTGAGTCGCGCGGAACTGCATGTCGGCCAGCATGTCCACCGCCTGCCGGTACCAGGAACGGAGCTCGGCCTCGTCGCAGTTTTGAAGCTGCTGCTCCAGCGTGATGTCCCCGCAGTCCTGCAGGAAAACGAATCCCTTCGCCGCGTCATAATGGTAAAGATGCGGCACCGGCACGTTCAGCCCTTCCAGGAATTTTTGAATGCGGACGAAATCGTACTTCTCGCCGGGAAACGGTTCCGGCAACTGCATCAGCATCAGCGAGTCCGGCCCGCGTCCGCGCGACCGGTAATGCGGGTGCAGGCGGAAATAGCGGCGCGTGGAAGCGTCGCCTTCCAGCGGGGTGGCTTCCACCCCGGCCACCGATTGCCCGAACAGGCCACCCAGTGTATTTGCCAGATAGGGAAGATTGAAACGCGGCTGGGCGGACGGGCTGGTTGCGGTTTTGGAATTCATGAGATCGGGTCGGTGATGTCCTGTGGGATGTTGGTTCGGTTTGGAACTGCTTTCAATTATAGTATACTACCAGCCCGTTTGGCCGGAGACAACGCGGCCATGTACGCGGGGAACCGCCGGAAGACCGGTTCCCCCACGGCATTTTGGAAGATTCCTTTAACATTTTCAAAATGAAGTGAATCCAGTCGCATCTTAAATGGGACCTGTGGGTCCTTTGAATCACCTATGGAGGAGAACAATGCCGAAACCTGCATATCACATCCTGGTCTGTACGAACCAGCGCCCCCCCGGGCATCCCCGCGGTTCCTGTGGCGAAAATGGAGCCATGGAAGTTTTTGAAAAAATCGGAATGGGCATCGAGCAGAAAAATCTGTTTGGCAAAGCCATGTTGACCACCACGGGATGCATGGGTCCCTGTTCCATGGGGCCGGTGGTGGTCGTGTACCCGGACGGAGTCTGGTACCGGGGCGTCAAGCCGGACGATGTGGACGAGATTCTCGAGTCTCACATCATCAACGGAAAGAAAATCGAGCGCTTGGAGATCCCCGACGAAATGTGGGGCTGATCTCCGGTTGTCGGCATGAGCATTTAAAAACAAACGAGAGGAAGCTCAATCCACATTGGATTCGGCTTCCTCTTTTTTTTGCCGGCTCGAGAAATAGTTCCACAGTTCCTTGCGTCCGTGGTTGTTCTTGCTGGAATACATGAGCACCGTGCGCGCCCCGTCGCCGCCGAACTCCTTCTTGATTTTGTTCATCTGAAGTTTCCGTTCCGTCTGCGACAGCTTGTCCGATTTGGTGGCCACCACCACGTAATCCAGCTCCACGTCCTCCAGCCAGTCCCGCATGACCAGGTCCAGCTCCGTCGGTTTCCGGCGGATATCCACGATCAGCACCACGCTTTCCAGCCGTTCGCGCTCCCGCAGGTAGTCTTCAATCAGCGTCTGCCATTTCTTTTGAACCTGCGGCGGCACTTTGGCGAAGCCGTAACCCGGCAGGTCCGCCAGCATCCACGCGTCGTTGATGTTGAAGAAATTGATCATCTGCGTTTTGCCGGGCGTGGCGCTGGTCTTCACCAGCTTCTTGCGGTTGACCAGCGAATTGATGAGCGACGACTTGCCCACGTTCGACCGGCCGATGAAGGCGATTTCAGGGAGCGGTTGGCTGGGGAACTGTTTGGGCGACACCGCACCGGTGACGAATTCAGCTTTGATGATTTTCATGACTTGAATCGGTTGATCACCAGCCCGGAGAGCAGTTTGGGATAGAAGTAGGTGGCTTTCTGCGGCAGGCGCACGCCCTGTTCGGCGAGGTTCCGCACCTGCTCGATACGCGTCGCGTTCATGAAGAACACGAGGTCGAACTCGCCCTTGTCCACGTTCTGCATCGATTCCTCCACGCGCACATTGTAGGTGATGTACTGTTGGTGTTCGGGGCGCTTGGTGTCGATGCCCATCAGGTGTTTCAGCACCAGCGTGTGCAGTTGAAACACGTCGAGCACTTTCAGCGCCTCGGCGTCTTCCGGACTCATGTGCGGCACCACGGCATCGACGTCCTTGAGCTTCAACAGCACCGCATCGCCGCCGCCCAGGTAGGCGCAGAAGGCGACGCCTTGATTCCCGACTTCTTCCAGTGTCGGGATCATCACACTGGCGGAAGTGTTTTTAGGAAAGGCCTGGATATGGAAATAAGGTTCGAGTTTTTTGAGGAACGCATCGCGGTTGAACGGTTCCGGTGATTTGACCTGCCGGTGGATGGGGTAAATAGCGAGCGCGTCATTATCCATATTGGTGAGGAACATCAGCACGTGCGCCGAGTCGCTTCCGGGTCCGCCGTTTTCCAGATGGTAGGCGAGCGCCGTTTCGTAACGGTGATGTCCGTCGGCAATGTACACCTTTTTGTTTTCGAACTGTTCCGCGATCTTCGCCAGAGTTGTCGGGTCGGTGAGCCTCCAGAACCGGTGGGTCACACCGTCTTCCTCGATTTCCGCCAGCGGGTTTGACTGCATGGTTTCCTCCAGCGCGCGGTCCACGCTGTGGCCGGGATCGGAGAACAAACCGAACACGGCGCTGAAGTTGGCGCGGCAGGCGCGGATCAGTTTCGCGCGGTCTTCTTTCGCTTTGGCCAGCGTGAACTCGTGCGGACAGATGTTGCCCTTGCTGAACTCCTCCAGCCGCACGCGCGCGAAAAATCCATAGCGGTTGTAAGCGCGCCCGTTGTAAGTGTACTCCTGCGCGTAAACGTAAAACCCGGGCCGGTCGTCTTCTTTCAGAACGCCTTTTGCCTGCCAGTCAGCGAAGTCTTTCGCCGAGCGAGAGTAGCGGTTGTCGGTTTCGGTATCGTGACTGCACTGTTTGCCGAGGATCAGGCGCACCACGTTGTACGGACTCCTGCGGTAGAGGTCGTCCTGCTGGTCGGGGCGAATGACATCGTACGGGGGGGCCACGAGATCCGCCAGCGGTCCGGCTTCCTGTTCGTTGTAAAGCAATCCGGTGAAGGGTGCGATGGCCACCATATTGCGATCCTGAAAATCGGGTTGGAGAGGGGAAGCAGATCGCTCGCCCGGGCAAATGCCATGCACGGCGTTGCGGACGCCCTGATCGGAAATCATTCTACGCCCTTTGCCGGGATTAGACAAATGCTACCTGGTGCACGGGGAGAGGGTGCCGTTGATTCAGAACAGGCCTTCGCACTCGCACAGCTCGCGAATGTAGCTGACAAGGGAGTGGATCATGGCGTCGTCGAAGGTGTTGCCCCAGGCGGGCATGCACGGGGCGCGGCCGGTGGAGAGGCCGCCGTGTTTGATGGCATGAAACAACTGTTCGTCGGAGCGGCTTTCCAGGTACTCCGCTTTTGTGTGGTCGCGTGGCGGCACCACCACGTGGCGGGCGTTGATGCCGTTGCCCTTGCCCTTCAATCCGTGGCACTGCGTGCAGTAATACTGATAGGTGGCGCGGGTCTCGTCGGTGACGGGATACGCGCGCTGGGCTTTCGCCGGTTCCGGTTGAGGCGGGGGCGGTGGAGTCTGCGCCACCGGCGGTTTGGGTTGAGCCGATTCGGGTTTCGGTGCGTCGTCGCCGCACGCGGCCAGCATTACCGTGAACGCCAACGCGCACGCAAATGAAAGGCGGAACCGCGAACGCATGAAATCGGAGAGCCGGGCGCGCATCATTTTTCATCCTTCTTGTGCGACATGACGTAGCGCGTCATCAGCTTCAATTCGGCCTCGTCGAAATCGTACACCGGCATGCGGCTTTTCCCGGTGAACTGTTTGGGATCTTTCAGCCAGCGGTACACCCACTCGGTTTGCAGACGGTTGCCCGCGTTGGTGAGCGACGGACCCGACACCCCGCCGCGCGGCTGACGCGCCAGGTTGTAGCTTTCGTGACAGGCGATGCAACTGTGGTCGCGTTCGAACAGCATCTTGGCGCGCACCCGCTCCCCGCGCGCCAGCGGCTTGAGGTCGAGTGACAGCGGCTCCAGCCCTTCCAGCTTCTGCGTCATGAGGAACGAAGCGAGCGATTCCGCCTCCTGTGTGCTCACCGACACGTGCGGGCCTTTGAATTCCGGCTCGCCTTTCAGAAAACCCGGATCGCGCGGATGCCCCATCTTACGGATGGTCTCCGGGTTTTGCAGGTATTCCACCAGCCACGCTTTTTGATATTTGTCGCCCGCGTAAAACAGGTCCGGTGCGGCGTGTGTTTCCGCAGGTTCTTCTGCCGACAGTCGATGACACGCACCGCACTGTTTCTGCTCGAACAAGGAGGCATCGGCGAATGCAGGCGTGGCGGTGGCGAACAGGAAAAGGATCGCTCCCATCCAATGCCATGCGCTCGTCTGCCAGGTAGGGTGTTTCATGATCGTCATCATTCGATGGGCGGCGGAATGACCCTCAGCGGGTTTGGTTCCGGTTCCGGCGCGAGCTCCGGTGTCGGCTCCGAGCCGAACGGGAAGATGGGGTGCGATTCCGCGGGCGGTGTCACATCTTCCACCGCTTCCGGACCGGGCCCCGGCGGCGGGGTCTGCAAGTCTTCCGGCGGTTGCATGCGTTCCTCAGATTTGACGCGGTTCTCGTTCAGGTCGTAATACAGGACGAGGTCTTCGTCGCCCGCGGGCTGGCCGAACTTTTTCTCGTTCAGTTCATGGCGGCTGTCGAACGGAAACACCTCGCGCACCAGCAGGCGGCCCAACCCGCGCGATTTGAGATCGGTGTAATACCAGCCCCGGTAGCGGTCGGTCATGCGGTTGAGCGAGTCGATGAGCTTTTTGCCGAGAAAGTTCGCATCGGGCACCACGGTTTGCAGGGGACGACCGTTCGGCGTGACAGTCTGTTTGATCTGAAACTCCGGCAGGACACGATTGTTGCTTTTGAGTTCCTGCATGAACCGGTCCGCGTCTTCCACCTTGTGCAGTTCCGGCTCGCCCAAACCAGTGGCGGCGGAGTTCTGGTGGCACGACTCGCATTGGCGTGCGGTGGAGCGGATGGTGTGCGGCGTGTGCGGCGTCCACACGAGGCCCGGTTTGCCGTCGGTGGTGATGGGCACCTCGGCCTGGTTGCGCTGGCCGCCTTTCTGCATGAGGTCGGTGATGAAATACTGGTAGCGCGGTTGCACGACGACCACCCGGCCACGCTGGTTGGTGCCGAGCATGGGTTCGCCCCAGCCGGATTCGGTGATGAGGTTCACCCACACCCCTTGCTTCCACGGACCTTCAATGCCTTTCGGTGTTTGTCTGGCCTGCGTCCAGTCAAGCATGCCGGGATCGGTGGTGTTTTTCTTCGGCTCTTCGTTTTTTCCGGTTTTGAAATCCGGCGTGGTGAAGCGTTGTTGCAGAACGGGGTCGGCGAAATTCCATTCGTTCCACTTGCCCGCCTCCAGTTGCGGTTCGCGGATGGCGTGCAGGCCCCATTCGTTTGCCGACCAGCGCGCGTGGCAGGCGGCGCACTCGACCTGGGTCAGATGATCGGTGATGCGGTGCGCGAGTGGGATGGATTTCAGGTTATCCAGAATCGGAATGACGTGTTTCTTGCCGGTGACCTTGGAGAACAGCACCCACTTGCCGTCCTCCTGTTTGATGTGCGGCAGGGGATTGCCCTGGCCGTCGAGCATCACCACATCGCCCATCTCGATTTTGGTCATGAGATTGGGATTGAGCTGGTTCGACTTCAACAGCTTCTGTGCTTTTTCATCCGCTTCCACCAGCTTGTAGCCTTCCGGCGGTTTGTGGTGCACGCCGTGGCAGGTCTGGCAACGGATGGTGACGGCGCTGTGCATGGTCGGGTTTGTCATCGCGTCAGCCTTGAGGTCGTCCGCGCCGTGACAGTCGATGCAGTGCATGCCTTTTTCGCGGTGGATGTCGGGAATCAGGAACTCGTGCTGGCGTCCGTGCAGGACGGGCTGGTCGGCCAGCACGTCGGCATGCGAGGTTTTCGGCCGCGCGGGTTTGCCGAACAGGCCCTCGAATTCGTTGCCGACGCCGTTGTTGTTGTGGCAGTGCTCACACTGGACACTGGGTACGGCAACGGTGAACTTGTGCACCAGCGGATAGCCGCGCTGGTTTTCGAGCGGGGTCGATCCGTACCGGTACGCGAAGCGCGATCCTTTTTTGCGGATGTCTTCCTTCTGCACCTTCTGGATGGCGCGGTCGCGGCTCAGGGTCAGGCCGTCGTTGGTGTAGATCATGTGACACGCGGCGCATCCCGTGGCGCGGTAATCCCCGGCGCGGTGCGGCGCGGGCGACTGCACGTGACAGCGCATGCACTTTTTCTTGAGGAAATCATCGGCACGGTGGCCCGTGTCTTCAAACGTCCACGGCTTCGGCTCCTTGCCGCCGCCTTTGGAATCGTTGAACGGCGAATGGCCCCAGGCATAGCGCGTGGTTTCCACCAGGCCGCGTGGGTTTGCCATGATGGATTTGGTCACCTGCTCGACCTGTTCCGCGTGGCATTTGCCGCAGGCGTTGGGGGCGTGCTCGAGCGATGAGGGGTTTGGGATCATGCCCGTGTGCGCCTGTTCCGGGGTCTGGCCGCGTTCGTTGCCCTTGTGGCAGGTGGTGCAGTCGAAGCGGTGGTTCTCGCTGATCTCTTCAATGCCGCGGTGGCAGTTGAGACACCCGCCCTCAATGTTGACGAGGTCGATCCGGCCAAACACGTCGCGCAGGCGGAAGTTGGAATCGCGGTAAAAGTTTTCGATGAAGCCGTTGTTCTCGGCGTAGGAGTTGAAGCGGATGCCGTCCAGCGTGGTGCCGGGCTTCAGCACTTCCTGCGACGATTCGCGTTTGTTGCGGATCAGGAAAAACGGGTCGCGGAAATCATCGGCGGACAATGGGATGTCCGAGGCGATGGGCGGAATGAGCACCATCTTCTTTTCAAATGTGACTGTGGGTTCCGGTTCCGTGCTGTGCGTTTCCGGTTCGGCGGTTTCGATTTCAGGCTGGCCGAAAAACGGTTGTGGTTCGGGTTGTGGTTCGGGTTGCGGTTCCGGCTGAGGTTGCGGTTGCGTCGCAAACGGGTCCCACGGCGTCGTCACTTCCGGTGAGAACGGTTCGCTGGACGCAGGAGGCAACGGGGTTGGGATCGGCTCCTGTGTCGGCGTTTCTCCTTCCGGCGGGAGGATTTCTTCGTCCGGGCCGAACAGGTGGCCGCCCGGCACGGCCGGGGAAAAGCCGAGATCGGGTTCCTTTTTCTTTTCTTCGGACGGTTGCGTGCCAAAAGGCGAAGCCATCTGCGCCTGCAGGTTCGGGATCAACCCGAAGGCGAGCAGGGCCAGAAAGGCCGCGATCCAGACTGTTCGTTTGAGAAGGTTCATATCCGTTTCAACGTTTGTTCAGAATCCGGTCGCGCAGTCGGCGGTGCTGGATCTTTTTTTCAAATTCATAACTTTTTTCCAGATTCCGATAGACCGGATCATCATACGCATCGTGGCAGGGAATGCAATTGCCCACGCGCAGGGTGCGCAAAATCTCCGCCTGGTTGAGCGGACGCGCATTCGGTTGACCCGTCCCCGCCACCGGCTGGCCGCGGAGGGTCACGGCGGCAGAGGGGCTCAATTGATTCTTGAGCGTCTTGATGTCCGTCAGTACGAGGAAATTGTATTCGTCGTCCTCGCCGGACGAGTCGCCCTTGATTTTCAGTTCGCCTTCGCCCAGGCCGAGGGTTTCCGGTGACAGGTGGCAGCCGGCGCAGGAGCGCACGGACTTTTTCACCGAATGCGGCTGGGCGGCGTACATCAGGTTGGACCCAGAGTATCCCAGCGGATTCGTGAATTGCCACTCATTATATGTACCTTCCATATCTCCTTCCTCGTTGATGACGGGAAGGGGGTGCCCCTGCCCGTCGAGCACGGTGAGGGAGCGGATTGGTTGATCGAGCACCGGTGCGATTTTGCCGCGCGGGCCTTTCATGAGCCGCGGCTGAGTCCACTGGGTGCTGTGGCGCGGACCCGATCCCCAGGGATCTTTTCCCTGGGTGTGGGCCGCCTGATCGTAAGTGATGTGGCATCCCTGGCATTGCGGCACCCACGACGCGTGGCAGGTGGTGCATTCGAGTTTGCCTGCGTGACCTGGGAGCGTGTGCGCGCTCCGTTTCCACGCCGCCTGCGGAATGGGAATCTGTTTGCCGGTGCGCTTACTGAAAAAGACGAAACGCTTGCCGATCTTTTTCACGTTCGGCATCTTGTTGCCGTTGGCGGTGAGCGCCATCTCGTCTCCGATCTGGTTCTGCCATCCCTTGTAGTGACGGCTCAGCCGCACGGCGGGATCGTTTTCCGTCTCGATCTTCGCCGTTTCCGGGTACGCCGATTCCGTCCCGTGGCAGGTGGTGCAACGCACCTCCACCGCCTGGTGCTGGCGCGAATAGATGTTGCCGTCGCCCATCACGTCAAACGCCGTGTGGCAATCGATGCATTCCATGCCGGCCTTGCGATGCACGTCGATTACCGGCTGTCCGGTTCCGGCGAAACGGAAGTGCTGACGTTCGCCGTCGAACCCGGTTTGCGACGCCAAAGGCGCATCCGTTTCAAACTGGCGGTGGCACTGCGTGCACACCTGTTGCGACGGCAATACCGTCATGGTGTGCGAGGCTGGGTGACCGGGTTGGTCTTTCGGGATGGTGGGGTCGTTGCCCGCATACAACCCGTTTTCGTTGTAACGCGAATGGCAGGCGGCGCATCCCTGCGAGCGGAACATTCCTTCCGGCGCGGGCGCATCCAGATGACACGAAAAACACCGGTCGCGCAGAAGCAGGTCGCCGAAGTGATTGGACAACAACACCGCGTCGCCGGTGGCGGCTGTCGGCGGATTGCGCCGCACGGTTTTTTTGGCGAAGTAGGGCAGGCGCGAGAGCTTTTCCACCGCGCCTCGTTCGAGGGGCGTGTCGCCGTCTTCGTCTTCCACCGCGTAAATGCCGAACTTCGCCGACTTGCCCGTTTGTCCCGACCACTGAAAGCGCAAGCCCGCGATCATCCCGGCCAGCGTGCCCATCGGTGATTTTCTAACATGATCCGCCCAGTTGCGGCTGTCGTCGGCGAACCCGGAGTGGCACTGTGCCTGGCCGCAACTGAGGTGTACGACTTTGAGCGACGACGGGTTGCGCTTGCCCGTGCCCGCGTCCGGATCGTGAATGAGTGTGGCGTGCGCCTTCTCTTTTATCAGGGCCGTGGCGTCGCCGCCGTGGCAGGCGGTGCACCCGAGCTTGAGTGGGTGCGACGCGCTTGCGGGAGCGATGCCGTTATGGCATTGCAGGCAGGATTCCTGATCCGGCTTGATGGACTGCATGGGGTTCCATGCCGCCGGTTGCGTGAACGGGGTGGTGGAGGCCGAACCGCCGAGCGAGGGAACAGCCGCCATCACGCAAGCAACAGCCGCAAGGAAAATCCAGTTGCGAAGAGAGATCACTGGCATCCCCGCAACGAAAGGCCACGCCGGGTGTCCGGGTGGATAATGAGATGTCGGGCCTGCCGACGGAAGGAGACCGGCTTCATATGTATTCGATCTCCACGTTGTCGAGGTAGCGGGCCATGCGTTCGAGGGTGGACTTCATTTTTTCCCGCTCACTGCTGGCGACGGCTTCCAGAACCCCGCCCAGAAAACTCAACTCCTCGAAACCGTAGCTGGCTCCCGATCCCTTGATCATGTGTGCCAGGTTTTTCAGGGCGGTGATGTCGTCATTGGCCAAAAAACCGCGCATGCGTTCCACATCCTGCCGCCGGTCGGCGAGATAGCCGGGGATGAGGGATTTCAATTCTTTGGGAATGAGGACCGGGATTTTATCTGGAGACGGGCTGGGCTGGTTCATGGATCCACTTCAAAAACATTGAAACACTTATCCTAATGAATTTGACGCGGGGTTTTCAACCGGTTCCGGGGGAAAACCTCTCATTTCCAGATAAACACCGCCAGGGTGTGTGCGTGGAGCGGGTACGGCGCGTCTTCGGGATGGATAGTTTGTGTCCGGTTTTCAACGGTTTCAGTGTCGGGCACCGCTTCGGTGTCCAGCACTGTCTGCCAGCCGCCGGAGGGGGCGAGCCGGGGCAGGGTCCAGTCCCGTTTCTTCCGTTCCGGATTCATGAGTAGAAGCAGGGAGTCGGAAGCCTGGAGCGAACCGTTCCCGGCGGGGCAAGCGAGAAGACAGCCGAGAGCGTGCGTTCCCGGGGCGTGCCAGTCCGCTTCTTCCATCTCCGTGCCGTCCGGTTTCAGCCAGGCGGCGTCTTTCAATCCCGACTCCGCGTCGATTTCCCCGGTCAAAAACGTTTCCCGTCGGAATATGGGGGAAGCCTTGCGAAGCGCAATGAGTTTGCGTGTGAACTCGAGGAACTCCCGTTTGCTGTCGTCCAGATGCCAGTCGTGCCAACTGAGGCTGTTGTCCTGGCAATACGCGTTGTTGTTGCCGCGCTGGGTGCGGCGCAGTTCATCGCCGCCGGAGATCATGGGCGTACCGAGCGAGAGCAGGAGCGTCGCCATCAGGTTTTTCATGTGCTGTGTGCGTTTGCGCAGGATTTCGGGTTTGCGTGTGGCTCCCTCAAGGCCGTGGTTGTAGCTGGCGTTGTCGTTGTTGCCGTCCCGGTTGTGTTCGCCGTTGGCCTCGTTGTGTTTGCGATGGTAACTGACCAGGTCCTGAAGCGTGAAGCCGTCGTGGCAGGTGATGTAGTTGACGGTGGAGCGGGGAGGGCGGTCCTGCGGATGGTAGAAGTCGCCGCTTCCGGCAAGCCGACGCGCCATGAGCCCCGTCTGTTCCGGCGCGCCCAGCCAGAAGCGGCGCGCGGTCTGGCGGTACTGGTCGTTCCATTCCGACCAGCCGTTGGGGAAGCCCGCCACCTGGTAACCATCGTGCCCCAGGTCCCACGGCTCGGCAATGAGCTTGACCCTGGAGAGCACCGGGTCCGCGTGCACGGCTTTGAAGAAAGGCGTATCGCGGTGGAAGCCGGTTGTGTCCCGGCCCAGCACCACGCCGAGGTCGAAGCGAAAACCGTCCACATGCATGTCGGTTACCCAGTAGCGCAGGCTGTCGAGGGCGAGCCGCCGCACCTGCGGGTGGGTAAAGTTGAGCGTGTTGCCGCAACCGGTGATGTTTTCGTACCGCGCCGGGTTTTCGGTTTCCAGCCGGTAATAGGTGCGGTTGTCGATGCCCCGGAAACAAAGCGTGGGTCCGCGCGAGTCGCCTTCCACCGTGTGGTTGTACACCACGTCGAGGATCACCTCCAGCCCGGCCCGGTGCAGGGCGCGCACCATTTCCTTGAACTCGCGGATGGGATCGGCGGTGGCGGCAAGGCGCAACTCCGGCGCGAAAAAAAGAAGCGAGTTGTAGTTCCAGTAATTGGTGAGATGGCTTTGCACCAGCCGGTGCTCCTCCGCCCCCTGGTGAACCGGCAACAATTCGACGGCGGTGACGCCGAGGGACTTCAGGTGTGCGAGGGCGGGCTCGCTGGCCAGCCCGGCGTAGGTGCCGCGCAGGGCGGGCGGGATATCCGGATGCTGGCGGGTGAAGCCTTTGACATGGGTTTCGTAGATGAGGGTCTCCGTCCAGGAGGTGTTGGGCGGTTGGTCGCCCTGCCAGTCAAAGGCCGGGTCCACCACCCGGCACAGCGGGGCGCAGAAGGCATTGTCGGCGCCGTCGGGCCGTGTTCTGGATTCGGATTCTTCTTTCAGGTCGGGGGGCAGGCTATGCCAACGCCGGTTCCATTTGGGAGTGCGTCCCAGTAGACGGCCGTAGGGATCGGCCAGCACCTTCGAGGGATTGAAACGGTGGCCTTTTCCCGGCGCGTAGGGGCCGAACACACGAAAGCCGTACAGACAGCCCGGTTTCAAATCCGCAACCCAATGGGTCCAGAGGTGACCCGGTCCGCGGTCCATGGGCAGGCGGCGGGTTTCGGCGGAGGTTTTGTTCGATTCAAACAGGCACAACTCCACCTGAGTGGCGTGTTCCGAGTACAGAGCGAAGTGGACCCCTTCCGCGGAGGACACGGCCCCCTGCGGGGACAGGGTGTGGGGTGAACCGGTCATGACGTGCTCCCGCCGGAGATTCCGTACGGGCGCCCCGTAAATTTCCGCCGGGCCGCCCGTACGGAACCTCCGTCAGTACACCGGGTTGTGAAAATAATACAACGCGTCGTCGCCGGGAACAATGGTGTAGTCCGGCAGGCTGGAGCAGTGTTCGTGGGTGATCTTCCACTGCCCGCTGTTTTTACTGAACACGTAGGTGCAAACGCTGTGCTGGCGTTCGTCCGTGCTGAGCCGGGACGTGACGCTGATCAACTCGTCCACCAGCAGGAATCCGACTTTGTCGCCGACGTTGCCCGCCAGCACGGTGCGGTTCTGTTCGCATTTCAGCCCCTGGAGTTCCGAGATCATGACCTCGTAATCCTTGATACGGTTTTCAGGCAGGATGCGTTTGTCGTCGTTGATGATGACCATATCCGGCGAATAGAAGTCGAAGATCTGCCGGGGCTTGCTGCAGACCATCTGGTCCATCTTTTTGAGCACGTTGACCAGAGCGTCGGTATCCGCCGCGAACGCCTGTCCGGCGGCCACGATCCAGAAAATCCCTGCAACCAGAAAGGGCAGAAGGCGATTGTATCGTTTCATGAGAAATGTCTCCCAAGTAGTCTTTTTTCAGGTTTCGTGAATGATTGGATTCGTTCACCCGCATCCCGTCACCGGGGTGCGGTGGGCGTCACGGAAAATTCTGGAAATAGATGTTCACCTCTTCCCCTTCATATCCCCAGCCGTAACTGCCGCGTCCCGCAAGGGTGGTGATGATGCCATTGGTATCCACCTTGCGGATGCGGTTGTTGCCCATGTCGGTGATGTACAGGTTGCCCTTGGAATCGAAGTCGATGCATGCCGGTTGCTTGAGCATGGCCTCCTTGGCCGGGCCGCCGTCGCCGAACAATCCCGCCACACCCGGACGTCCGGCAACGTGTTCGACGATGCCATCGCGGGTGATCTTGCGGACCGTGTTGTTGTTGGTTTCGACGATATAGAGTTCGCCGGAGGGGCTGAACTTGATGTCGCCGATCATCTTGAACCCGGCTTTCAGGGCAGGACCACCGTTGCCGCTGTACTCGTGGCTGCCGTTGCCGGCGAAGGTGGTGACGATGCCGTTCTTGTCGATCTTGCGGACCACATTGTTGGCGGTGTCGCCGATATAAAGGTTGCCTTCTTTATCCATGGTCAGAGACTGCGGATCGCGGAAGGACGCGTCCTTGGCAGGGCCGCCATCGCCGGTGTAATCGGAACTGCCATTGCCGGCGATGGTGACGATTTTGCCATCGGGCGTCACCTTGCGGATCTGGTGGTTGATACGGTCGGAAACAAACAAATTGCCCTTCTTGTCAAACGCAAGGCCGGAGAACTGGGTGATGATGGTGATCTCCGAATGCGACGACCGACCCGTGTATCCAGCCTGCATGATCGCTTCCTGGTAATCCTGGTCGCCGGTGGAAATATACAGGCTGATGATTCCGTTGTTGTCGACTTTGCGGATGAGGCTGACAAATCCGCTGGGGCTCTGGAAAAAGATTTCATCCTTGTGGTTCAGCTCAAGGATGGTGGGGAAGACCGAAGCTTCGAGCGCCGGGCCGTTGTCCCCGATGTTACCGCGGATGCCGTTACCCACGATGGTGGTGATGATGCCATCCTGGTCGATCTTGCGGATACGGTAATGCCCCTTGTCCGCGAAGATCACATTGTCCTGCTTGTCCACCACGATGCCGTGAGGGAATTCCAGGTTGGCTCCGGTGGCGGGACCGTTGTCGCCTGCGAAGTTCTTCACACCGTTGCCGGCGACGGTCTCCACGCGGCTTCCCTTCTGATACATCTTGCGGATGCGGTAGTGCGAGCGGTCGATCACCAGCAGGTCGCCGTTGTTATCGATCTCCACGCCGAAGGGCAGGTGCAGGTTGGTTTCACGCGCCACTTCCGCGTCGCCATTGTAATCCTGCTGGCCCGTGCCCATGACAGTGCGGATCATGCCCAGCGCATTGACCTTGCGGATGCGGTTGTTGTTGCGGTCGGCGATGTACACGTTCCCTTCATCGTCAACGGCCACGTCCGTCGGACCTGCGATGCTCGCCCGATAGGCGGGGCCGTTGTCCCCGATGAAGAAAAATCCGCCATCACCCGCGATGGTGGTCATCAGTCCCGATTCCGCGTCCACCTTGCGGACGCGGTTGTTGCCGCGGTCGGCGATGTACAGGTTGCCCTGTTTGTCCACCGCCAGCCCGAACGGTTTGTCCAGGTTGGTGCGCAGGGCGGGCATGTTGTCGCCGTTGTAACCCTCATTGCCCGTTCCGGCGTAGGTGGTGATGGTGCCGTTGCGATCCACTTTGCGGATCACGTTGTTGGAGCGGTCGGAGATGAACAGGTTGCCCTGACCGTCCACCGCCATGTCCGAAGGCAGATTCAGTTTGGCCTGGGTGGCGGGACCGTTGTCGCCGCTGTACCCCGCTTCCCCGGTGCCCGCGTAGGTGGTGATAGTGCCGCTGGTGTCCACCTTGCGCACGACGTGGTTTTCGCGGTCGGCAATGTACAGGTTGCCTTCCTTGTCGAAGGTGAGACCGGCCGGAACTTTCAGCGTCGCTTGGGAGGCCGGGCCGTTGTCGCCGCTGTAACCGGAGACGCCGGTGCCGACGACGTTGGTGAGCATGCCGTTTTTGTCGATCTTACTGACGATGTTGTGTGAGCGGCGGGAAATATAAACGTCCCCGTTGGGCGCCACGGCGATTCCATCAACCAGCGATATGGAGACGGTGGTCGCCTTTTGGGGCTTGCCGAGTTTTGCCTCTCCCGCGGAAGGCATCAGAAAAACGGCCGCCAGTATCCAGAGGCTGGCATAAAAGGCGGTTCGGAGTGTTGGTGTCATGCAAAACCTCATTTTGAAATTACGGGCCCGAAGGGCCCTCCTTTTTGAGTAATGACCCAGAGTATCACTTTCCAGGCGCCGGTGGGCACCCCCGAAATTCCAGCTTTGCTGACCGGTGACAGTTGGACCGGACAAGAGGTTCTCAAGATTAAAATGCCCGTCTGTTGTCCGGGGGAGCGGCCCCCATCCAACCCGGGCACAAATCCTGTAACTCTCTTGAATATTGGAATTTTAAGGGATTATACGGAGCCACCCCCTGATGTCAACGGATTTTGTGGCGCGTGCGGAGGGTGGGTCGGGAGAATCCTCATGTCGTATCAAAAATAATGGAAGGCATGGGATCGTAGGGGGAAAAATGATATGATGAAATTCACGCAAGGCAGACCACTCTGTGATTATGATCTCAGATCGGACGGGAGCTTAACGTATTATGAAGGTACTTCTTATATTTCCTCCGGACTGGCTTCCCTCGGAGCCCTACCTGAGCCTGCCTGCCCTGACCTCCGTCCTGCGACCGGCCGGGCACGAGGTCATCCAGCGCGACATCAATGTCGATATGTACGACCTGATGTTCAGCGAGCGGTTCCTGCGCCACGTTAAGAACCGCATCGATTTCGAGCTCCGCCACTTGCAGGTGGTGGCGGATCAGCGCGCCCTGGACGAAGAAGAAAGCGCACTCCGTGAGCAGTTGAGGGCATGGGACGAGCCCAGCTTGCAGGCCCTCATCCGCGACGCCACCGAAGCCAAGCGTATCCTGCGTTGTGACGATTTCTACGAAATCGGCAACCTGGAATGGGCCAGTCATATCCTGCATGCGACGATGGCTTATATCAGTCTCGGTTATTATCCGGCGCAAATCTGTTTTCCGCCCATCGAGACGGAACTGGTTTACAAGCCGTTCATGTCGTCGGAAATCCTGGAAGCGCTGGACGACACTCAAATTAATGTATATCGCGATGTGTACCGGTTCCTACTTGCGGATGTCATAGAGCAGGAAAAACCGGACGTGGTGGGCATCTCCATTGTCCAGCAGAAGCAGCTCATCTCCACGTTCACCTTTGCCAAGATGATCAAGGAGCAGGCGCCGGACACGCACATCACCATCGGCGGCAATATCGTCACCCGCCTGCGCGACGCGCTCATGGAGAAAGGCGGCCTGTTTCAGTACGTGGACACGGCGGTGCTGTACGAAGGCGAAAGCGCGTTCCTGAAACTGGTCAACGCGCTGGAAGCGGGCGAGACGGACCTCACCCACCTGCCGAATCTCATCTGCAGAACCGAACACGGCCTGCAGAAGAATCAGGACGTGTTCGCGGAGAACATGGACAAACTGCCGCCGCCGGATTTCGACGGCCTGCCGCTGGAGAAATACTTTGTACCGCGCCTCATCCTGCCGTACCTGGCGACGCGCGGCTGTTACTGGGGACGGTGCACCTTCTGCGATCACTTTCAGGGATACGTCGAGGGCTACCGGACCAAGCAGATCGCGCAGATCACCGAGGAAATTCAATTTCTCCAGAACAAATACGGCAACCGGCATTTTCACTTCACCGACGAGTCGTATCCCCCCGCGCTGTTCCGCAAACTGTCCAAATCGCTCATCGACAACAAGATCGACATCGCGTGGACGACGCACATGCGTTTTGAGGAAAGCCTGCTGGATGAAGAGGTGTGGGACGACGCGGCGAAGTCCGGGTGCCGTTACCTGCATTTCGGTTACGAATCCGGCAACAAGCGCGTGCTTGACCTCATGGACAAGGCGACGAACCTGGATGCCATCCGCACCAACCTGCGCATGTCATCGAAGTTCGGCATCTGGAACCACATCATGGGGTTCTTCGGCTTTCCCGGAGAGACCGCGGGCGAGGCGGAAGACAGCAAGCGCTTCTGCCACGAAAACCGCGATCACATCCATTCGCTCGGGTTCATGACCTTCGTTCTCGGCCGCTTCAGCCCGGTGGCCATGGAGCCGGGAAAATACGGCGTGACCGCGTACAAGAATCCGGAGTGGGACCTTGCCCTCGACTATTACTTCACCGTCGATGACGGGTTGAGCATCCAGGAAGCGCTTGAGGTGTTCGACGAGTTCGAGCGCGACCACGACCCCAAGTGGGACCTGCGTACGGCGGTGCGGGAGTACATCTTTTTGTATGTGGACCACTTCGGCACCAACGAGCTGACGCAGCTACACGTCCGTCCGGACCAGCGCCCCGCCGTTTACAACAACCCCGTCGGCATGGTATAGAACAAAACCTTACCGGGATCACCAACAACGTTCTCTTTGGTTAAAGGAAAGCGAGGGCACATGAGACACTGGATATGCGCGGTTTTGTTTCTGGGAATGGTGGGTTGCGCCACGACGCCGGTCAATCCGGAAGACGTGGACAACGCGATGGGCGAAGCGCGGAAGATCAACAACAAGTACGGCACCGGGTGCCTGTCTCTCGGCTGGCCGGAAGGATCGATTTCCTACATCAACTGCGTGCTCAATTTTTACCAGCAGGAGAACACGGACGTGGAAGACCGGAGGCCCGTGCTGGTGGAAGCGCTGAAGCGCGCCACTCAGAAAAAATAACGAAACGTTGTTTAGAGATTGAATCAGGAACCCGGCTTCCCAGGCCGGGTTCCATGCGGGTTTCCCGGCCCTGCGCGGGCATCCGTTTCGCGCGACTCCGGCTTTTCGGCCGTTTGATTCCCTACCTGCCGTGTGCTAAACTCGCCATGCTCCCACCGGATTGAATCCTTCGTGGCAGTGCCTGCATCCTAAATGAAACAACCCTTTTGCAAGGTTTCCGGATGAACATTCCCTTCACCAAAATGAGTGGAAGCGGCAACGACTTCGTCATTATCGACAACCGCGAAGGCGTGGTGGCGGATACCATCAAGCGCGATTTCGTGAAGAAAGTCTGCCGCGTGAAAGATTCCGTCGGCGCCGACGGGGTGATCTTCATCGAAAACACGGACCGCGCCGACTACAGGTGGGATTTTTACAACAGCGACGGCTCTTCCGCGGAAATGTGCGGCAATGGCGGCCGCTGTGTGGCGCGCTACGCGTTCGAGAAAGGCATCGCTCCCCAGGCGCACACCTTCGAGACGGTGGCGGGCATCATCAGCGCCGAGGTCAACGGGCCTTTGGTGAAGGTGAAACTGACGCCGCCGGAGCATTTGCAGGAAGGGCTGGACATCGAATTCGAAGGCGTTCACTACAAGGTGGACAGCGTCAATACCGGCGTGCCGCACGCCATCGTGTTCTCCGAGGACGTGGAGAAGGAAGACGTGACGACCGTCGGCCGGGACATCCGGTACCACACCGTGTTTGCCCCGGCGGGTACCAACGTCGACCTGGTGCAGAGGCAGAAGGGCGGGTTGAAGGTCCGCACTTACGAACGCGGCGTCGAGGGCGAAACGCTCGCCTGCGGCACCGGCGTGGTGGCCTCCGCGCTCATCGCCTCGAAGCGGTTTGAGATCCCGTCCCCCGTGCAGGTGGAGACCCGCGGCGGGGAAGTGTTGAAAGTGCATATCGAGCCCAATGACAACGGCCTGCCCACGGTGTACCTGGAAGGTCTGACCAAGCTCACGTTCGAAGGGCACATCGTCGAACTCTGATCCACCCCCAATTCACGGAATCCATCATCATGTTTGAAGGCTCCCTCGTCGCCATCGCCACGCCGTTCAAAAACGGCAAGGTCGATGAGCAGGCTTTTGAGAAACTGCTCCGGTTCCATATCGACCACGGCACGCAGGGCGTGGTGCCCTGTGGCACCACCGGCGAGTCCGCCACCCTGACCCATGAGGAGCACCACCAGGTGATCCGGCAGGCGGTCGAGGTGTGCAAAGGCAAAATCCCGGTACTCGCGGGAACCGGCTCCAACTCCACCGCTGAGGCGATCGAGCTCACCCGGCACGCGGAGGAGATCGGCGCCGACGGATCGCTTCTCATCACGCCGTACTACAACAAGCCCTCGCAGGAAGGGCTGTACCAGCATTTCACCGCCGTGGCGAAGGAAACGAGCCTGCCGATCATTCTCTACAATGTGCCGGGTCGCACCTCGGTCAATATGCTTCCCCACACGGTGGAGCGGCTGGCGAAGGAGAACAAAAACATCATCGGCATCAAGGAAGCCTCCGGCAACCTGATGCAGATCAGCGAAATCATCGAGCGTTGCGGCGATGACTTCGTCGTGCTCTCCGGCGACGACGGCCTGTTGTGGCCGATTCTCGCCGTCGGCGGCAAGGGCGTCATCTCCGTCACCGCCAACGTGGTGCCGGAAAAGATGGCGGCGCTCTGTAAAAGCTCCGCCGACGCCGATATGGACACCGCGCGTAAATTGCACTACGAACTGATGGCGCTCAACGACGCCTTGTTCATGGACACCAACCCGGTGCCGGTGAAGGCGGCGTTGTGGCTGATGGGCATGATTTCCGACGAGTTGCGCCTCCCGCTCGCGAAGCTGTCCAACGAACACATGGACCGGCTGAAAGCCACCCTGAAGCAGTACTCCCTCCTTTAACGGCGCAGGCCCGCACCTCCCGGATTGCGCTTGCAAAGCCGTGGGAGGATATTGTCCAATAGACTTGAGAACCCGAACAGGAGACGAACCTTGATCAAAGTGGGTGTGGTCGGCGCCGCCGGCCGGATGGGACGCAACATCATCGCCAGCATCGACGACACCGAAGGCGTGGAACTCGGCGGCGGTACGGAATCGGCAGGTCATCCGGACCTGGGCCGGGACCTGGGTGAACTGGCCGGCCTGGCAAAGAAAAACGTGGCGCTCACCGACGATGTGAATGCGCTTGTCGATGCGTGCGATGTGATCATCGACTTCACCCTGCCGGAAGTCAGCATGGCCACGTTGAAAGCGGTGGCGGCGAAGAACAAGGCGGTGGTGTTCGGCACCACGGGATTTTCCGCCGGGCAGAAACGCGAGATCGAACAGGCCGCCAAAAGCATCCGTTGCGTGCTCGCGCCGAACATGAGCATCGGCGTCAACGTGCTGTTCAAGATCGCGGGTGAGGTGGCGCGGGTTCTGGGCGATGCGTACGACGTGGAAATCGTCGAGGCGCACCACAAGTTCAAAAAGGATGCGCCCAGCGGCACCGCCGTGCGCATCTCTGAGATCGTCGCCGACGCATTGGAGCGCAACCTCGATGAGGTCGGCGTGTACGGGCGCAAGGGATTCAGTGACGGCCGCGGCGAAAAGGAGATCGGCGTGCACACCCTGAGAGCGGGCGACATCATCGGTGAGCACCGGGTGATGTTCGGCGGCATGGGTGAGACGCTGGAACTGTCCCACCGGGCGCAGAGCCGCCAGACGTTCGCCCGCGGTTCGGTGCGCGCGGCGCAGTGGGTGGTCAGCCAGCCGCCGGGTCTGTACGACATGCAGGACGTTCTGGGTTTGCGCGATTGATTTAAAGGAAACACATCATGCCGGGCATGAATTTCAAACTGGACCGACGCGTGTTCCTGAAAGCGTTTTCGCTTTCGGCGCTGGCGGCCCTGTGGCCCGGACGGTCGGAAGGCACGGTGCAGTTCCAGAACGACGAACGGTTTCCCTCCCATTACATCCAGAACCGCGACGTGCCGGGATTTTTCATCCGCTCTGCCAACCCGTTTCCCGGCGTCAACATGAACGAATGGGTGCTTTCGGTCAAGGGACTGGTGGAGAATCCCACCGTGTTCCAGTACGAGGACCTGTTCGGGCTCAAGATGATCAAGCAGACGTCACGCCTCAAGTGCGTGGAATGCTGGTCGGCCAAGGCGGAGTGGGAAGGCTTCCACATCAGCGAGCTGATCGAGAAGGTGAAGCCGAAGCCGGAAGCGAAGTACGTGGCGTTTTCCTCGGCGGATTCGTATTACGAAAGCTACACCATAGACGAGTTGCTCCGTGACCGCGTGCTGCTGGTCCTGCGCATGAACGGCTCAGCGCTCTCTCCCAACCACGGGTTCCCTCTGCGGCTCATCGCGCCGTTCAAGTACGGTTACAAGAACATCAAGTACATCACCGGCATCGAGTTTACGGACGACCGCAAGCGCAACTACTGGGCCGATTTCGGTCCGTATTCGGTGGACGGCACCATCCAGCCGGGCATCGACCATCCCCTCGACTTCAATAAAAAGCCCCTGCCCATCAACGGCGGCGAGGTGTTTCACTTCTTCGACAAGCGGCCCGATATCCAACGGAAAGGCTGATGATCCGGATACGCGGCCTGCTGATGGGTTTGGTGTGGTGCATGGCGGCTGCCTGCTCCGACAGTTCCGTGGAGCAGATCGAGGTCACCGTGCCGCCGGGCGTCACCGTTCCGGAAAACATGGTTTACATTCCCGAAGGTGAGTTCTTCTTCGGCGATCCCTCCGACCCCAAGACCGCGCTCGGCAAGCGTGTGAACCTCCCCGCTTACCTCATCGACCGGTTTGAAGCGACCCGCGGCGAATACAGTAAATTCGATTCCACCTACAAAGTGGATTCCAGCCTCGTCAAGTTTCCCAAGGTGCTGGTGGATTACGAACAGGCCCGCGCGTTTTGCGAGTGGAAGGGCAAACGTCTGCCGACCGAACAGGAATGGGAAAAGGCGGCGCGCGGCACCGATCGCAGAAAATGGGCGTGGCTGAATTTTGAACCGCACCCGAATAACGGCTTCTCCGGGTTTTTACCGGAGCCGGTAGACAAACGGACCGAATGGATCAGCCCCTACGGCGTGTATGGCATGGGGCACAACGTGTGGGAATGGACGTCCACCGACTACGACTACAACGGCATGCCGGGATCGGAGCAGGGGCGCTTCAAGGTGATCCGCGGCGGCCTTCTGCAGAGCCACCTCAAGATCGACTTCACCCCCACCTGGCACCGCAATTACATGGACCCCGGTGCGCGTTACAATTTTCTAGGGTTTCGTTGCGCGAAAGACGTTTGAAAAACGGGAAGGGCGGGCTCAGACTTTGAACACCAGCCGGCGCAGGTTGTGATGCATGCGCTTGAGCGACTCGTCGGTTTTGTCGCCAACGACGTGGAGCAGGCCGGGCCGATCCAGTCCTTGAAGATCCAGCATCCGTTGCAGGGACCCGTCTTGCGCGGGAAGCAGGGTGAACTCCAGGCCCCGCAATACCCGGTCCACCGCGGGGTGCGGCGTGGCGGCGATGACCGAGTGCAGGGAACTTCCCAGTGTTTCCAGCAGGGAGCTTATGCCCAGGAGCATCAGCGAGCGGCCGATGCCCATGCCGCGAAAGCCGTTGGCGACGATCACCAGGTCCAGCCGCGCATTGTAAACCACTCGTTGTTGCGCGTCGTGGCGGGGAAAATGAATGAGAGAGATACAGCCCAACGGATCGTTTTTGTAAACGAGGACCAGTACCTTATGGTTGTTTTCCAATGCGGTCGTACTGGAGTCCAAAAGGCTCACCAGTCCCGGCTCCAGAAAGCGGAAGCGCTTGAAGGTGACCATGTCGCCCTCCAGCACCTGCATGTGGGGGTAGGGAGCAATGCGGCTTCCCACCGGTTGGCCAGTTCCTGGACTTGTGATTCCGTCTCGCACGGTTCACCGTTTCTCAAGTTATGGGCTTGTTTCCAGTATAAAGGCTGGATGTGGTTTGCCAACCAGGGTAATCCGATATCCGCGCAGATTGGATTTAAGAGTGCAAATAATAATCAGTTTTCAACCTGCACCTGGTCGAGAATTTTGAGAATGCCTTCCATATCGTAGGTTTGGACGTACGATTTCAGGTGGATGGCCAGCTCGCGGCTGTCGCCTTCCAGGTCTTCGAGGTATTTTTTGAGCTGGGTGATGTTGTAGAACTCTGCCGCGTCCCGCAGGCCTTTGAGCAGTTCCTGTGGCACCACGAAGTGGGAGTAGTCGTCCGGAGTTTCGGGAGGGGGTGCGGGCTTTTCCACCTGCCGGTATTCGAATTTCACCTCCAGGAGCTTTTGCAGGGAATTGAATACCTCCTGCGTGCGGAACGGTTTCAGGATGATGTCGTGGCAACCCAGTTGCAGGAACCGCTCGATTTCGTGTTCCAGGGCGGAGGCGGTGATGACCACGATCTTAAAGCGGTCGTTGCCGAATTCGCGGATGATTTCCTGAATGGCGCGGGTGCCGTCCATTTTGGGCATGCGAATGTCCATGAATATGATGTCGGGCAGGTGCTCGCGCGTCCTTTCCACTGCTTCCAACCCGTCTTCCGCCTCGATGGTCTGGATGCCGATGCTTTTCAGAAACCGGCACAGCACCTCGCGGTTTTCCTCGACGTCGTCGGCGACCAGAGCGGTGATGTGCTGGCCTTCTTCCAACCGCGACACGAACTGAAACGCATCGTCCGCCGGCTCCACTTCTTTCAACGGCGGCGGCAGTTTGATGGTGAATTGGAAGCGGGTCCCCCGCCCGATTTCCGATTCCACCTTCAAATCAGACCCCAGCAGGATCACCTGCTTGCGCGCGATGGCCAGCCCCAGGCCGGTCCCGCCCGACTTGATGCCCTGGGCTCCCTGCCGGAACGGGTCGAAGATGGAATGCAAATCTTCCGGGCGGATGCCCTGGCCGGTGTCGGTGACTTCAAAGCGATAGTGGTGGTTGCTTTCGGGAGTGACGGAAATGATGATCTTGCCCTGGTCGGTGAATTTGACCGCATTGCTGATGAGGTTGATGAGCACCTGCTTCAACTTGGCTTCATCCCCATACACCACGGCCTTTCCCTCCGGAAGCGGGGTGACTTCCAGTTCCAGCCCCTTCTGTTCGCTTCGCAGTTTGAACATGGCGAGGAGATGGTCGAGAAGCATGTCCAGGCTGAAGGGAGCCGGTTGCAGTTCCATGCGGCCTGCTTCGATTTTTGAGATATCGAGAATATCGCTGATGAGAGCCAGCAGGTTGTTGCCGCTCGAGATGATGGTCTCCACAGCCTTGCGTTGTTCCGGGTCGAGGCGCTGGTCGCGTTGAAGGATCTGTGAATAACCCAGGATGGCGTTGAGCGGCGTGCGGATTTCATGGCTCATGTTGGCGATGAAGGTGCTCTTCGCCATGTTGGCCGCTTCCGCCGCCACTTTGGCCTGTTGCAACTGTCCCTCAAACTGTTTGCGTTCGGTGATGTTGGTGCACAGACCACACAGGCCGTAGATTTCGCCGTTCGAATCATGAAGAGGAAACTTGACCGAAAGATACGTGTCGGTGGAGCTGTTCTGGGCCACCAGTTCCTCGGTCTCCACGGACTGGCCGATGCGCAGGACGTCTTCTTCCTTCAGGAAAAATTGATCCAGCACGTTCTGGGGAAAAATTTCCTCGGAGGTTTTGCCGCGCACCTGATCGTTGGTCAACCCGAACAGGTTCACGAACTGGTGGTTGACCAGCAGGAAGCGGCGCTTCAGGTCCTTCATGTACACCACCGGCGTGGCGTAATCGAGCACGTTCTGCAGGCGCTGTTCGCTTTCGCGCAGTGCGTTCTCCGACTTTTCCCGCACCTCGATTTCATGTTGCAGATCGCAGGTACGCTCCTCGACTTTTGCCTCCAGCTCCTCATGCGCCAGGAGAAGGGCCTGGTCGCGTTCCTGAATCTGTTCCAACAGGACATTGAACTGGTTGACGAGGACCCCCAGTTCGTCTTCGCGGTCTTTTTGCGCGCGGATGGAAAAATTCTGTTCCTTGGAAACGCGGTTGATGGTTTCCGCGAGATCGAGAATGGGAGAGGAGACAGTGTGTTGCAGGCGGGATGAAATCAGAAACGATACCAGGAGAGACAGGAAAAACACGATACCCGACACGATGCCGTAATACCGAAGCCGCTCGTCGAGCAGATGGGTGCCCGACTGAAGGTACAGGGTGCCGATGCGGTCCCCGTTTGCGGTGATGGGGTGAAACAGGTTTATATGATCTGCCTCGTGGAGCTCCGCCGGGCTTCCGGGAACCGGTTTGGGAAAGGTTTCCGGCCCCTTTCCCTGCCTGTGGTAATAGGCAAACAAATTGCCCTGTCTGTCGTACAACGCCGCGGCGACAATGCGCGAGTCCGTTTTGAGCGCTTGCAGGAGTTCGTTTCCGGTCTGGGAGTCCTGAAATCGGAGGGATGCGGTGCTGTGCGCGCCTATGATCTGTGCCAGCCCGGTCAACTCACGGGTCTGTGTGTTGCGGAATGTGAGAATATCGTGGATGCTCAGCCCGGTGACCGCCAACAGCAGAGCCACCGTACTGGTCAGCATGATGATGCCGATCAGTTTTTGCCGGAGGGATATCTTTTTCCAGAATTTCATAACCGCCCGTGCCGTTTTCCTTCATGGTGTTCGTCTTCCTTACCATTGTAAAGATAAAATCCGAAAAGCGAAGTTTTTATCGGTCGCGGGCAAAAAGAAAGCCCCACCGGGCAGGTGGGGCTTTCAGTCCTGTTGGAGAGTCTCCAGAAGAAACGACCGGTTGGGTCATTTCAAACCGGAGGCTCCCATTGTACAGTGACTAGACAATGGATCACCTCCTTTCATCCAGGGGGTGGATCATCGCACTCAGGGCTCCCTGGCTCCCATTTGCGCAACCCTTCCCAATCTCGATTGAATCATAAAATTGCAATCAAGAAAATAGAATTTGGCAAGGGTTTGGCGCGGGTGCTTCAGTACCCGCGCAGATGCTGGCGGATCTGCCTCGCCGCCATTTTATACAATTGATGTTCCGAGCCGCCCAGCAAGCCGCCGCTCACCCGCGTGTGCACCTCCCACGCGCCCAGCATGCCCTGCTTTCCCATCAACGCGATTTTAACCACCAGGTGCGCTTCCGCCGAATCGCTCAGCCCGAAGCTGAAAAACCGTCCCAGACGGCTTCCTTCCGCGTAACGGTCGATTTTGAACTTCAACTCCCACCGCGCGTCTGCGGGTTCGATGGCGACGATGTACAGGGAATTGCGGAATTCCTCCTCCAGAGCCAGCTTCAGTTTGAGGCCGGGCCCGGCAAGGGCGTCGTGGCTCTCAGTCAGGTGGTTCAGGAAGACGGTGTTGCGGTGCTCGGTCCAGCGCTTGTGTGTGGTGGACTCGACATGCGTGCACGCCGTCAGCAACAGGATCATCGTCAGTGCAAGCAGAAAAAAACGTTGGGTCATCGGGATAGGCGCTCCAGAATGCGATCGGGAATTGGTGTTAACGGTTTGAACGGGCATTGAGTTTGAGATGAACGTCCGGCGTCAGGTCACGACAGCCATTCCACCACCTTTTCTTCGAAGCCGCTGAACCAGATCTGCAGTTCGATCGGGATCATGCTGTTGAAGTAGGTCAGGTAGCCCGCGGCCAACGCGTAGCCGAGGCCGATCAACAACAGGCCGCTGAACAAATTGGTCGAGTGCAAAAGGAGTGTGCGATTGCCCAACTGCACGTTCCAGCCCTTGCCGCGCAACATGCGCCAGAACCAGCTGTCCTTGCTGAGATGACTGCAAAACGCGGACAGGATGACCAGCGGCATGCCCAGCCCCACCGCGAAAAAGAACAACAGCGTCATGCCCTGCAGGATGGTTTTTTCCGATGCGGCAAGAATCAGGATGCCGGAGAGGATGGGTCCCACGCAAGGCGTCCAACCCATGGCGAACGTCGCGCCGAACAGAAAATAGCCGATGAAGGTGGAGGCCGGTGCGTTTTGAAACGTGGCGCCGGAAAACCCTTTGCCGAAGAGCGTCATCACGCCGAAAATCAAAACCAAAACGCCGCCCCAGGTGGTCAGCGAAAACAGGTAGTCGCGAAGCAGGCTTCCCAGAAAACTCGCCGACGCGCCCATCAGGATGAACAGCGATGCCAGCCCGCAGAAAAACGCGAACGAGTTGAGCGTCATGCGCGTCCGCGTGGTCTGCGCGGTGACGGCGAAGTACGCAGGCAAAATCGGCAGGGTGCATGGAGACAGAAAACTGAACAGCCCGGCCAGCAAGGACAGGATGCTCAACAGAAGAATGTTGGCCTTCGGCAGGGTGGATTCGGGTTGAAAGGGATTGGACGCGCTGGCGGAAAACAGACTGCCGCTGTCGGACGACGTTTCGCCGTTTGTGCCGGACGAGGCGTCGCTACTGTTGCCGAAAGGATTCGAGCCGGACGCGTTGTTGCTCGATGGCGTGTTGGAAAATGCGGCCTGCGTGGTCTCCTTGTAGTGCTTGGGCGCGTGACTACTGGCACAGCGGAATCCCACGTCCGGTCCCATCGAGTCCGGCGGCGTGTACTGCCGGTAACCCGCACGGGCGAACTCTTTTAATACGATGTCATAAAAGCCGCCGGGGAAATGTCCGGTATTGGCCGCCGAATGGCCGCGCAGAACTTTTTGTCCCTGCCCGAATCCGGTCAGTTGTTTGTCGTTGCCTTTGTATCCATTGTAATCGTCCGCCACCCATTCCCACACGTTGCCGACCAGGTCGTGCACACCTTCAGGCGTGGCGCCTTCCGGATGCGAGCCGACCTTGTGCAGTTTCAACCGGGTGCGCGAGTTTTTGGGCAGGTGGGCTTTTTGGGCGTCGAACTCATTTCCCCACGGGTATTCGCGTCCTTCCGTTCCGCGCGCGGCGCGTTCCCATTCCTTCTCCGTGGGCAGACGCTTGCCCGCCCAGCCGCAGAAGTTGGCCGCGTCGTACCAGGAAACCCAGACCACCGGCAGGTCGTCCTCCCCCGCGGGGTAGGTGCCGTTTTCCCAGTATTCCGGCGGCACCGCGCCAAGTGCGTCCACATACTGCTTGTAGCGGCGGTTCGTCACTTCGTAGCGGTCGATGTAATACCCTTTGAGAAAGGGTTTCTGCTGGGGTTGTTCGTCTTTGTACAGGGGCTTGGGCACGCCGACCGCCAGCAGGTCTCCGGTTTTGTCCACCTTGTCGGTGCCGAAGATGAACTGTCCGGCGGGAATGTGCGCCATGTCGCCTTCCAGCGGACGGTCCGGCCGGTCGCCGTCGTGGGCGAAGGCGGGCCAGGCACTGAGGCACAGGATGCAGATCAGATGTGTGATGAATGCACGCACGGTCACGTCCGGTGGTAAGGGAACGGCATCAGGGTACGGAAGCGGAGCTTTTCCGCGGCGTGCCCCTCTGTACGTTCAGCAGGTCCATGAAGTAGGCGATGGTCTCCGGCTTGGACCAGTCTTCCGCTCCGGCCAGCACGCCCAGAATCCTGCCTTCGGGATCGATCAGAAAGGTGGTCGGCAGACTGTGCACGCCATACCGTTTGCTGATTTCCTGGTTGGGGTCGAGCAGGACGGGAAACGTCAGGTCATAGGCCTTCATGAACGGTTCGACCACCCGTTCGCCGAAGGGATCGTTGGAGACGCCGAGCACGGTCAGGTTGGCCGCTTCAAACCGGCGGTGCAGGGCTTCCAGCGAAGGCATTTCTATTTTGCACGGACCGCACCAGGTGGCCCAGAAGTTGAGGAGCAGGTAGCGTCCGCGGTAATCCTGGAGCGAACGCTTGCCGCCGTCCAGGGATTTTAGAGTGAATGGAGGTGCGGGGGTGGTTTCGGTATCCGCCACCGCCGTCGCCGCGAACAGCAATCCCGCCGCCAGCAGAATCGCCAGCCCGAAAAAGAAGTGCCTGAAATGAAAACGACCCGGCTGGCACGGCGGCCGGGTCGAAATTACCTGACGCATACGCAACGAAACGGAATGACCGGGGCAGGGCCCGGTACGTATCTGATTACTCAACCGCCTCTATACAGCGTACCATGGGAATGGCTTTTTTCAAGGCGCGTTCGATGCCCATTTTCAGGGTCATCGTGGAACTGGAACAGGAACTGCATGAACCCACCAGCCGCAGTTTCACGATTCCATCTTCGATGTCCACCAGCTCCACGTTGCCGCCGTCCTGCATGAGTTGTGGCCGCAAGGTGTCGAGAACGGACTCCACTTCATCTTTCATTTCATCAGCCAAGGTTCCGGTTCCTTGTCGTTACAGTTGGGGTCGCGGGGACCCGAAAATCAGTCTTCGTCGCCGACGAGGGCTTTCTTCTTCTCGAGAAGCTCCTCTTCGGTTTCCACGTGTTCCGGATCCTTCGGAATGCAGTCCACCGGGCACACTTCCACGCACTGGGGCTCTTCGTACCAGCCCACGCACTCGGTGCACCGCTCCCAGTCGATGATATAGATTTCGTCGCCTTCGGCTATGGCTTCATTCGGGCATTCGGGTTCACAGACTCCACAGTTGACACAATCCTCGGTGATCATCAAAGCCATGGTGTTACTCCTCCGCCAATGTCAGACAGGCTATTTGTGAATCGGGGGGTCAACCCCGTTTTTCAAACGATTGGGAATCGGAGTTCCATTCGAAGAACGCCTGATCCCGTATTTCCCTATTATACACAGAAATCACCAGGTACCGGGCCTCGGGATAGGTCGGCTGACCGTCGAACAAGGCCATTGCCTTATCTTCCTCGGAGAAGTACGCGTCGTGCTCCGGATGGGAATGATAAAACAACTTGATCGCCAGCTTTTTCTGTTCCGCCTCGCGCAAAATCGCCATCAACTCCTTGGGGTCGATGTAAAAGGCGGTGCGTGCGTCTCGCACAAACGTTTGAGGGTCCTTTTGGTGCAACTGGTTCTGAATGTTGGTGCACCGGAAAAGGATGTCCTCTTTATCCGTATCGGGCTTGCCGATGATGATTCCACAGCACTCGTATGGGTATTCATCGAGCGCATGTTGGCGCGCATCTTCCAGCTTGTCGGCGGCCAGTGAGATCATGATTTACCCCCTATTTTGGTTCCCGAAATCGGGGTTTGTCAATGAATTTCTGGGACGTTGCCGGGGCCCGTCGATAGCCCTCCCGGTTGCTCTAAACCGTGCAGACTCAACCGTTTTCAAACGTGCGAGCGGACCACCAGGTTGTCTTCCACCTTGATCTGGCAGGCCAGCCGCAGGTTGGGATTTATGGTGAGTGATTTTTTGAGGTTGTTCTCTTCCACTTCGTTTCGGGGCGCGACGTTTCCCGACGCGATTTCCACCCGGCAGGACGAACACAGGCCGCGTCCCCGGCAGTTGAGAATCTTGAATATATGCTGGTAGATGCCGATTTTGTTGGCGATCGCGGCTTCCCGCAGATTGGTGCCGGGCTCTACCTGGATGGTGCGGTTCTGTTTTTCAAAATGAACGGTCAGCATGCTTCCACCTGTACGAAATCTCCCAGTTGTCCTTTACCCAAGTACCCGTGAAAGGCACTGCCCACCGTCGTGCAGGCGACGGTCATGTGCACGTACTGGCGTTCGCCGTTGTCGGCTTTCAGCACCCCGACCTGGGTGTACGGGGGGATTTTGCCGCCGCAATTGGCGCATTCCACGGAGTAGGCCTCGCAGATCGAAAGCAGACAGGTCCGGCACACCACGGGGTTGAACACATGCACGTCCTGACCTTCGTATTCGATGGTCGTCGGCAGGCTGTCTACATTCGTGCCGCACTGGAAGCAGGAATGGGTGTCCGAGGAATCCGGGGTCTGGTCAGTCATCAACGATCTCGCTGTTTTTCAGCAGTTTCGAGGCCATTGTATACCAAACGGGGTTCAATTGATGCAAACTTTTCTCAGCTCGCGGAACTGGTCGATGACCTTTCCCGCGCCCTTCACGATGCTGAGCAGAGGGTCCTCCGGCTGGTTGACTTTGAGGCTGGTGGTTTCTTCGAGCAGTTTGTTGAGGCCGCGGATCAAGGCGCCGCCGCCGGTCAGGTACAGGCCGTTGGTGTAGATGTCGCCGGAGAGTTCCGGCGGGGTTTTCTCCAGCGCCCTCAGCACCGCGCCGGTGATGGCCCCCAGCGGTTCCTTCAACGCTTCGCGGATTTCCTCATCATTGACCAGGATGGAGGTCGGCACGCCGGTCTTCACGTTCAGGCCGCGCATCTGCGTGGTCAGCGGTTTCGGTTGGGGGTATGCACTGCCGACGGCGATCTTCACGCGCTCGGCTTCGAAGATACCGACGTTGAGATGATGCTGGATGCGCATGTAGCGTTGGATGGCTTCGTCCATCTCGTCGCCGCCCAGCCGGATGGACTCGCCATACGCGATGGAGGACAGGCAGGTGACGGCAACGTCCGAGGTGCCGCCGCCGATGTCGATCACCATGTTGCCTTCCGGCAGATGCACGGGGATGCCGACGCCGATGGCCGCCGCCATGGGTTCTTCCACCAGGTACACCTCGCGCACGCCGGACAGAAGCGCGGCGTCGATGACGGCTTTCTTTTCCACCTGCGTGATGCAGGTCGGGATGCCCACCACCATGCGCGGTTTCACCAGCCGGTAATGCGTCAGCACCTTTTTGATGAAATACGAAATCATTTTGTTGGTGATCTCGAAGTCGGCGATGACGCCGTCTTTCATCGGGCGGATGGCCTGCAGCTTGGCGTGGGTCCGGCCGTACATGCGCTTGGCTTCCAGGCCCACCGCTTCCACACGCTGAACGCCGACGCCGTTGTTGCTGACGGCGACGATCGACGGCTCGTTGAGCAGGATGCCCTGGTTGCGCACGTACATCAGCGTGTTCGCCGTGCCCAGGTCCATGGCGATGTCCGAGGTGAACAGGTTGACGAGGTGACTCCATAAACTAGGCATGCACGTTGCCTCCGGTGGGGGTGATGCGGGTGAGGGAAGACACCAGCAGTGCGGTCAGGTGATCGCCATCCTCGGGGTAGGCGGAGACGCCGAACTCCAGTTCCGGGCAGTACAGGGTGTCGCCACAGGCAAAGGCGGGGTCGCCCAGCGCCTGCTGGATTTCCGGCTCCAGCGCCAGCGCCTGCTCGCCGGTCACGTTGACCAGAAGCGCGGCCAGCGTGGTCTCCCCCGCCTTGAAAACCAGCTTCGGCTGGGGCAGGACCGCGGCCAGGCGCGTGGCGGCTTCGTTCAATATGGTCTCGCTGGCTTCAAACCCCTGCTTGCGCGCCAGCACATCGAGGTTGGTGAAGTGAACGCTCAGCATGCTGATTGTGCGGTCGGGACTGAAAATTTCGTCTTCCACGCTGACCGCCTGCACGGCGGCGAAATACGGCGTGTGCAGGGACCGCGGCGCCGCAGTGTCTTCTTTTTCCGCCGCACCCAGCGCCGGGGATTGCAGGGCGAAGGTGGTCATCCACAACAGCCGTCCCAGGTCCACCGGTTGCAGGCCACCCACCCTCTGGGTGGCGCACAGCACCACGCCGGTGGGATGGCGCTTGGGGTTCATGGGCACGGCGAGGAGCGACGCAAACGTGCCGACGTTTTCGTTTTTGGCGAACAGGACGAACGGCCGGTTCTTGGTGTCGCCGATCAATACGGGGCTGGCCGACTTTGCCGTCTGCCCGCAGATCCCCGTGCCGAGGTCCAGCGGCAGGTCCTTGAGACCCGCACCCCACCCGCGCGAGGCGGCGAGGCGCCCGTCGCCGTTTTCGTCGAACCACACCACGGCGAGGGCGTCCATCTGCATGATGTTTTTCGGGATGTGCACGAAGCGTTCACTCAACGCCCGCAGGTCCGGCGACTCCGCCAGAAAACGGCACCATTTGAGGAGCGCCGCAAAGTCCGCCGGCTCGCCGGCAAACGAAACCGGTGCGGTTTCCTGCTCCAGGTGCCACAGGACCTGGTTCATGAGCGGCGTCATCATCTTCTGCACCTTGGTGGGCACGTGGTACTGCTCTTTCGAATCGATGTACAGAATCCCTTTCAACGTGTCGTCGTCCACCAGCGGAATCACCCACAGCGATTTCAAATCTTCCTTCCTGCGGTACAGTTCCAGCTTCGGTGCGGTTTCGTGGGAGAAATCCTTCGCCAGCGGTTTCAGATCGAACGCGGAGCGGCCCAGCAGGCCCTGCCCGATCTTGAACGACGCGTCGCTTTTGATCTGCGCGCTGAGTGACTGATGTGCGCGGAGGGTCAGCGTTTCCGCATCCGGCTGAAGGACGAACAACGCTGCCGTGTAGGCATCGGCGAGGTTGCAGATGATGTCCATCAGGTTGTTCAGCGGATTGTCGGTGGCCATGACGCAGGTTTGTTCCCGGCGGCGTCGTGACGCGCCGCCACATGTGATTTGCGGTTCTCTACCCTGCCGGGTACGGGAAACCACAATTTCCAGAGCGATCCACGGGCAGAGAGAGCAGGTTCGGGGAGGTGCCTGCGGCTTCAAGCGGTCCCCGGAGATTGTAATAACCCATTTAAAATAAATATTTTAAAGCCCACCTGCGGGGGTGTCAATTGTTTTGCCAAAACGGCGGGCGCGGCCGCCCGGCGCGCTTCGCCTGCCGGCCATTCAATTACCTTGACAGAATTCGAAGGGGTGAATATACTCCTAGCCTCTTGTACGGATTTTTTGTTATGATTCCGGAACATAGCGTGGGCTGATAGCTCAGCTGGGAGAGCATCGGCCTTACAAGCCGAGGGTCACAGGTTCGAGCCCTGTTCAGCCCACCATTTTTTCTTTGCAATCCGGCATGGTGGCCGGAAAAGGGTGCCGAATTCACCTTCCGCCGCCTTTTTTTTCCGCCACCGGATTGATGTGACATGCAGTACCCGGGGACGAGGCCCGTCCCCCACGACACCAGAGCGGGGTCGTAGTTCAGTTGGTTAGAACGCCGGCCTGTCACGCCGGAGGTCGCGAGTTCGAGTCTCGTCGGCCCCGCCATTTTTCAGTAAGCCGTTGCTACGGCCGCAGGGACCGCCCGATTTTCAGTTGACGAATCGGGCGATTTTTTTTGCCCGCGTTTTGGTGACGGACAGCGGGCTTGCTCCCTTGCCCTTTTCATTCCACCGTCAACGCATTCCCTCGCCCTGCGGTGCGCCCTCACTCGGTTCGCCCAGGCTGTACTTCATCTTCAGCATCTCCAGTCTTTGCTGAATGACGCCCGACTGGGCCAGATTGCGACCCCACCGGCGTCCGGCCTCGGACGATGCCTGCATCATCGTCGGCAACCGTGTCACCCACTTGCGGTAGGCGGGCGTCTGGAACGCGGCGATGAGTTCGCGGATTTCATCGTGCGTGAAATTCTGGTCGTAAATCGGCAGGATCTCTTCCACCAGGCTGTCGAGATCGGCGTCGGTGATGATGGTGTTCAGAAACTCGTCCCAGAACTCCTGCGGGATGTTCTGGTCCTTGTATGCGGTCTTCAGGATGTTCGAGTAGCTTTGGAGCATCAGCGGGCGGAACTGTTTCAAACTCTCGATGGTGCCGGACACTTCCATCAGGGTCTGGATGTCGCGTTTCTTGGCGGGGTCCATTTCCGCCCAGGCGGGCAGGGCGAGCGCCCACCCGGCCAGCAATACCAACCCCACCGTCATCGTTCTTTTGATCGTCTGCCAGGTGTTCATGGCCGCCCCTCCTTCAAAATTGGAAAGAAAACATGAAATCCTTTCCACTATAACCCGACTTTCAAAAATAAAAAGTCAACATTGGCCGGGAAGGGGTGTTCCGGCTTTCAACCCGCCACGGAGGCCAGCGCCGGATAACTGAAAAACAGCAGATGCAGGGTGTTGAGCAGGAGATGGAACAGGATGGAAGCCTCGATGCGCCCGGTCTTGCGCAGAACCCAGCCGTAAAACAGCCCCGCCACCGTGGCCAGCGCGATGTACAGCGGCCCGCCGCCGAAGTGATCGAGCCCGAACAGGACCGACGCGGTGACCCACGCCGCGGTCTCCCCACCGCGCCGGCCGCGCCAGCGCCGGGTGAGTTCACCCTGCACGAAACCGCGAAAGAACGCTTCCTCCGCCACCACGGTGAAGAACAGCATCTTGAACGCCCAGAGTGCGAGCGCCTCCGGCAATTTGACATCGAACCGCACGTAGCCGAGGGCAAGCGAGAGCAACAGGATCACGCCGCAACCGAGCGCAAAGGCGGGAAGCGAACGCGCGAGCATGCGTTGCCAGTCCTGCCGGGTGGCGATCAGCGGCCAGCCGCAGGCGAGCAGGAACAGCCCCACCGATCCCTTATCGAAATTCAGATACAGGCTGTAGGGCAGGGCGTCGGCGGAGAAACGGTGACGGTCGAGGAGCTTTAAATTATCGAAGCCGGGGATTTGATGGTGAAACAGGAGCAATGACAGCACGGCGATGCCGACGGCGAAAAGGGCTTTCCATGCGTCGTCGCGGGCGCGCCGGTAATAGGCCCACGCCAGCCCGCCGAACGCCAGCACCGCCAACACGCCGGGCCACGCGATGCGGTTCGTCATCCATGCCGCTGTCAGCGCCACGGCAAACAACGCGGGCCACAGCTTTCGTGTTTTGCGGTGCCACAGGGACAGCATCGACAACGCGAGCAGGGCATAGGGTAGAATGAGAACGGGAACGGTCATGGACATGGCCTGTCAAGAATACCCCGTTTGGGCGCGAAGAGAATGGGATTTTACGAGGAACACATCCTGCCGCGCGGCATCGACTGGGTGCTGTCGGGCGAGCGGTTTCACGCGGCGCGGAAAAAGACGGTGGCGGGCGCGCAGGGCGTGGTGCTGGAGGTGGGGTTCGGCTCCGGACTCAACCTGCCGTTTTATCTCGATGCGGTGGAAAAATTATATGCGCTCGATCCCTCCCGCGTCGCGCGGAAGTTGGCGGCCAAACGTATCCGTCGCGCGCCGTTTCCCGTGGAGTTCGTCGCTCTAAAAGAAAACGGCGTCATCGATCTGCCCGATCAGTCGGTGGACGCCGTCGTCACCACCTTCACCCTGTGCACCATTGCGGACGCCCCCGCCGCGCTCCAGGAATTCCAGCGCGTGCTCAAGCCCGGCGGCCGGTATCATTTTCTGGAGCACGGGCGTGATCCCGATCCCAACATCGCCCGCTGGCAGGACCGGTGGAACCCCATCCAGAAATGTCTGGCCGGGGGATGCCACGTCAACCGCCCCATCGCCCGGATCATCCAAGACTCCGGGTTTGAACTCCGTGAGTGCGAAAACTTCTACCTGGATGGCCCGAAACTGTTTACCTATTGTTACCTGGGAACGGCAAAAAAGCCTTCCTTATAAAACCCTCGCACCCGCCTCTTGCAATCTCCACACATTCAAACAAAACGCTAACCGGATTCCAACACGGCGGCCGTTTAATGGTACGATATTAAACGATTTTTGGAGGGTCGCATGACCGCAGAAAAGATACTGGTGGTGGAGGACGAGGAAGACATTCAGGAACTGATCCGTTACAACCTCGCACGCGAGGCGTTTCAGGTCACCTGCGTGGACACGGGTGAGAAGGCGCTCAAGCAGGTGGAGAAAGAGGCGCCGGACCTGGTGGTGCTCGACCTCATGCTCCCCGGCATCGACGGCCTCAACGTCTGCCGTTCGATGAAAGCCGACGCCGATCTGCGCGCCATTCCCATCATCATGGTCACCGCCAAGGGCGAGGAAAGCGACGTGGTGACGGGCCTGGAGATGGGCGCGGACGACTACGTCACCAAACCGTTCAGTCCGAAAATTTTTATAAGCCGCGTGCGCGCCGTCCTGCGCCGCCGGGGGGAGACCCCAAAACCGGCCGACCCGAACGGCGTCCTCAAGGTGAAGGACCTCACCATCCACCCCGGCCGTCACGAGGCCAAGGTGAAAGGCAAAAAACTCGACCTCACGTTCACCGAGTTCCGCATCCTGGAAATCCTGGCGTCGCGTCCCGGCTGGGTGTTCACGCGCGGCCAGCTGGTCGATGCCATCCGCGGCGAGGACCACGCCGTCACCGACCGCTCGGTGGATTTCCAGATCGTCGGTCTGCGCAAGAAGCTGGGCGACTGCGCCGACTACATCGAGACGGTGCGCGGGGTGGGGTACCGTTTTCAAGACGACGCATGATCAACAAAACCCTGCATCACCAGATCTACCTTTCCTACCTCCTTCTTACGTTCATCGCACTCGGCGCCATCGGCTGGTACTCCTTAAGCTCCCTGCATGACTTTTTATACGAACGCACGTTCAAAGACCTGGAAGCGCGCGCCAACCTGGTGCGCACGCAGACGCAGGACCTGTTCCAGTCCGGCCAGCACCGGCGCCTGCGCCAACTGGCGGACGAACTTGGCCGCGCGGGCGGCATGCGGGTGACGCTCATCACGAAGAAGGGCAAAGTGATCGCCGACTCGCACCGCGACCCGTCGCTGATGGACAACCACGGCACGCGTCCGGAAGTAATTGAAGCGCTCAAGGGCGGGCACGGTTCGTCGCAGCGCTACAGCCACACGTTGAAAGAAGAACTGATGTACGTCGCCGTGCCGTACCGTCACGACGGCAAGGTGACCGGCGTGGTGCGCACGGCGCTGCCGCTCACGCTCATTCATGAAACGCTGGCGGGCATCACCTACAAGATCGCGCTGGCGGGCCTCGTCATCGCGCTCATCGCCACGCCCATCAGCCTGTTCGTGTCGCGCCGCATCAGCCGTCCTTTGCTCGCGATGAAGGAACACGCTGAGCGGTTCGCCAGCGGCGACCTGCGCTCGCGCATTCACGTGGAAGGGCCGCAGGACATCGACAACCTCGCCGACGCGCTCAACACCATGGCGGCGCAGTTGGACGACCGCATCCGCACCATCACCGCCCAGCGCAACGAGCAGGAAGCGATTCTTGCCAGCATGGTGGAGGGGGTGATCGCCGTGGACAGCGACGAGGCCATCATCAGCATCAATCAATCGGCGGCGCGGTTTCTGGAAGTGCGCGTGGAGGACGCGCAGGGGCGGAGCGTGCCGGAGGTGTTCCGCCATTCGCAGGTTCAGCAGTTCATCCGCAAAGCGCTCAAAAGCCGGGAGCCGGTGGAGAGCGACCTGGTGCTCGACCGGCCGGATGACGAACGGTATTTGCAGGCGGTGGGCACGGTGCTCAAGGATGCAGGCGACGCCACCATCGGCGCGGTCATCGTGCTCAATGACGTCACCCGCCTGCGCCGGCTGGAAAACATGCGGCGCGACTTCGTCGCCAACGTATCGCACGAGTTGCGCACGCCGATCACGTCGATCAAGGGCTTCGTCGAAACCCTGCTCAACGGTGCGCTCAACGAACCGGAAAACGCGGAACGGTTTTTACAGATCGTCGCCAAACAGGCCGACCGCCTGAATGCCATCATCGACGACCTGCTCAGCCTGTCACGCATCGAGCAGGATTCGGAAAAGGAAGGCATTGTCATTCAGGAAACGGGACTGCGCGCGCTATTGGAGACGGCGATTCAGCAGTGCAACGCGCGGGCGCTGGAAAAGAACATCGGCATCGAAATCGACTGCGACCCGGCGCTCAAGGTGGCGCTCAACCCGCCGCTCATGGAACAGGCGGTGGTCAACCTGGTGGACAACGCCATCAAGTACAGCGGCGACAACACCGTGATCCGCGTGATCGCAGCCACGGCGCGCCAGCAGGTGGTGGTGTCGGTGAAAGACCAGGGACGCGGTATTGAGCGCGAACACCTGCCGCGCCTGTTCGAGAGGTTTTACCGCGTGGACAAGGCACGGAGCCGGCAGATGGGTGGCACGGGACTGGGGCTGGCGATCGTCAAGCACATCGCTCAGGCGCACGGCGGCAAGGTAAGCGTGCAAAGTACGGTGGGGCAGGGCAGTGTGTTTCACATCCACCTGCCGATGGGCGATGCCGGCCGCGCAGTGGAGAAAACTTAGCGTGCGTTGCGTACGGCGCGCACACCGCCATGCTGGCACATGGTTAACCGGCGCACGTTGACCAGCCCGCGCGGGAAATACATGGAGCGCGCGCAACAGTCGGTCAGTTTCGTTTCTTCCTTTTCACTGGACCAGTACCAGTAAGCGGCACCCGCCGCAAATTTTTTGTCGAGGCGGAGCGGGTTCTCCGGGTCCTTGTCCCACGCCAGCACGTTTTCCTTGGTGTCGTCGTAAATAGTGGCCAACTCCCGGATAGTGGGCATGCGCCAGTCGGTGTGGCCGCCCGTTTCCAGTTTTTCCACGTAGTTGAACGCATCCTGCCAGTTGACGCAGTGGCCGAGCTCGGCGTAGCTGTCCCTCTGCGTCCACATCAACCCGTTGGCGTCGGTGAGAGTGCCGTCTTCGTTGTCGGTGAATTGGGTTTGCGGCGGCGGCGGAGGGGGAGGCACGTAGGGCGGCGCCTCAAAGGGTTTGTCCTGGATATAGTGGCTGGGATCGGCGGCATGGGCACTTTGGAAAGCCAATGCCGTCACAATCAATCCGGAGTAAAGGAGCACCGCCCACCCGGTTCGAAAAATCCTTCGAGTCCGGGATTTGAAATTTTCGGGTTGCATACAACCCCCCTCTTCAATTTGGTTTCCCCGATTGTATCATGCAGGGAGAAACCAAGCGGAAATTCTTCTCTCCAATGGAACCTTTACCGGATGGGGGTCATCATGGCCAAATATAAAGTCTGCAAAACCAGCGACCTGGTCGAGGGCCAGGGCAATCAATACGAAGTGAACGGGCAGGACATCGCCGTCTATCACGTGGATGGCAAATTCTGGGCGACGGCGGATTTTTGTCCGCACCGGGGCGGGTCCCTGGGACACGGCAAACTCGATGGCAAAACCGTCATCTGTCCCAACCACGGATGGCAGTTCGACATCACCACCGGCGAATGCCTGAACAACGTGAGCGGGGAAGTGGATACGTTTGAGGTGTCGGTGGAAGCCGATGAGGTGTTCGTGGAGTTGCCGTAGGAACCTAGCCGTCCACGCGCCGCAAGGTGTGGATGGGTTTGTTGCGCAGGACATCGACACTGCTCAGGATGCCGGTGAAGGTGGTCAGCACGAACGCCGCCAAAAACGACCAGCCCAGCGGCCCCAGCCGGAAGTGCCAGTCGGATTTGACGATGTACTCCATCACCGCCCACGACGTGCCGATGGACAAGAGGACGCCCACCGCCGCCGCGACCACGCCCAGCGTGCCGTATTCGTAACCGAGGATCGCCGCCACCATGCGCCGCCTGGCGCCCAGCGTTTTTAAAATGGCGGCTTCTTTCAGCCTGCGGAACTTGGTGGAGGCCACTGCGCCGGACAGGATGAACAGGCCGGAGGCGATGGCGAAGGCGGACATGAAATCCACCAGCGTCAGCAGTTTGTTGACCACGTTCTCGATGCTCTCCACGATGTCGCGCGTGCCGAGCGCGGTGACGTTCGGCAAAGCATCGACCACCGCCTGTTGCAGTTGCAGTTCCTGGTCACGCGGGATATACACCGTGCTGACGAAAGTCACCGGCGCGCCCTCCAGCGCCCCCGGCGAAAACACCATGTAAAAATTCGTGCGCATGTTACGCCAGTCCACGCGGCGGATGTTGTGCACCGTGGCGGTGACGTGGATGCCTTGGATGTCCATCACCAGTTCCGAGCCGATGTGCGCGTCCAGTCTGCGGGCGGCGTCCTCCTCCAGCGACACCAGCGCCTGTCCCGCTTCCTCTTTCGTCCACCACTTGCCTTTGATGACTTTATTGCCGTCTGGCGGTTCATCGGTGCGATAGGTCAGCACGAACTCGCGGTTGATGAACCATTCCTCCGCGTGGCGGTTGGTGTAATCCCACTGGTCGGCGCGGTGTCCGTCGATGCTGAACAGGCGCGAACGCACCAGCGGTGTCGTTTCCTGCTTCGCTTCCGCGCCGAAGGAGTCGATGATCCGTTTGTACTCATCCACCTGGTGTTTCTGGATGTCGATGAAAAAATAATTCGGCGGTTTGTTCTCGGTGTTCTTGTTGAGCATGGCGATCATGTCCATCTGGATGAGATGGATGGAGAGCACCAGCATGATGCCCATGCCGAGCGCGGTGATGATCGACACCGCCTGGTTGTTGGGGCGGTACAGGTTGGCCAGGCCGTAGCGCCGCGTCATGAGCGGCGACGGCGGCAGTTTGCGGATCATTTTCAGGAACAGCGTCGCCACGCCTGCCAGCAGAAGCGTCGACACCGCGAGGATGGAAAGGAACACCAGCCCGCGTTTGACAGACTCCGCCTGCCAGAACACGATCGCCACCAGCCCCAGCGAAAACAGGATGCCCATCATCCAGCGTTGCCGCCGCGAGCCGCGTGACAACTCTTCTTCTTCGGCGATGTGGCGGAACAGGCGCAGGGGGCGCGTCCGCACGGCGCGGATGAGTGGCCACACGGTGAACAAAAGCGTCGTCAGCAGACCGAGCAGGAGCGACTGCACCGCCGGCTCCCAGTAAAAGCCGGGACTCACCTCCAGGTTCAGCAGGTCCGCCATTTTTTCAGGCAGACTGTATTGCAGGGCGTAGCCGATGCCGACGCCGATCAGGCTTCCGGCCAGGCCGAGAAGCAGCGCCTGAATCAGGTACACGTAAAACACCGTGCGCGAGGTCGCGCCGAGGCAGTTGAGGATGGCGATGGTATCCATCTTCTGCGCCATGAAGGTGCGGATGATCATGGCCACGCCGATGCCGCCCATGAGAAGCGCGATGACGCCGACGGAACCGAGGTATTTGCTCATGCGGTCGATGGCGCCGGTGAGCGACGATTCCATGTCCTTATAGGTGCGGATGGACGCGGCCTTGTCCTTCAGCCCGCGTTCCAGCAGGGCGACGCCCTTTTCCAGCGGAAAGCCTTCCGGCAGATGAACGAGCGTTTTGTTTTTCACGCGGCTTCCCGGCGCGATGAGTTGTGCCTGCTCCAGCGTTTCATTCGACACCATCACGCGCGGGCCGATACTGAACGCGCGCGAGATGCGGTCCGGCTCGCCTTCGATCACCGCCGTGATGCGCACTGCCACCTCACCCAGCTGGAAGCGGTCGCCGACTTTCAAATTGGCCTTGACCAGAAAGTTCGGTTCCACCAGCGCACCGTGATCGGCCAATAACTCCGAGAGCGGCCCCGACGGGTTGGTGGCGAGCGTGCCATAGAACGGATAGAACGGCTGGGTGGCTGGAACCGATTTCAACTCGACCAGCAGGTTCGCCTGGTCGCCCGCACGCTTGGGGTCCGCAAACCGCGTCATGGCGTGCAGTTCTTTAAGGAAGATGAACTCGGTGCCGGGCGGCAGGGCTTTCTTTTGGTAAGCGCGGTCTTCGGGGCTTTGCGGCCAACTGCTTTTGATCTCGATATCGGCGGCAAGCAGGGCTTTCGATTCGCGCTGGATCGCCTGCTCGAGGATGTTGGAGAAACTCTTGATCGTCATGATGGCGCCGACGCCGATGGCGAGGCAGATGACGAAGAAGACGAAGCGCTTGCCCGCACCGCGGCTTTCCGCCAGGGCCAGCCGCAGTAACTGCGGAAACGACAACTGCGGCGACCTCATGACTGCTTCCAGTTGGAATTGAGGATGTCGTCGATGATGTTGCCATCGCCCATGGTGAGTGTGCGCTGGGTGCGCGCCGCGATGTGCGCCTCGTGCGTGACGAGGATGATGGTCGCCCGCTTCACGCGGTGGAGTTCCGTGATCAGGTCCATGATCTTGTCGCTGTTCTTGGAATCGAGGTTGCCCGTCGGTTCGTCAGCGAGCACGATGTCCGGTTCGTTGATGAACGCGCGCGCGAGCGACAGGCGTTGTTGCTCGCCGCCGGACAACTGCGATGGATAGTGATGCAGGCGTTCGCCCAGACCGACCACGCCGAGGATGTCTTCCGACTTCTTGTGCGCGCCGGAGGCGCCGTTGAGCTCGGCGGAGAGCAGGACGTTTTCCAGGGCGGTGAGCGTGGGGATGAGGTGGAAATTCTGAAAGACGAAACCGAAGCGCTCGCCGCGCAGAACGGCCAGTTCATCTTCGTTCAGTTTCGTGATATCCTTCCCGTCCACGATGATGGATCCGCTGGTCGGGCTGTCGAGCCCGGCAATGAGGCTGAGCAGGGTCGTCTTGCCGCTTCCGGAAGGCCCGGTGATGGCGACGAACTGCCCGTCCGGCACTGTCAGGTCGATGCCCTTCAGGATGTCCACCCGGTGTCCGCCGCCATAAAGGGATTTTGTGAGTTGTCGGATTTCGATCATCAGATTCCGCGGGTCTGCTTGGGATTGGCGTATGATTCATTGTTGCAAAGTCGGGCGTGCATTTACAAAAATTTTTTGCGCCATCCTCTGGTTTTTCACCCTCACAGGAGCTGGTCCCGTGTCAGATAAACACGTCATTCTTGCATTTGGCGACAGCCTCACGTTCGGTTACCAGGTGCCGCCGGAAAAGAGCTATCCATCGCGCCTGCAGAGGGTTTTGAAGGCCAAGGGCTACCCGTACACGGTGATCAACGCCGGGGTCAACGGCGACACCACGGCGGGCGGCGCGTCGCGCATCGACTGGCTCCTGCGCCACGATCCGGAGATCGTGATTGTCGAGTTGGGCGCGAACGACGGCCTGCGCGGCCTACCTGTCGAGCAGATGCGCAAAAACCTTTCCTATATTATAGAAGCGTGCCAGAAACACGGCGCGAAGGTCCTGCTTGCGGGGATGAAGATCACGCCCAACCTTGGACGTGAGTACACCGAAGCGTTCGAGCAGGTGTTTCACGATCTGGCAGAGACGTACGATGTGCCTTTAATTCCGTTTTTTCTGGAAGGCGTGGCGGGTGTGAAGGACCTCACCCAGCCCGACGGCCTGCATCCCATCGACAAAGGCTACGCCAAAGTCACCCTCACCGTGTGGAAGTATCTGGAGCCGATGCTGGATGACGGTGAAGGTGATGGTGATGACGACGGGGATGATGAAGATGATGACGATTGATGAGGAGTTATTCTGCTGTTTGATGTATTGGGGCTAGCGGAGACCTCGACCCAGCCGGATGATCCCCCCTTAACGGCAAAACCCACCCCAAAGTCACCCTCACCATGTGGAAGTATCTGGAGCCGTTGGTGAAAAAGTAACTAATCGTTGATGTTTTTAATTTTTTTGATCGTATGTTTTGCTTTTAAGGTTTTTTCTCTGGGAGTAGAGTTTTGAATTGATATATGATTTTTAGAAGCCCAATCAAAAATCCAGTTATCAACATCCTTTTTCCAAATTAATGGAAACTCTAATGCTTGAGATAAAATTTGATCCATGGTTAAGGTATTACTTATATTAATTAAATCTGCCAGCCAAGCCTTTCCCCAAGCCAATTGAACTTTTCTTTCCTCTTCCATCAAGCCGGGTTTTGTTAGAGTTTCTGAAGGGCCAAAAAGCTCACTTTGTTTTGACTCTTCGATTTGCTTAGAATGTTTTAAAGATTTTCTGACAAGATTTTGCTCTTCAAAGAGTTTTTGTTCAACTTCTCTAAATTCCAAAAGACCTTTTAAATTCTTCCCGCAATTTATTAAGTAAAAGTAAGAACGGTCCTTTTTGGGATTGAGAATCTTGGTAAAAGCTATGTACTTATAGTTTCCGGTTTCCTTTAAACGATCACTGTACAATTTTAGAATGGCATTTTCTCGGTCGCCATGATTTCTAAGCAGGTTTTCGAATCGGGCTTTCCATTTTTTGTCACCAAATAAATCTTCAAAAGACTTTTCTGACAAATCGGTGGTGCCAATAAATCTATTAATATGGTCATACATAAAGTTTATTAAAACTTCACCTCTTAACCGTAATATGGGTTGAATTTTTTCTAAACTGAAACCTGTCCACCCAGTGGGATCAATGAATACAAATGAAAAAGAGCTTCCAATATAGTTAATAATGTCAGGTATTAAGTTTTCGAACCTTCCATTTATTGCCGTTGCTTCTAAGCCATCAATGCTTTCGGTATATTCTTTTAAACTTTCAAATGCTGTGCGAGTTTTTTCAATAAAAAGGCATTTGATATTTATCTCTTTGCCATTCTTCCTTAGCCCTTCCGCTGCACTGGAAAGTTTTTGGGATGCAATAAAAAAAGAGGTGTCGTGATAATCCACATCGTCTGATTTCCAAGGTCCCGAGAATCCATCAATGTAGGTAAACGCTTTCCATTTGGACCCAATGTTGTAAATCACTCGTTCTAAGTAATGTTCTAAGAAAAAGTGTTTTAAATAGGTCTGTTCTCTGCCTTCGTATTCTTTAAATGATCTCATAGCTAAAAATTCGATATTTTGATATCTGTCAGTATGCCTCAATTTATTGATAATCTTCAATTTACAATTAGCTCTTCTCCATTTATTCTGAATACGAGATATATTATTTAACCTTTTTAGGTTTGCCCATTGAGCCAAAATTCCACAATTGAATGGACGGATGCGACGTGGAATCCCGTGACGGGGTGCACCAAGGTCAGTCCGGGTTGTACGCATTGCTATGCAGAAACCTTTGCGGAGCGTTGGCGGGGGATACCGGGTCACCCGTACGAGCAGGGGTTCGACCTGAAAATCTGGAAATCGCGGTTAGAGCAACCGCTGACCTGGAAAAAGTCGAGAACCGTCTTTGTGAACAGCATGAGCGATCTGTTTCATGAGGAAGTCCCCCTCCCGTTTATTCAGGAAGTGTTCAGGGTTATGAAACAGGCCAGTTGGCACCAGTTTCAGGTCCTCACCAAGCGGTCGAAACGGCTCATGGAAGTAGCTCCCGATTTACTCTGGCCGCAGAATGTGTGGATGGGAGTTTCCGTAGAGTCTTCTGATTACTTATATCGTTTGGACCATCTCCGCAAAACCAACGCCTGCATTCGTTTCGCCTCAATTGAACCCCTTCTTGGGCCGCTTGGGAAAATCAATTTGAAAGGTATCCATTGGGTGATTGTGGGTGGTGAAAGCGGCCCGGGAGCCCGGCCCATGGACCCCAAATGGGTGGCCGAAATCCAGGAACAGTGCGCTAAAAGAGAAGTGCCTTTCTTTTTCAAGCAATGGGGTGGGGTGCAGAAAAAGAAAAACGGCCGTACCCTGAACGGCCGAACGTGGGATGAGATGCCTCAAGCCTTGACACCTGCCTAGTCTTTGTATCTTTTCAGATAATTCATCAACGCATCCAAAACTTTTCCCGATTTTAAAATATCCATCGCCTGGTTGTACGCGTCGGCGACGTTGCGGCTGTGGCCGGAGAGGTGCGACAGGGTCGCCGCATGATGCGCGATCATCGGTGCGGCCGGACCCGTCCCGTCCTTCAACGCCTGTTCGCCGAGTTTCGCGATTTCGGTTTTGGTTGCGGGCGCCTCTTTCAATGCGGTGAACGCGTCCTGGATCGACTGCACGGTGTCCGCGTCGTAGAGCGATTCGTAATCCAGTTTCATCTCCGCCAGGTTGTCCGCGCCCATCTGCATGAACACTTTCGCCTGCTTGTGCACGCCGTACAGCGTGCTCCCTTCCATGCCGTTGCCGATGAGTACGCGGTCGAATCCGGAAATCTTCGCCACCTCGATCATCGCCGTCTCGTATCCCGGGTGAAAATAGTTGGACGCGAGGAAGGTGTGCGGTGCTTTCAAGGGCATCAGCATTTTTTCCAGCGTCGCCAGCGTGGTGCGCTTCACCACTTCTTCACGCAGTTGCCTCAGCCCTTCGAGTTTCGGGTGGCACTGTTCCGTGCCGAGGTAGCCGAAGCCGAATTCTTCGATGAGCGCCGCGCGGTCTTCCAGTGTCGTGTCCCGCCGTGCGCCATAGTGGTTGATCAGCAAATCTTCATACGTGACACCGTGTTTGGGTGCGGTGGGGAGCGACGACAGGCCGAAGGCGGGCAGGCCCATCTGCGCCAGCACGGGTGGCACGTAAAAGCCGAACTGGGGCGCGCGGACGAATCCATCGAACGCATCGGCGATCTGCAGAAGCCGGTCGAGCTTCACTTCCCGCTTGAGCGTGTCTTTGTCGAGGGCGCGGTAGAATCCGCGGGTCTCGGCCAGCGACTCGATCTTCATGCGCGAGGCGATGAGGAACACCGCGGCGCGCGCTTCCGACACCGCGTGGTCGAGTACAAGGCTCAACCCGTCTTCCGCTTCCTGCTCGCTGAGGTCC